>JADGCU010000002.1 GCA_015228785.1 Candidatus Omnitrophota bacterium
CCAGGTTACTATTGTACCCTATTGAAGTGTCCGTCAGAAGCGGGTCAGCTCACATACCGGTATGTGTCCCCTGGTTGTTTTTATACGGGATGCGAGACGGGATCGTGGTGCTGGGGAATATTTTCTATTGTGGAGTAACTTTTACGGGTGTTCGTGTGTCTAATGGAGTGAAGAGCCCGGAAGTCATGAGAAGTGGGATGGCATGCAGGATATAGCACAAGACGTGATTATGCGCGCTGCGCACGGGGATAGAGATGCGTTCGAGGATATCTTGAGGGCATACGGGGATCTTGTGTTCAATGTCAGCTTGCGTGTCCTGCGGCACAGGCAGGATGCTGAGGAAGTATCGCAAGAGGTTTTCTTGACGCTTCATAAGAAGTTGCGGGATTTTGAGGGGCGTTCGAGTTTGAAGACATGGATATACCGGATCACGATGAATGTCGCCATTAACTATTTGAAGCGTACGGCCAGAATGAAGGATAAGACAGTCGCCTATGATGACGAGGTTTTGGAGCAGGAAGGCAGGGCGCCTGATGTGGTTGAAAAGGAATATACGGAGAATGTTATCCAGCGTCTTTTGGAGTCTTTGTCACCTGAGCAGCGTGCCTGTATTGTGCTTCGTAGTATTGAAGGGCTGTCCTATCAACAGATCGCAGAGACATTGGGCATTGACATTAACTCTGTTCGGTCTCGCTTGAAACGGGCCAGGGAAAAGATGTTGGCTATGAAGGAAGAGGTCATGCAATATGAATTGTGAACAGGTCCAAGAGATTATTCTAACGGAATATTTGGATAAGTGCCTGACGGGTCCTGTTAAGGTTCAATGCGAAGCGCATGTGGAGAACTGCTCAGATTGTCAGGCGTTTTTATCCATTGCTTCTAAGAGGGTGATTACGCCCTTCTTGGATCTTCCTCGGGAGAGGATGCCCGAGTCTGTTGCGAATGCTATTATGTTACGGGTTTTTCCGAAGGCGCCCGAGCGGAAGTGTACGTGGGTGGATGTGGCAATAGAACAGATGAGATCATGGTACGCGCCCGTTCTTCCAACGACAGGGTGGGCGATGGCGATCTTAGTTTGTTTTATTATCGTAGGTACTCAATTTAATATTAACGGATCAGAGGAGGTTAAACAAACAGAACGGGTTTTGTACATGGCCGAAGTTGCGGATTTTTCATCGGTCAAGGGGGGGATTATGAGAGATAGTGGGGAGAGAAAGTACGGAACATCGATGGAGACTTATTTTCTAGACGACAAGGAGGAATCATGAAGATTTTAAGAGGCGTGTGTTTGGGTGGTTTGATGGCGATTTTTTGCATCGGCTCTGTGTGGGCGCAGCCCCAGGGTGATCTTGCCAATGACAAGGATGGCGGGAAGAAACGGCTTGTTCAGATAGCAGAGAAATTGAAATTGTCTCCAGATCAAAAGACCAAGCTTGATGCTAATCGTGAGAAGGCTCGTCAAGACTTGGAAGTTGTTAAGGAGCAGATGACGGCAAAGCAGAAAGAGCTTACCCAAGCGTTGGAAGCGACCGCTCTTGATAGGAACGGCGTGACTAGGATTCATGGTGAATATAAAACGCTTGTGGCGAAGAAAGAAGATCTGCGTTTGGCAGCGATTCTTGAGGTGCGTTCGATCTTGACTGCTGATCAATTCGTACAGTTTCAGAATATGATGGCTGATAGGAAGGCTCAGCCAAAGAATACGATGACGGCTGCCCAAAAGTTAGGTGGCAAGGCTGATAAAGGGGCCAAAGCTGGTAAGGGCAAAGGAAAGAAACAGGCGAAGTAAATAAATTCTAATTTGAATTAGAAATATAATTAGTAAATAGTAACAGGCACTAATATTCTGAAAAGAAATAGTGCCTGTTATTATTTATGAAGGTATGGTTTGTAAAATATATGTGTATAATTAAAAACATATGAAAACAATCCTGTTTTTGGTGTGTTGGGTATTCTTTCTTGCGAGTCCTTCTTTAGCAGAGACCTTGAATTGGGACGATTGTTTGAAAGAGGCCAGAAAAAATCATCCGGATCTTGTTTCAGCACGCGAGATATGGAATGAGGCCAGGGCAGATAAGGGGCTTGCCCGGAGTGTGGCGCTTCCGCAGGTGACCGCCAATGCTGGTGCTGATGTTAGTAAGACCCAGGCCCAGCGTCAGAATGAGGCCTATTCGTATGGGGTGAGCGGTCGTCAGCTTTTGTTTGATGGATTTAAGACCTTCCATGATCTCGCCGCAGCGCAGGAGAGGATCAAGTCTGCCAGTTATAATTATCAGGTAACATCTTCCAATGTCCGTCTTCGGCTGCGGACAGCTTTTATTGGTCTTTTGAGCGCGCAGGAGAATGTGAAGGTGGTGAAGAATATTCTTCTTCGCCGAAAACAGAATAAGGATCTTGTTACTCTCCAGTATCAGGGAGGACGTGAACATAAAGGATCGCTCTTGACGGCAGAGGCTAATGCCGCGCAAGCTGATCTTGATCTGATTGAGGCAAGGCGCAATATGGAACTGTATCAGAGGCGTTTGGCTAAGGAGCTTGGTCGACCGAAGTTTGTGGCACTTACGGTGACAGGAGATCTGTTGATCAATGAGAAAGACAGGGGGAAGCCTGATGTTGAAAAACTTGTTGAGACGACCCCGTTGCTTAAAGATCTTGTGTCCAGAAAAGAGGCGGCGCGTTTGGGGTTTAAGTCAGCCAAGTCTGATTTCTTTCCACAGGTGTATGCGGATGCGGGCGCAGGGCGTGGCGATGGGACTTGGCCGCCGAAGACGGGAAGCTGGTCAGCTGGCATTAGCGTGAGTTTTCCTATTTTTCAGGGGGGGCAGCAGCAGGCTGCTTTGTCCAAGGCCAGAGCCGCCTATAAACAGTCAGCGGCTGATGAGCAGAGCGGACGGGATGGCGTGATCTTGACACTCGCCGAGACATGGACGCAGTGGGTGAATGATATGGATCAAGAATCTGTTCAGGAGAAATTCTTTGAGGCCGCCCAGGCGCGTGCGGATATCGTGGAAGCTCAGTATAAATCTGGTCTTGCGACATTTAATGACTGGACGATCATTGAAGATGATCTTGTCAGGAATCAAAAGGCGTTATTGCAGGCCAAGACCAGCGCCTTACTTTCTGAGGCCAGCTGGCTTCAGGCAAAAGGGGAGACAGTTGATGAATAAACGGAATGTGATGATTGTGGTTTCTCTTGTGCTGGTTGTCGCGGGCCTCTGGTTTTTGTTTGGGAAGGGAAAGAAGAAAGAGGCTGAGTTTAAGCATGTAAATCCCTTCTTGGGCAAGATTGAAAGTTCGATCTCCGCAACCGGAACGGTACAGCCCCAGAATCGTTTGGAGATAAAACCGCCGATCAGCGGGCGCATTGAAAAGATATTGGTTGTCGAAGGGCAGAAGGTGAAGATCGGTAATATCCTGGCGCTTATGAGTTCGACCGATCGTGCGGCCTTGATGGATGCGGCGCGGCTTCAGGGTGGGAAAACGATGAAGAATTGGGAAGATGTTTATAAGCCGACCCCTTTGATGGCGCCGATCGACGGCGATGTCATCGTGAGGGCTGTTGAACCCGGCCAAAGTGTTACGCAGGCAGATCCGATCATTGTTCTTTCTGACAGACTTATTGTTCAGGCCCAGGTTGATGAGACGGATATTGGCAAGGTCAAGCTTGAGCAGGAGGCCGTGATCACGCTTGATGCCTATCCGCAGATCGAGCTGAGGGCCCTGGTTGGTCATATTTCTTATGAATCCAAGACCGTCAGCAATGTGACGATCTATACGGTGGATATTGTTCCTCAGGAGGTCCCGGATGTTTTTCGCTCAGGGATGAGTGCGAATGTGAAGATCATTCAGGAGAGTCGCGATGGTCTTCTTCTTATTCCCGAGCAGGCTGTGAAGAAGGAGAATGGAAAGAATTATGTTCTTCTGGGGCAGGGCCGTGGAAAAAAGCCTCTCAATAAGGAGATTCAGCTGGGTTTGTCTGATGGCGAGAATGTTGAGGTCGTCAACGGCCTTACTACGGATGATAAAGTTTTACGTGCAGTCGTTTCGTATAATTCTTCGAAGGGAACGGCCAAAGGCGGAACCAATCCTTTTATGCCTGCGCGACCGGGTGGCGGCGGGCGGGGGCATTAGAAAGAAAGCTTCTTAAGAGACAAGAGCCGAGAGACGAGGGCTGAGAGACGAGAGTTGAGCCCTTATCGAGGGAGCATGTTGAGATGACCTTTAAGGTTTTAGAAATTCTTTATGATCGAACTTAAGAATGTCAGCAAGACTTATCAGATGGGCAGTGAAGAGGTGCGTGCTCTTCAGGATGTTTCGGTCACGATCAAGCCCGGCGAGTTTGTCGCGATCATGGGCCCGTCGGGTTCCGGGAAATCGACGATGCTCCATGTCCTGGGATTTCTGGACCGGCCTGATTCCGGTGCGTATCTTCTTAATGGGCATGATATCAGCCGTCTGGGCGATGACCAGCTGGCCGTGATGCGTAATCAGATCGCAGGATTTGTTTTTCAGCAGTTTCATCTTCTTCCCCGGATCACGGCGGTCGATAATGTAGCGCTCCCTTTGATTTACGCCGGAAAACAGCATTTGAAAGAGCGCGCTCTTGAAAAGATCAGGGATGTCGGTCTGGCGTCTAGGGCGGCTCATCAGCCCAATGAACTTTCCGGAGGAGAACGTCAGCGCGTGGCCATTGCGCGTTCTCTGGTCAATGAGCCTCTGATCATCTTTGCCGATGAGCCGACGGGGAATCTGGATACCAAGAGCGAAGCCGAGATCATGGTGATCTTAAAGAAACTGAATGAAGCCGGCAAGACGATCGTCATGGTCACCCACGAGCGGGAAGTGGCGGAGCATGCCAGGCGGATCATTTTTATGCGCGACGGCCGGATCATCTCGGATGAAACAAAAGATACGCAGAATTCTCTTGGGAAGGCTGATTTGACATCCATTGACGAGGCGCTTTCCAGGTCGGAACATACGGTCGGACGGGCGGAACTGGCGGATCATGTGCGTCAGTCGGTCCGGGCCATTCTTTCCAACCGGCTGCGTTCGCTTCTTTCCATGCTGGGGATTCTGATCGGCGTGGCAGCGGTGATCGCGATGCTGGCTTTGGGTCAGGGCGCGAAGGAGTCCATCGCAAAAAGACTGGCGTCCTTGGGATCGAATTTGCTTATGGTGAGACCTGGTTCCTCCCAGACGGGCGGGGTTTCGCTGGGTGCAGGCGCGGTCACGCGGTTCACATTGGCTGATGCAGAAGCCATGGGACATTTGCCTGAGATCAAGCGCGCTTCCGCCACGGTTTCGGGACGCGTTCAGCTGGTGGCGGCGGATAAGAATTGGAGCACGCAAGTGCAGGGGACAGGGGTGGATTATGCCGAAATGCGTTCCGCTGCGCCCATGGCGGGAAGATTTTTTGTTGAGGAAGAATTGCGGGCGCGTCAGCGCGTTGTCCTGATCGGAATGACGGTGGTGAGGGAATTATTTGGCGATAAGGATCCGATCGGCAAGGATATCCGGATCAATCGCGTCAGTTTCAAGGTGATCGGCATTCTTCCGGAAAAAGGGGCGACAGGCTGGCATGATGAGGATGATGTGGTCGTGGTGCCGGTGACGACCGCGATGTACCGTCTTTTGGGCAAGCAGTATGTGGATTCGATCGATGTGGAAGTCGCTGATCCGGCGCTTATGACCGCGGCCCAGGATTCCCTCAGGGAGCTTATTATCAAGCGGCAGAAACTCGAGAAGGACAAGGAGGATTCTTTCCAGATCCGCAACATGGCCGAGATCCAGGCCACGCTGGAAAGCACCACGCGGACCATGACGCTTCTTTTGGGTTCGATCGCGGCGATCTCGCTTTTGGTCGGCGGGATCGGGATCATGAATATCATGCTTGTGTCGGTCACGGAGCGCACGCGCGAGATCGGCCTTCGGAAAGCCATTGGCGCCCGGAAATCAGATATCATTACTCAGTTTCTGATCGAGGCGGTGTTGATGACTGTTGTGGGAGGACTGATCGGCATTATGCTCGGCGTCGGTGTGGCGGCGATCCTGTCGGCCGTGGCAGGCTGGGCGACGAAGGTATCTGTGGGCGCGATCGGTATGGCCACGACATTCTCGGTTGCTGTGGGGATTATTTTCGGGCTTAGACCAGCCATTCAGGCCGCGCGGCTCAATCCCATCGAAGCGTTACGGTATGAATAATAGTTAGAGATATAATTGTTTTTTAAATGCGTCTGTCGCCGTTATTTCCGGAAGGCCGAATGCTGTAATAAACCATTGGATAAAAGGAGGCCGGATGTTAAAGTAGAAAATGTTTGGCGGGAAGGAAGGGATGCCGGATGGCACCTTTTTTATGCATACGCAGCGCCCTAAAGGATGCCGTGTCTTGAAAATAAACCGTGATCATCTGCCATCCATAACAATCGCGTTCTTCGGGACGCTCATCGGCACGCTCTTTTTTGTCGATATCCGCACCGCCTATGAATCCCCCTGGCTTCTTCTTCTTTGCAATACTATCTTTCTCGGCTTAATTCCTCTGTTTGTGGCGTACACACTCTCCCGGATTTTTCTATCAGTCGGGAATGTGTCTTTTCTTCTTTTCAGTTGCGGAATGGGGGTGATGGGGATGGCCGGGATCATTTGCGGATGGTTCATCACCAAGGCGCATGGCCCCAACATTATGGTGACCATATATAACAGCAGCATGCTTTTGAATGCCCTGTTGCAAATGGTCGCATTTATTTTTGCGTCCAACTTTCCCGGAATGAAAATAGACAAGAACCGTTTGGCCGTGATGACGGGCGCTTGCTTCGCGGCGTCGATCTTCTTTGCGCTGATCATTGCGGCCGTGCTCTGTCAAATTTTGCCGGTCTATGTGATTCAAGGTTCGGGACAGACCTTGCTGGGGATGAGGGTCCTGGGAACAGCGATCGTGCTTCTGGGCGCGTGTGCATTCTTTGGGAGTCGGTATTTTCAGGATAGAGAAGCGCACATGGTGCGCCTGTATTTGACCGGTTTGACGCTTTTGGCGATCGGGTTAACGGGCGTGTTCCTGCAGAAAGCGGTGGGCAGTCCCATCGGCTGGGCCGGCCGGGCGTCTCAACATGCGGGATCAGTTTTTATGCTGGTCGGGGCAGTAGGTTTCTGGAGAAAGAAGGCTGCCCGTGGTTTGACATTTCAGGAAACGCTGGATGTGCTTGTTGAGGAGCGTACGCAGGTTTTGTCTCTGGAAAATGAGCAGCTCGCTCAGGAGATCAAAGAGCGCAAGAAGACGGAAGAGGCGCTACTGGAGAGCGAGGAACAATTGAAGCGTGCCCAGGCGGTAGCTCATGTGGGAAATTGGAGTTGGGACATGCAGAACGATGTGGTGTCGTGGTCGGCAGAGATGTACCGCATCTATGGTGTAACCCCGGAGACGTTTGAACCTACGATCAAAGGTGTGAACAAACTGATCCATCCGGAGGATTTGCCGCGGCAGGTCCAGGCCGTTGAAAATTTTTTACAAGGAAAGTTTTTTGAAAATTATGCGTATCGCGTCATCTATCCAGACGGTGGCATTCGTTTTGTAGAGGTCGTTTCTACCGATGTGGAGAGAGATACCTCGGGCCTGCCAAGGCGGGTGTTTGGGACAGTGCAGGACATTACCGAGCGCAAGAAGACGGAGGAAGCGCTCCGGGAGAGTGAGGCGCATTATCGATCGCTGGTCGAAGGCGTGCCGGGCATTGTGTATGCCTATTCTGAAAAACGAGGGGGTGCCTATTATTCGTCGCGCGTGACGGACATTCTCGGATATACGCCGGAACAGTTGTGTGCCCAGCCGATGCTCTGGCACGATTCCATTCATCCGGATGACCTGCCGCGCGTAGAGCAGGCAATTCGTGAAGCGGGGACGGGGAAATTGTTTGTGATCGAATATCGTATCCGGGATGCCCGCGGGGATTGGCACTGGTTTGCTGATTATTCCTTTGCGATCAGGATTGATACCGTCGGTATTATGGCGGAAGGATTTGTGCTGGACATCACCGAGCGCAAGAAGGCGGAGGAGGCGTTGCGGGAGAGCGAGAGTCGCTTCAGGCAGATAGCGGAAGTCACGGAAGAGTGGATTTGGGAGGTTGATGTCCGGGGGTTATATACCTATGTCAGTCCGGTCGTAGAAAAGATCCTTGGGTATGCGCCGGACGAAATTATCGGGAAGAAACATTTTTACGAGTTCTTTCCTCTTGATCTACAAGAGGAGCTCAGGAAGGCCGTTTTTGATGTCTTTTCCAGGAGGGAATCTTTCAGGGGATTTGTTAATCCGAATGTGCATCGGGACGGCCGCAGAGTTCTTCTTGAAACAAGCGGTCTGCCGATCCTGAACAGCCAGGGGGATTTTCTGGGTTATCGCGGCGCGGATATTGACATCACAGATCGTAAGAAGACGGAGAACGATGTTCTTGAGATGGCGGTTGCCAAGGCTGCGGCTGAGGAATCCAGAAAGAAAATGGCCGAGGTCTTGGCGGCGCATGAAGAACTGAGAAGGACTCAGGAGATGTTGGTTCAGTCAGAGAAGATGTCGGCGTTGGGTGTGTTGAGTGCCGGGGTAGCACATGAGCTGAATAATCCTTTGACAGGGATCCTGGAGCTTTCCAGGCACTATATGGCGCATAAGGATCCTTCGGACATTGAGTATCGCGATCTTGCGCAGATCGTGAACGCCAGCGAGCGGATGGCAACTATTATTAAAGGGCTACTTGATTTTTCGAGAACTCCTACAGGAATACTACAGGACTTGAAGTGCGATGAAGTGATTGAGGAGGTACTTGGTTTTGGTCAAGAAGTCATAATGGGCTCGGGGATTGTTATCCAAAAAGATTTTGCCCCAGATTTGCCCATGGTCAAGGGGGAGAAGAACCAGATTCAGCAGGTGATCATCAATCTTATCACTAACGCCGTCGATGCCATCGAGGGAAAAGGTGTGCTCACAATTTCTACAAGGGCGGTTATGGTTAACGACAGTCGTTATGTTGAAATGGAATTTACGGATAGCGGCTGCGGGATAAAGAAAGAAGAGTTGTCTAAGATCTTTGATCCATTTTTTACGACTAAAAAACCCGGCAAAGGTACGGGGCTCGGGTTGTCAGTGGCTCAATCCATCATCAAGCAACATCATGGGGAGATATTAGTCGAAAGTCCGCCAGCGGGTAAGGCCGTGGGCACGGTGTTTAAAGTCAGGTTACCGGTGGAGTAAGCTATCAGTCATCAGCTTTCAGCTATCAGAGGCTTTCAGCTGTTAGCTGCTGAAGTCTGAGCGCTGACGGCTGACAGCTCAACAAGGAGGCAGTTATGGCATCAGAGAGCATCTTGGTCGTTGACGATGAGCCGATTGTCGGCCTGGGGTTTGAGAGAGGGTTGGGGGACAAGGGGTATTATGTTAAGAGTGTCTTGAGCGGTGAAGAGGCACTAAAAGCTGTTGCTCTCAGGAAATATAACGTTGTGTTCATTGATAAGGATATGCCGGGGATGGACGGGGTTGAGACGTGTCGGGAAATAAAAAAGATTTGCCCGGATTCGATATGCATTTTTATGACGGGTAAATTTGACAAGAATAATACATTAAAAGAATCTGCATTTGTTGAAGCAGGAGGTCGGACGTATTATTTATATAAGCCTTTTATTGCGGGCGAAATACAGGAGGTAATCCTGAAGGCATTGAGCGAAAAGTAAAGCCGGGATACATTGAGTTATATCACCGCCCCACTGTTATACGGAAATACAAAACAGTTTTGTTTGTTACAGCAGGTCGCTCGCGAGTTCTGCCAGTTCCGATCGTTCTCCTTTTTCCAGAAAGATGTGCGTGTAGAGTTTTTGTCCCTGCATCTTGTCGATGAGGTGGCTCAATCCGTTGGAGTAGATGTCCAGATACGGATGGTCGATCTGAAAGATGTCACCCGCAAAAACCATCTTGGTGTTCTCCCCTGCGCGGGTGACGATGGTCTTGACTTCATGCGGCGTTAAATTCTGCGCTTCATCCACAATGAAATAGGTGTCCACAAGACTCCGGCCGCGGATATAGGCAAGGGGCGCGATCACGAGTTTTTCTTCATCGAGCGTTTTCTGAAATTTCTTGCCTTTGCGTTCTGAGGTGTCCATGGACCGGTCTTTGATGACGCCCAGATTGTCATAAAGAGGCTGCATATAGGGGTTGATCTTTTCATCCACGCTTCCGGGAAGATAGCCAAGGTCCTTATTTGATAGGGCCACGATCGGGCGCGCAAGAAAGATCTGCTTGTAGTTGTCACGTTGTTCGAGGGCGGCGGCAAGAGCGAGAAGGGTTTTTCCGGTTCCCGCTTTGCCTGAGATCGTCATGAGGCGGATGTTCTCGTTGAGAAGCGCGTGAAGCGCAAACATCTGCTCGACATTGCGGGGCTTGATCCCCGAGGCGCTCGTTTTGGTGATGTGTTTGATCATCATGTCTTCCGGGTCGACAAAGCCCACTGCGGAGGCGTCTTTGTTGCGCGCGACCACGAATTCGTTAGGATTGAGGCGAGTGCGGGATTTGAAACTCTTGGCCGGGATGCCCTTGGGATCATGGCAAAGTTTTGTGATCACATCTTTGGAGACGTTCTCTTCGAAGCGGTATCCTTTGTATATGGTCGAGATATCTTTGACGTGGTCCGTTGTGTAATCCTCTGCGATCAGGCGAACGGCCTTGGCCTTCATGCGCAGGTTCACGTCCTTGCTGACGAGGGTGACCTCGCGATTCGGGATCTCCTTGGCCAGGCAGTAGGTGCAGTTGAGGATCTTGTGATCAGGTTTGGCGGCATCAAAATGCGCGCGCAGGTCCGGGTGGAATTTCTCGTCCAGACGGATGATGAGATTGCCTTTGTTTTTCCCGATGGGAAGGCCGCCGTTAAAGATACTATCGCCGCTGATCTTGTCGATATCTTTTAAGAAATGACGAGCGTGGAAGTTCAGGGTTTCATTTCCCTTTTTGAAATTATCGAGTTCTTCTAAGACGGTAATGGGCAGGACAACGTCGTGTTCCTTGAATTGATAAAGACAGGCACTGTCATGGAGAATAACATTGGTGTCGAGGACAAATATTTTTGTAGTTTTAAGAGCCATGCGAACGCCTCCGCTGTAAGATGTTGGTGTCGCTATCTAATGTAAGTATAACATTTATGAGAATGAAAATCGTTTGGGTATTTATATTTTTTCTTGTGTCCTTTCCGGCATTGGCCGCCATGCCGGGTTCTGGGGCAGTGTGGGTTTTGCCTGAAACCGAAAAGCTGGTCTTTCGAATGAAATGGATCGGTATCCCGGCCGGTATGATCACCGCTGAGATTAAAGGAATTGAGGAGATCCGTGGGCGTCGGGCGTATCGTATTGAGGTGACCGCCAGGACAACGGGAATCTGCCGGGCCCTCTATCGGATCGAGGACAGGTATGTGTCGTATCTTGATGTTGAGCGGCTGCATACTCTTCGCCATGAAGTTCATCGTCGGGAAGGCGGTTATAAGAAAGATGCGGTCACGGATTTTGATCAGGAGCGTCATCAGGCGCATTTTAAAAGCCTGACTGACGGGTCAGAGAAGACGTTCGATATCCCGCCAGATACTCAGGATACGATCAGCGCGGCGTATGTGATGCGGACCCGGGATCTTCAGGCCGGGGGATCTTATGACGTAAAGATCTGTAATTCTGAGAAGAATTATGATATTTTCTTTCATGTTTTGGGGAAAGGCGTTCTTTCTGTGCCGGGGCTTGGTCGGCGGGAAGTTTTTTCGGTCAAGCCTTATGGCCATTTGAAAGGCAAAGAGGTTCGTGACGGGCGTTTGAGCGGATGGATCAGCACCGAACCCGGGCACGTTCCTTATCGTATTGTGATCAAGGCGCCTGTCTTTACACAAGTGACGGCTTTTTTAGTAACACGTTAGAATGGCATTGTCTTTTACGTGGTTTATATGGTATCTTCATTAATAATTGGTTTTTCATCCGGAGAAGACATGTATGAATCCTGATTCCAAAGATATTAGGCCGTTACGGATTAAGAGTTTTCTTGACCTTGCGATTGCACGTAGCGCTTCTGATCTTCATCTTGTTGTGGGGCGTCCCCCTATTCTGCGTATTCAAGGAAGCTTGAAGCCTTTGGAGCTCCCCGTTCTGGAGGCAGATTATCTTAAAGATGTTATTTATGAAATTCTTACCGATCGACAGAAAGCCCAGCTTCGGGAGACGAGGGAGTTGGATTTTTCTTATCACTATCTTAATGAATATTTCTTCCGTATTAATGTTCATGTTGAAAAAGGTTATGTGGGCTCGACTATTCGTATTATGCCCGGGATCACAAAATCGCTTGAAGCGTTAGGGCTTCCCGCGGTCGTTGCAGATCTGTCGATGCGCCGTTCAGGACTTGTGTTAATCGTGGGTCGGGCAGGGATGGGCAAAACAACGACGATGATCCATATGGTGGATCATATAAACCAGAATCGTTATGCCAAGATCGTTACGGTGGAGGACCCTATTGAATTTGTGCATCAATCGAAAAAGAGCCTTATTATTCAGCGCGAGGTAGGGACGGATACAGTTTCTTTTGACTCTGGGTTGAGGCATGCCCTTCGTCAGGACCCGGATGTGATCGTGATCGGAGAGACCAGGGACCTTGATTCGATTTCCATGGCCTTGACCGCAGCTGAGACGGGACATTTGGTGCTGGCCACCCTTCATTCGCCAGATGCTATTGAGGCGATCAACCGCATTATTGACGTTTATCCTGGTGATAAACAGAATCAGATCCGTGTTCAGTTGGCCGAGACGTTATTAGGAGTGATCAGTCAGCAGCTTTTGCCGATGAAGAACTCGACGGAGCGGGTGTTGGCGGCGGAAGTGCTGGTGGCGAATATGGCGATACGCAATTTGATCCGGCGCAATGTTCTTCCAGAAATCAGAGGACAGATGGAGACTGGACGCGAGGGCATGAACACAACAGAACAATCCCTTTCTGCTCTTCTTAAGCGTGGCGCGATCGATCTCGATGTCGCTCGTGCCCACGCCAAATATCCTGATTACATCAAGACGTGATGTGTCCGGGGCAGAGAATCGATTTCTATAAAATAGGTTTATGATATATTAAATGCGTAGGGCGCGCGATGGTGAGGTGGTCGTAGCGCTATTATTTCTTTGAGTCGCCTCTGGGCGAACATATTTTTAGGGAGAAGATGATGAGGCTAAACACGTTATTTGTTATTTGGGGGGTTTTGTTTTTCGCGACCGTGGCCATGGCTGAAGAGTCGATGAAGTTGATCGGCGGGGGCGCTGTTATCTCAAGCAGTCCCTATAGAGGTATTGGCGCAAAGATCACGCCATTGCCACTTATTCGTTACGATTATAAAGATTTCTATATCAAAGGCGTTGAAGCGGGATATAGGTTCTTTAAGACAGAGGATGTCACGTTAAGTATTCTTGGAAGCCCTCGTTTTATGGGGTATCACTCCAGTGATAGCGATGCCCTCCAGGGCATGGAGAACAGGAATAATTCTTTTGATGCGGGAGTATCGGGGGATTATAAACTTCCGAAATGCGGGGGGATTGCCATGGGAGCCTCGATCCTTACAGATGTGGCTGGGGTCCATGATGGTCAGGTTATGACGCTTTCTTTGTCAAAGAAGTTTTCAATCAAGCATTTTAAATTGACGCCATCGTTGGGTGCTCGGCTTCAGACCTCATCGCTGGTTGATTATTATTATGGTGTACGTGCTTCTGAAGTGGCGGCGGATCGTCCAGAGTATAAGCCTGGCACGGCTGTGAACTATTTTGGAGATATGATGTTTAACTTTGGTATTCATCCGAAGTGGATCGTCATTACCAAGGTGGGGGTTGAGTTTTTGGATCACGAGATCACCCGAAGTCCGATTGTAAATAAGGATTATTTAGTGACAGGGATTATTGGCGTCACCAGAAGATTTTAAAGAAAGGATGGATCAGGGGTTTTCATAAAAGGAGGTTCTTATGACACAGCCACAGGTCAATCAAAGACAAAAAGATATTGCAAGGCTTTTGCGTGAGAAACGTACTAATATGAGTCAGCAACTGAAGAATCGCGGTTCGTTCAAGGCCGCGTTTGCCAACAGGAAGATGGGCGGCCGGTAAGTTTGAGAGCTGGCAGATGTATAAAGATAGTCCTTGCTCGGGCTTTCGGCCATCGATATAATTACCCATCTTCATAATAGTATTTCTTAAAGGAGGCATTATGGGCGCTGCTGTTATTATTAATGAGGGTAATTTTGATGCAGAGGTGTTGAAGTCCAATATCCCGGTTCTGGTTGATTTCTGGGCTGAGTGGTGCGGGCCGTGTAAGATGGTTCTGCCGATCATTGAGGAGTTGGCCGTAGAATTTTCTGGAAAGGTCAAGGTTTGCAAGGCGAATGTGGATGAGGTCCAGGAGTTGGCTGCGAAATTTGATGTTATGTCGATCCCCACGCTTCTTATTTTCAAGAATGGCCAGGTCGTTGATCAGATGGTCGGCGCGTTACCTAAGGTTAAGCTCGTTGAAAAACTGAAAGCGCAGATATAAGGTAAATATGCTTATTACTTTTTGTAAGTCCAAGATCGCTCATGGCCGCATCACTCAAGCCGAGCTGTATTATGAGGGGTCTATTACCATTGACGAGGCCATCCTCAGTGCGGCGGGGATTCTTCCTGGGGAAAAAGTTGAAGTCCTCAATATCAATAATGGCAATCGTCTTGAGACGTACGTGATCGCAGGGAAGGCCCATTCGGGTCAGATGTGTCTTAATGGTCCGGCTGCGCGTTTGGGGTATGTGGGGGACAAACTTATTATTTTAAGTTATGTCCTGGTGACTCAGGATGAAGCGCGAGGCCTCAAGGTTAAGGCCATTTATCTCGACGATGCCAACAAAATTAAAGCTTAGATTGTACGGGGATCCGGTCCTGCGCAAGGTTGCCAAGACCGTTAAATCCGTGGGGCTGGCCGAGAGGCTTCTGATGAAGGAGCTCATCGCGGCCATGTATGATTTTGATGGCGCGGGGCTTGCCGCAACGCAAGTGGGAATCGAAGAGCAGATCTTTGTTGGTGATTCCGGGGAGGGGCCTTTTGTTGTCATCAATCCCCAGATCCTTCGCTATTCTTTCAAACGGACGATCCTTGAGGAAGGCTGCCTGAGCTTTCCGGAGATCCGCATTCGTATTGAGCGTGCGGAGACGATCAGTGTTCGATTTCAGAATGAATTTGGCCAGGTGATCGAGCGCGAATATTCGGGGCTTCCCGCCAAGGTCTTTCAACATGAAGTTGATCATCTTAACGGACGCTTGATTATTGATTACGCGACCAAGACGGATCTTGAAAAATATAAAGGGCAGTTGGCCAAATTAGAGGTTCTTTCTTTGAAGCCTTCTCATCGGAGCAAGGCTCATGTCTGATCATTGTTGCCGCAATAAGAATCGCTTGCCCGAGTGGTTCCGTCAGGAAATTCCCGATCCAGACCGTCTTCAGAAAATGCGCGGACTGTTGAAAGACACGGGGTTAAAGACGGTTTGTGAAGGTGCGCATTGTCCCAATATGGGGGCGTGCTGGGAGAAGGGTGCCGCAACATTCTTGATTCTAGGGGAGAACTGCTCCCGTCAGTGTCGGTTTTGTGCGGTGACACATGGGATTCCTTCTGAAATTGATTTTGATGAGCCCTTGCAGGTCGCGGATGCGGTCAGTCAACTGGGGCTTCGTTATGTTGTTATCACCTCTGTAACCCGTGATGATCTTCCCGATGGGGGAGCCGGACAGTTTGCGCGGACTGTGCGTGCGGTCAAGGAGCTGAGTTCAGGGGTTCAGGTTGAGGTTTTGATCCCGGATTTTCTGGGGGCTGAAGATTTGATCCGGGTTATTGCGGATTCTGATGCGGATGTGATAGGGCATAATTTAGAGACAGTCCGGCGATTGGCATCCGCGATGCGCTCTGGCGCAGATTATGATCGGTCGCTGGGCGTTTTGCGGGCAGCACGACGTCTTAATCGCAAGGCGTTCATCAAGTCTGGTCTCATGGTCGGCCTTGGGGAGAGCAAAGAAGAAGTTTTGGTTGCGCTTCAAGATCTTAAAGACGCGGGATGTGATATCGTGACGATTGGGCAGTATTTGGCTCCGTCTAAAGAGGAGCGGCATGCGCCTGTTGATCGTTTTGTTACGCCGGAGGAATTTTCATTTTATAAGGTCGAGGGGCTTCAGGTGGGCTTTAAGTTTGTTCATGCCGGGCCGCTGGTTCGCAGTTCATACTTGGCTGAAGAGGGATTTCAGTGTTGTAAAAGCGCAGAGGGGGCGCTTGCGGGATGACAGAGAAGATAAAAGACTTTCTATCGTTTTTTGTGCGATTAGGATTGAGCCTGGCCTTACTGGTGTGGCTTTTTAATCAGGTCAACTGGAAGGATATTATCAGCGCTATTAAACAGGCGGATACGATCCCTTTGTGGGGGGCGTTTTTTGTTACGGTGCTTATTCAATTTGTTGTTTTGATCCGCTGGATCGTTTTTATGAAGGCCCTGAATCTCGAGGCCCCCTTTGGCAAGGTTTGCCGGTATTATTTTATTGGGCTTTTTTGTAATCTTTTCCTGCCATCCTCTATTGGCGGGGATGTGATCAAGGCTGTTGGCCTTTCCCGTCGGGTTGGACAGAAAGCCAAGGTGTTTGCGTCTGTTGTTCTTGATCGTTTGAGTGGGTTTGCGGGGCTCGTGATCGTGGCGCTTGTGTCTTATTTGATCGGGAGCACGATCATTGACGCGCCCTCGGTGATTGTACCGATTGCGATCCTGACTGTTTTGTCGCTTGTTATCGGGGGTGTCTTATTTAGCAAGAGGATCTATGCTCTTGGGTGCAAAGTTTTTATTAAGATCCCGCGGCTTCATAAGGCTCTTATGGATATGCATGCGGATGTCATGCTCATGAAGGGAAGAAAGCGCAATGGTTTTGGATGTATTGGCCTTTCCTGTATCATTCAGGTCTTGGGAGCGTATTTGTATTATTTGATCGGCCTTGCACTTCATATTAAGGCTAGTTTTCTTCATTATTTGATTTTTGGACCTATTGTGAGCGCGGTGACTTTTTTGCCATCGATCGGGGGCCTGGGGGTGCGTGAGATCGGGTGGGTTTATTGTTTGCATAAAGTCGGAGTGGATAAAGAATTGGCCGCGGGTTTAAGTCTGATCAGTTTCTTTTTCATGATCATTATTGGCTTGGTCGGAGGGATGGTCTATGTCGCGACATTTTCTCATCGACGGGTACAATGTGATCCGTCAGATCTCAAGCCTTGATGATAAATCGCTTGAGGGCGGGAGGGCATGGCTTGTTCGTTTCATCCAGGACAATGGACCTCAAGGGAGCTTGCGCAACCCTGTGACCGTTGTTTTTGATGGTCAGGAGGGGATTTCATTCTCGGACTTTCCATCTGGTGTAAAAGTTGTTTTTTCCCGGGGAGAGAGCGCTGATGATGTGATCAAGCGTCTTATTGAGGAAAGCTCTACCCCGCGGGATATCGTTCTTGTGACAGATGATCGCGATCTTTTATATTTCTGCAGGACATTAGGAGCTGAGATCTGGAGCGTGGACCGTTTCTTAACCCAGGGGAAAAAGACTGGGCAGCGACTTCGCAGTGGTGTGGCGCGTTCTCGTTCACCTAAGGTTGAGGGGAAGGCTATTCCCCGTGTATTTGAGGACAGGGTTAATCGCGAGCTTAAGGCTCTTTGGTTGAAAAAGAAATAAGTTGTGAGACTTCTCGTCAAATCCATATCCCTTCGATATAATAAGATCATCTTATGATAAATGCTGTTTTTCATCCCATTACACGTTTGGGGCAGGCCTCACTCCTTCTTGGCGAGGTTTTTTCCAATATTCTTCGAGGACGCATTCGCTGGAAAGAGGTCTTTAAGCAGATCTATGACCAGGGGGTTCAGTCTCTTGTGATTGTGATGCTGGTTTCTTTTGCGTGTGGCGCGGTTCTCGCGATGCAGGCGCGGGTCACGATGGAGCGTTTTGGCGCTAAAGAGTTTATTGCTCAGCTTGTTGTGCTTTCTTTGGTGCGTGAACTGACCCCGGTTTTTACAGCCCTCGTCTTCTCTGGGAAATCAGGTGCGGGCATGGCTTCTGAATTGGGGACCATGAGTGTTAATAATCAGATCCAGGCCACGCGTACGCTTGGTGTCGACCCGGTGGAATTTTTGGTTGTCCCCAGGATGATCGCGTGTTTCTTTGTATTGCCTCTTTTAGTTGTGATTGGTGAACTTGTCGGGATCTTTGGGGGTTATGTCATTGCTGTCTGGGAGGCCCGTATTCCAGGTTCATATTATATTTCTCAAACGATCAATGCTGTCGGGTATATTGATTTCTTTACAGGTTTTTCCAAGGTGTTCTTTTTTTCGATTCTTATTGGATGGATTTCGTGCTTCCAGGGGTTCTTTACGTCGGGGGGATCGCTGGGAGTGGGGCGTTTCACGACAAAGGCCGTGGCGTTGTGTTATGTAGCCGTGATTGTGTCGAACACGATTTTAACAAAGATTATTTTGACATTCTGGGGGAACTAATGAGAAAAATTGGATTGATATGTTTATGGGTGTTGCTGGTTCCTTTTATGGGGTGTGTGACGACCCCTAAGGCGGGCGATGCGGATGCGTCGTATGCTAAGGTTTCGGATGAGCCTGAGTGGATTCGCAATGGCGAGCCGGTTGAATTTGAAGGAGAGATGTGGTATCCGACGGATGAACTTGAGAATCTTTTGTCATCTGAGGTGTATCTCATGGGGGAGTTTCGTGGTGTTCGGTTTTTTATTGATCGGGCTGATGTGAAGCCATTGGTTAGGTTATATACTTATTTCGGGAAAAACCGGTACCGCGCCTTTGAAAAGCGGCGGCAGTAGCCATGATCTCTGTTGCTCATCTTTCCAAGAGTTTCGGCGGGCAGGTTGTTCTGGACCAGATTTCTTTTGAGGTTCCCTCTGGTCAAGTGCTTGTTGTGCTGGGGCCGAGCGGAACCGGCAAGAGCGTTCTTCTCTTGCAGTTGGTGGGCTTGATGGCTCCTGATGAGGGGACGATCACAATTGACGGTGTTCAATTAGCGGATCTCTCGGGGCGCGATCTTTTAAAATTTCGACAGAATATCGGGTATTTATTTCAGGATAGCGCCCTTTTTGATTTTATGACAGTTGCGGAGAACTTGGCTTTTCCCCTTAAGGAGCATACGCGGCTTAAGACGGGTGAGATCGATGCCCGGGTTGAGGAATACTTGAAGGATGTTGATATGGCGGGGTCTGGGGATAAATATCCGTCAGAGCTTTCAGGGGGCATGCGTAAGCGAGTGGCCCTTGCACGTGCGCTTATTATGGACACGAAGGTTTTATTGTGCGATGAGCCGACATCAGGTCTTGATCCGATACGCAGCCGGGACATTTCTCTTTTAATTCGTGATCTTTCGAAAAAGAAGAATATGACAACGATTATCACCTCGCATGATGTGAAGAATTCGTTTTTGGTCGCAGATCGTCTTTTTGTGTTGAATCAGGGCCGCATTGCGGCGCAAGGCCGGGAGGAAGACCTCCGGCGTTCGGGAGATCCGATGGTGAAGGAATTCTTGAGTTAAAGCCTATGGCAAACAATGACATCTTAAAACAGTTTTGGGCCGGGATCTTTTCGATCTTGGGGTTGGGTGTTGTGATCGGCGTCATTTTGTTTATTGGGATCCAGAAGGGTCTGGCGGAGCCGAAATTTCCACTTGAGGTTATTTTTGAGAAGGTAAGCGGTCTTTCTGAGAATGCTCCTGTGCGTTTGTCGGGGGTGACGGTGGGGGCTGTTTCGAGAATTGATTTTCTGGAGGAAGAGGTTATGGGGCGGGGGCTTAAGGTGACGCTCGAGATATACAAGAGGTTTGAGCGTCAGATCGCGCGTTCGACAAAGATCTCGATCTTTACCGAGGGCGTTCTCGGCGCCAAATATGTGGAGATTGGGCGTGTGACAGGGGCGACGCCTATTGATATTTCGAAGCCCGTGATCGGGGAGCCGTTATTGGATGTTTATGACATTGCCGAGGTTTTACAGGATACGGCAAGTTCTTTTAATCAGACGACGCATGGTATTGATGCGATTATGCATGAGTTGCAGTATATTTCTTTGAAGACCAAGCGTCTTTTGGATCGGATCGAGCAGCGCACGATTGATGGAAGTCTTTTTAAGGTGTTTTGATAGGGATGAAAGAGGGTGATGTATGGTGTTTCCTTTTTTGAAGAGTCTTTCGCCGTGGCTTAGTATTCCTCTTGTTTTTTGGGTTTGGGTATTGATCCTCTCTATTGTCAAGAAGATCGTCTTTTCGATGGCAAAGAAATTTGCTGAAAAGACCAAGACAAAGCTTGATGATGTTCTTTTTTCTGCACTTGATCTTCCAGTTCAGCTCTTGATCTATGCCAGCGGTGCTTTTGTGATCCAGGGTCTTGTGCCCAGAGCGGATTCTCATTTGTTTAAATTCTTTTTTGACGGATTTAAGATCATCGCTATTATCGCGACGGTTCTTTTTGTGGACAAGTTTCTTAACGGGTTAATTAAACTGTACGCTGAGAAGGTAGAGATTCTCAAGGCTTCGGGCGGCTTTGTTCATGGTGTTGTGAGAGCTCTTATCATGGGGATTGGAGGGCTCATTATCCTTGATAGTATTGGCGTCTCGATCACGCCGATCATTGCCTCCCTTGGGATCGGGTCATTAGCTGTTGCTCTTGCGCTTCAGCCGACTTTAGAGAATTTCTTTTCTGGGATTCAGCTTGTTGCTGATAAGCCGATCCAGGTCGGCCAGTTCATCAAGCTTGAGTCAGGTGAGGAGGGTTTTGTTCATAAGATCGGGTGGCGATCGACTTGGATCACGATGGTGAACAACAATACGGTTGTGATGCCAAATAAAATGATCGTGAATTCCAGAGTTACAAATTATTCATATCCTAATTCCGAAGTTGTTATTCCTTTCGCGATCAGTGTGAGCTATGCGGCGGACCTTGATCAGGTGGAACGGGTGACGCTGGATGTGGCCCGGGAAATTCTTAAGGTTGTTCCTGGTGGGCTTAAGCATTTTGAGCCTGTTTTTCGTTATGGGGTTTTGGGGGAGTTCAGTATTAATTGTACGGTGGCGTTACGAGTGGGCGATATTAATGCTGTGGCCCTGATCAAGCATGAGTTCATCAAGCGGCTTCAAAAGCGCTATGCCCAGGAGAAAATTGAAATCCCTTTTCCTACCCGGACGATTGTTCAGGCGTCGTAAATAGAGGCCTTTCGTTATTATTCATCAGGCCAGTAGTTTCTATTGTTTTCCTTAATATCAGCGACGGTTTCTTCTTGTCTCCCTTGTTTGATAATGCTGTATATATATGTTATATTTTATTTGGATTTGTGAGGTGGAGAGATTCTATCTTTAATAAAGAGGTTTCCTATGGTTTATACTCATTTCTTTAAGGGTATTCATGCGCGCCTGACGGCCGTATGTGTTCTGACGTGTTTCATTATAACGACCGTATTTCCCAGTGCGGTTATGGCCCAGATCCTTTTGCCAGAGCCTGGCACCATGGTGGGCGTGACCAGTGCCTTCACGCCAGCGCTTCTTAAAGGCGTGCAACTGGATGCCAAGGATCCCCTTCGCTTCAATTTTATCGTGACCCCAGGGGATGAAAAACTGGACCAGAACGGCTTAGAACAAGAGGGCATGCGCTTTGTTCGTTATTTCATGGCCGGGCTCACTCTTCCTGAAGACACGCTTTGGGTCAACTTGTCACCACATGAAAAAGATCGCATTATTGATGATGGTTTTGCCAGGACCGAAATGGGTGAGGCCCTTCTTTCGGAGGATTATATTCTCAAGCAACTTGTTTCTTCTCTTTCCTATCCTGATAGCGATCTGGGTAAGAAATTCTGGGCTCGTGTCTATGCGGAAGCTGAAAAGCGTCTGGGAACAACAGATATTCCGGTTGAAGCTTTTAACAAGGTGTGGATCGTGCCTGAAAAGGCGGTCATCATTGAGCAGGGTGCGGGCGCTTTTGTGGCCACGACCCATCTTAAGGTTATGCTGGAGCGTGATTATGTGGCTGAGAAGGCGACGGACAGCTACGCCTCGAGTAATGTGGTGACGGTTGATCCGGTAACACCTCAGCGCGAGGCTTCTGAAATTGCAGCGCGTGAGATCCTGATCCCGATCCTTGAGAACGAGGTGAATGAAGGATCTTCTTTTGGCGCCCTGCGGCAGATCTACAACGCGATGGTCTTGGCAGCCTGGTATAAAAAGGCACTTAAAGAATCGATATTAGGGAAGGTGTATGCGGATCAGGCCAAGTTGGCGGGTATTGATAGGGCAGATCCTGTGATGAAGGAAAAGATCTATCAGCAGTATCTCGCGGCGTTCAAGGCGGGTGCGTATAACATGGTCAAGGAGGAGACCTCACCGAGCGGGGACGTGATTCCGCGCAAGTATGTTTCCGGCGGTTTGGGTATGCAGCATGTGGCGGACACGACGGAAAAGATCACGCCTGCCATGGCAACTCCAGCACAGAAAACCGCTGTTTTGGATCATGCTGATGATGCCCAACAGCTTGTCGTCAAGTTTGGAAGGCCAGCCCTGGCGGTGTCGAAGAAGCCGGACGAATCTGTGGGAAAGGTGACTCAGGTGGCTCGGGTGATCCAGGTGATTGAAGCCGGGAAAGGTACTTTGGCCGATGGGCAGATCCTTGGTCGTGAGCTTTTGGCTCTCAAGGGACCGGCGGAACCCGCGATGCTGAATATTCTTTCGGACTTACGGGCCATGATTGCTGGTGAGTGGAGCCGTGTGTCCGCTGTTCTTAAGGGCGAGAAAATCGCTTTGGCGGCCCAGGTTCAGGGAGCGGGTCGGATCATGCGTGCTTTGAATGGTGCTCTGGCGCCAGTTGAAAGTAGAGGGGGCATCACGAGGAATCAGTTTCTTAAAGGGGCGCTTGCGGTCGCCGCAGGTCTTGTGATGGCCGGATGCGAAGTCGGTCAGCCGGGTGGTGAAGATCAAGGTGGCGGGATCTGGAAGTCAGGCGAGATGCAGGATCTTGTGGAAAAAGGGCCCATGGTTCACTGGACGTGGCAAAAAACAGATCCCAACGCATGGCTAGGGTGGGGGCGCGGGGTTGAGATGTCAGGTGATGTGAAGGATGCCCTGAGTAGTGCAGAAGAATATACACAGCCTTCTTACGGAGATCTCGTGGTCACCATACCGTCGCAGATTATGAGGGGGACTGCGGTGGCCATTTTGGAAGATATGCAAAAGGTCCGACCGGCACCGAATGGGGAGTCTATTGGCATGGAGGTCGGGTTCCCGCTGAGGGAAGGCGTGACGACTGTTTCGTTGCAGGATCTTGCCGCCAGGGCTCCGGGTTTTAAATTTTCTCAGCTCAAGCAGGTCAAGTTCCAGGCCACTTCTCCGACGGGTGAGATCATTGTCGGCCCTGCCACGATCACGCAAGGATCAGCGGCCAGTTCTGAATTCGCGATGAAGGTGTCATTTTCCCAGGTCGCTGTTTTTATGGCAGCCCTTTCCACATCGGTTTTACTCTGGACGACTCCCAAACATGCCGATTCCGATAAGCTCAAAGTTTTTGATGTTATCAATAGTGCGCCGCATTATAACTGGCATGGTTCTTTATCGTATCTTTCCTGGATCCCGGAATCTGTGAGCCGTGATATTTTTAAGGAGATCATCAGGCAGTATCCCAAGACTGAGCAGGCGCGTCGGGCTCAGGCATTCTTGGATGTTCCCCCGACGAGCGATGTAAAGTCCGGAATTCCTTTTCGGGCCCTCGCTGAGGCGGCCAAAACGGGGCATTTAAAGGTTATTGTGGATTCTAAGGATTTCAATTTAGTGAATTTAATAGTCGAGAAGGCGATGACGGCGCAAGCTATTGAAAAAACCCTTAGGGATGCGATGGGCCCGACAAAACCGGTGGTAACGGTCTCGCTCGGAGAGAAGCGTTATCCTCTCGGGTTTAATGTTAACGGGGCGACCGGAAAGATAGACATTAATCTCAAGGAGGTTCGCGTCCCGCAGTTCCTTAATGAAGTCGAGCGCACATTTACGCTGAGTGGCGAAAAGTGGGCAATGGCCAAGGCGCAATTGAGTCAGGGGCTTACGCAGCCGGAACCTGCGATGCAGGCGGAGGAGATAGCGGTGACCGATTTCTCATTTGATGGTGAAAAGGCCGCTACGTTTCATTTAAGCAAGAAATTACCGGAAGACATGAGGGGACGGGAAGCCCTTTTGGTTGATGCCAGCGGCAAAACCATATGGGATGTCACCCGTGATGTTGAGAAGAGTCCTTTTCAAGATACGCTTCGTGTTCTTTCGGGACAGGCTCCGGCTAATGCAGGAGTCCAACTTCGGCTGGTTATCCGTGGTTTTATGGGGGGGAGTGATGAGCAGGGCGCAGCCCCTGGCGAGACGGTGTTGCGCGAGCAGTCCGGTATCTCTGACGATACCCAACGGGTCGATGAGCCGATCCAGGGTGGTATCGATCTGACGCGTGAATATGATCTGCAGATCAAGCGCGATGGCAATGGCATGCCGCTGCCGGTTTATCAGCAGCCGATCGTCACTATGAAGATCGACGGGTTTTCTGCGATCTTGATTAATTCTGTACCTGTGGATCTTGCGGCCTTGGTTGGGTTTAGAAGGTGAGACTTGAGAGTCAGAAGTTGATCAAGGGCGGCTTTGTATGACAGAAGCCGCCTTTTTAATTGAATTTTAAAAGAATATTAGTATATTGTGACTATTCATTAACATATAAAGGGTGGTCTGATGTTTGTTCTATCAAATCTGTTTACAGCAATAGCCAAGGTCTGTGACATAGGGCTGACTATTTTTTATTGGCTGATTCTGGTTAGGGCTCTTAGTAGTTGGCTTAATCCTGACCCCATGAATCCGATTGTTCAGTTCTTGGAGCGCACGACGGAACCTATCCTTGCCCCTATTCGAAGGATTCTTCCGCCAATGGCTATTGATATTTCACCGATTATTGCTTTTTTGATCGTGATCTTTTTAAGGCATTTTCTGGTGGCTACGCTGTATGATGTTTCTTTCTCGGTTCGCTGATGCCGGATGAGAACATACTTGCCAAAGGGTGTATTTTAGAGTATAAGAGTGCGTTGTTATTTGTCGGTTTTCATGGATTGCTTTGTTGATGAGGAGATTCTTATGTTCGATCAGATGAAAAAGCTTATGGACCTTAAGAAGCAGGCTGATAATCTTAAGCGCGAGCTTGAAAAGGTCACCATTGAGTATAATGAAGTGCGTGGTTTTAAGATCAAGCTGAATGGCGCCCAGATGTTTCAGTCGATTGAAGTTGAGGATAGCTGGCTGGATCCTAAGCAGAAGAGTCGTTTTCAGGTTGAGATTGTAAGGGCCGTGAACATGGCCATTAAAAAGTCTCAGAAAGAGGCGGCTGTTCAGATGCAGAAGATAGGTGGCCTTAATATTCCAGGGCTTACGAGCTAAGATCACTAAATCCTGCTTTTGTGCAGGATCAATTCGCCGGGCTGTGTATGTTCGCATATGGCCTCATACGTGGCCGGCTCATATAAGGGGGAATACAATGCCTTACGATAAGTCACTGGATGTTGAAATTTTCAAAGAGATCAAGGAATTCGATGGCACGCGCGTGACGGTTGGCGTGTTCTCATACAATGGTGGAGAGAAGAAGATGCAGGTTGGCCGCGAGAATCAGGATGCTTCCGGCGAATGGCGTTTTAGCAAGCTTGGGCGCATGACCAAGAATGAAGTTCAGGATGTTGTTCCGGTCATGATGAAGGCTGTTGAGAGAATGTAAGATTGTAAAATAAGGGGCATAGGCCATAAGGCACAAGATAATTTTCTTGTGCCTTTTGCCTTGTGTCTCGTTCGCCAAGCTATGTGCTGGCGAGATCACGCTTAGGCCGTTGGTCTCAGCGGGTGTTTAAAACAAGTGGAGTAGAATATGGCAGGTCAGGTTTATCTTACGCGGGAAGGATATAATAAGCTCGCGGATCATTTGGAGTTCTTGAAGACAAAGGAACGTCAGCGCATTGCGCGTGCGATCGGGGAGGCGCGTGCGCAGGGGGATATTTCGGAGAATGCGGAATACGATGCGGCCAAGGATGCGCAGGCGCATAATGAGGCCCGGATCAATGAGGTGGAAGGCAAGCTCGTCGATGTCTGTTTTATTGAAGATATGAACATTCCTTCTGATAAGATCTTTATCGGTGCCAAGGTGCTTTTGAGGGACCTTGATATGAAGAAGGATGTTCGTTATATGCTGGTTTCATCTGAAGAGGCGGAGTTCGGGGAAGACCGTTTGTCTGTCTTCTCGCCGATTGGCCAGGGACTTCTCAAACACAAGGTTGGCGATGAGGTCACCATTACCGTTCCTGCCGGGACTAAGTGTTTTAAGGTTCTTGATATTAAAAGGTAATTGATAAGAAGAAAAGTTTGAAAAATATGTACCCCGGGCATTCTTTCGAGAGTGTCCGGGGTTTTTTAATGAGGGAGCACTATTGTTTGGTAGCTTATTTAGCAAGCGGGGTGCTTATTAAAGGATCGCGAGAAAGATCCAGAAGAGTATTGTCGGGATGATCGCGAAAAGAATTCTGTTCATTGTCATGCTGAGCCACCAGACGATCTCAAAGAAGGTGTTTATCCAGTAGACGCCGAAAATAACCGCGAGATATGTCATAAGGATCACGGGGATGATCCATCGCCCTGCGGTGAGAGATCTCCGCCAGCTTAAGAGAAGCCCTCCTGCTGCAAGAAGCCATAGCCCGTTCCATTTGGGGGTGATAATTTCTTTACTAAAGAAGACAAAGACTGCGGCGAGTCGTTCTAGGCTTGTTGGTTTTTGCGAAGATGTGAGTCCGTTGATCAGGGTATGGCTATTGGGAGCAAAGAAGATTTGGAAGATGCCGCTGACCATGAAGGCGAGTATGGTCGTCATCATGAGTGACCAGGCGAAGGGCGTAAGCCTTTTGCGGTGCTCCTTGTGGATGAGGAGAGCAAGACTGAGCCCGCTTAGGGTGATGATGGAAAGGACGAGCCCTTCGCTCTTTGTGAAACTTAAGAATCCCAGGGCGATTAGGGCAATCTTGAGAAAGCCGCTGTCTGGGCGTTGTAGGTATAGAAAAAAGGAGACGATCCCCAAGAGAAAGAATGTGCCGACTAGAAGGTCGCTGTATTGGCTTGAGGCAAGCTGGATGTTAAAAAAGATCGACAAGAGCCACGCCGGTGCCAGGATGGCGAGGAATCTGTTTGTGAGCTCTTTGAGCGAGAAAAAGAGAATCCCGGCCGAGAGGAAGGTAATGAGGCATGATATAAAAAGAGGCACATTCGGTTCCGGCGAAGAGCCAAAAGACCAGAGCCAGGTGTTTATTAAGGGAAGCATGAGAGGGTAGGCGGTATTGCTGCGCCACAGGACGGGGTCAAACATGTTTCGCCAGGAGTCGCCACCCATGAAAAGCATCCGTGCTTTGAGATTCCAGCATGACCAGGCATCCCATCCGCCGTAAGGAAAAAGCTGGGCGTGGAGAAAGACGGGGATGATCAAGAGCCCAAGGATCGCAAGGGCAGCGCCATCTTGGAGGGTGATCTCCTTCCAGGGCAGGAGCGGATCTTTGGGGGAAGATGTACGTAAAGCGCAAAAGGCTAATGCGATGAGAGCAAGGATATTGAGGCTTATGATGTAGGGGGCAATCAGACGGTTAAAAAAGAGAAAACTGGTGAAGGTGAGTTGAGCGCTCAGGGCAAGTCCGAACAGAAATCCAGTTAGGATCATCCATGCGAGTTTTGGTCGTCCAGGGCCAAGGAGCAGGCGAAGAAGACAGTAGCCTTGAGCCAGGGATATAAGGGCACCCAGGAAATATGTCATGGCATGTCCCTTTCCGCGATGATGATCCCCGTGTTACTGCGTTTGATGGGGCGGATGTTGAATTTCATCATGATATTAGTTGCGTTCCGTTCATCTTGGCAGTCTAGAATGAGAAAACGATGATTTAAATTGTTCAAATCCAGGATAATAGGTGCCATGCCCAATTGGGTTTGGGCGAATTGCGCGCCGATGTTTTTGTCATCGATATTACGATCAGAAATATAACCAATGACCCGTTCACCTTTAAAAAGGAACTTGATCATTTCAAATGGTTTTCCAGCAAAGACAAAGGGCTGATTCCGGCGTTTCGCAGAGAGGATGGTGAGATCATGATATGCTAGAAAAAGTCCTACCAGAATGGCAAGGGCGATGGCCGAGAGGATAATTTTGGATTTCCAAGGAAGAGGAGTGCGTGTTTGATCCATAATGACGCCATTGTAAAGACCTCAAGGGTTGTTTTCAATTGAAAAATGATGACAATTAAAAGAAAGACTTAATACAAAATAAAATCTTCCTGATTTTCAACGTCGCCTATATAATAAGGGCAATTTTATTCTGCAAAAGAAAGTTATATTTGTAATGGTATAAAGGAGGTTTTCCTTGATTTCAGTAGGCGTAATCGGTTGTGGTCATTGGGGCCCTAATCATATTCGTGTCTTTTCTCAACTTCCTAATGCCCAGTGTATGATGGCTGCGGATCTTGATGAAGGTCGACTCAAGGCCGTGAAGGCGCTCTATCCTTCCGTTGTGACAACAACGTCGTATAAGGATATCCTGGCGAGTAAAGAGATCGAGGCTGTCTGTATCGCGGCGCCTACAAAACTTCATTTTCAGTTTGCAAAAGAAGCGCTTGAGGCGCGCAAGCATGTTCTGTGTGAGAAGCCGTTGGCGATGCTTCCTGAGGAATGTCTGGAGCTGGGGGAGATCGCCAAGAAGGCAGGGCGGTTTCTCATGGTTGGGCATGTTTTTCTATTTAACGCAGGTATTCGCTGGGTGAAGGAATATATTGATTCCGGAGAGATGGGGAAGATCTATTACACTCATTCCGAGCGTACGAATCTTGGGCCATTTCGTTATGATGTCAATGCGCTTTGGGATCTCGCGCCGCATGATATTGCGATCTTTGATTATATTTTGAGTGGGTCCGCGCAGAGCGCTTCCGCACGAGGGCTTAAATGCCTGGGGAACAATCTTGAGGATCTGGCTTTTGCGACACTTGATTATCCGAGTGGAAATCTGGCCAATATTCATGTGAGTTGGATTGATCCGCGCAAGGTTCGTCAGATCACGATTGTGGGCGAGAAGAAAATGCTGGTGTGGGATGATCTGGATCCTTTGGGGGCGGTCCGGGTTTATGATAAACACGTCGAGCGTACGACAAAGTTTTATGAGACATACGGCGAGTTCCAGCTCTTATCACGCGAGGGAGCGATTACGATCCCCAAGATCAGCTCGCAGGAACCTTTGAAAGCGCAGGGGCAGTATTTCATTGATTGTATTGAAAAAGGATTACCGCCCCAGTTGGCAGATGCGGATAAGGCGGCTTCGGTTGTAAAGACCTTGTGCGCGATTCAAAAGTCTATGGATCATCAGGGGGCTTTGGCGGTAATTTAAAGATGGCTTATTTTAAACACGAAACAGCATTGGTGGATTCTGGTGCGCAGATTGGTGACGGGACGCGGATATGGGCGTTTGTCAACATTCAAAAAGGTGTTGTGATTGGTAAGAATTGCAATATTTGCGACCATTGTTTTATTGAAAAGAATGTTATTATCGGCGATAAGGTGACGATCAAGAATGGTGTCTCGGTGTATGAGGGTATTACACTTGAGGAAGGTGTTTTTGTGGGACCTAACGCCACCTTTGTTAACGATCGCTATCCGCGCAGCCGCAATCCCAGTTGGGAGCTTGAGAAGTCGATTGTGAAGAAGGGCGCTACGATTGGCGCGAACTCGACGATCATGTGCGGGGTCATGGTGGGGTCGTATGCTGTGGTGGGGGCTGGGGCGGTTGTTGTGACAGATGTGCCAGCGCATGCGATCTTGGTGGGCAATCCTGCGCGTCAGATCGGCTGGGCCGATCAGGATGGAAAGCGCCTTAATGAACAATTACAGGGTCCTTCTGGCCGGAGATATCACGAGACCCCCAGCGGTCTTCAACTGATTGAAGGTCACGTTCATGGCTAAGATTCTTGTCATGGTTCCTGCCTTTAACGAGCATGTTAAACTAAAGAACACCATCGACCGATTTTTGAAAAGTTCGACTGCTCAGATAGCAGATTATCTGATTGTGGATGATTGTTCGACCGATGGGACGACCGCGCTTATTAAGAGTTATGAAGTTCGCGGGGTCAAGACGATCCGGCATGAGAAGCGTTCTGGTGTGGGATCTGGTATTCGAAGCGCCATCACGTACGCCCGTCATAAGGGCTATGAGATTCTTATTGTTATGGCCGGCAATGATAAGGACAATCCGGATGAGATCCCTCATGTTCTAGATCCGATTTTGAAAGACGGGTATGATTTCGTTCAGGGTTCCCGCTATAAGGGCAAGGTGGGGACAGGGGGCGACATGCCGTTTTATCGTAAATTAGCTACCCGGATGCATCCATTCTTGATGGGCTTGTTTGCCGGTCGCCATTTGACTGATAGTACTAATGGATTTCGGGCATTTAGGCTTTCGATCTTTAATGATTCGAGAATTAATATTGATCAGGATTGGCTGAATGCTTATGAGCTCGAGCCATATATTTTGTTTAAAGTGATTCGTTTAGGGTATAAGTTTACAGAGGTATTTGTCACAAAAGTGTATCCGTCGAAGAAATTAGGATATACGAAGATGGCTCCTGTCACTGGGTGGTGGAGTATTCTCAAGCCTGTGTTTTATTTGGGCTTGGGGATAAAGAAGTGAGAAGATATGGAGATTCCCGGCCAGGATTTTATCCCGGAGTGTAGTAAGCACAAGTTGGGAAAGAGCTGTAAAGCCTTTACTGCTTTCGAAATGGTAGCCTGTTTTTTTGTGATAACGTTATTGATTGGCCTCCCAGCCTTGAGGGTCAAAGTGATTCAGGATGAGGCGCGTATTATTAAGGTCAAGGCAGATTTGAAGGCCATGGCCGTAGCTTTTCAGTTCTACAAGAGGGATCATGGAGGGGTTTGGCCTAGGAATCTGGATGATGATTTTGCTCATTATCAAGTGAAATGGTTGATTGAGATGCCAAAGGATCCCTTTAATAATCACGATAATTATGCTTATTACAGGAACCCTAGAGGTCATTATATTTTATGGTCTCTCGGGGTTAAAGGGGATGGCCGTATTATTTCTTTTGATCAAGGTGAGGGCGTTCAGGTTTCTGGGGGAATTATTTGTATGACTGATTATGATCCTGGGAGAGACGCAGGATGCATGGTATTTTAATTTGAATTAAGGAATGGTGGGATTAATGAAGATTTACGGTAAGAATCCAGTGCTCGAGAGGCTCAAGTCGAATCCGCAAAGTATTAAGCGTATTTTCGTTCAGGCTGGGCATCCGGAGCATAGCTATATTGCTCTCAAAGCGAAGAAGTATGGGATTCCGATTATTGTGAGCCATGCGCATCAATTGCTCAAGGTGGGCAAGAGCCGTAATACGCAGGGACTTGTCATGGATGTCGAGGATTTTTCTTATAGCAATTATGAGGAACTTCTTGATGTCGCGGTTGAGCAGGGCTTGATCCTTATTTTTCTTGATGGCCTGATGGATCCTCAGAATTTGGGTGGAATTCTTCGCACGGTTGGAAGTCTTGGGGGATTTGCGGTGATACTTCCGACACATGATTCCGTTGAGGTGACTGACACGGTGTTGAGGGTTGCCTGCGGAGGGGAGAATCACACCAAGGTTAGCAAAGTTAACAATCTTAATAATGCGCTGGAGAAGGCTAAAGATAAGGGATTTACCATCGCCGGGAGTGTTGTGAAAGACGGTGTCAGTATTTATGATGCTGTTCTTCCTTTTCCTTTGGGGATTGTCATTGGTTCTGAAGATAAGGGGATCCGAGATATTGTTCAGCAGAGACTGGATCTAAAATTAACTATACCTATGGCGCAGCCGAGAATGTCGCTGAATGCTGCGCACGCAACCACAATTTTCTCTTATGAAGCCATTAAACAAAAGAAGATCCAAAACAAAAAACGCTGAAAGCCGCTCGGCACTTGATTTCTTCGCTGAGGCCGGTCTTCTCAAGCGCGTTAAGCGTAGCGGCTGGTGGGTCGCTGGGATTCCCGACCCGGAGAGCGTTGCTGACCACTGTTTTCGCTGTGCGGTCATTGGTTTTTATATGGCCCATGAAGAGGGGGCGGATCCCTATCGGGTTCTTGCGATGACACTCTTTAATGATATCCATGAGGCCAGGATCAACGATCTTCATAAGATGGGGCATTATTATATTGATTTCAAGGCCGCGGAGAAACGTGTTTTCAAGGATCAAGTCGCGCCGCTGACAAGCAAGGTTCGTTTGGCTTTGGAGGATATTCGTGGCGATTATGACACGCAGAAAACACATGAGGCGATCATTGCGCGTGATGCGGATATTTTGGAATGTCTGGTTCAGGCTAAGGAGTATATGGACCATGGCGATAAGGTTGCTGTGAAGTTTCTTCGCCGGGCACCGGGATTTCTGAAGACCAGGACGGCCCAAAAACTTTGGAAGGCCCTTCAGACATGGGATTCGACCGTTTGGTGGGAAAATGTGGTAAAATTTGAAAGATGATTAAACACACAAGGCGCGAGGCGCGAGACTTTATAATCGGGAAAAGGCGTATCTTTTGGGCACAGCGATGGATTTTATCCTGGGCTCTGTGTGTTGTGCTTTGCGCTTTCTTATCCGGTTGTGCGACGATCAATCCTGCGACGGGGAAGCAGGAATTTCTTATTTTGACTACTCCTGCTGAGGTCATGCTTGGTCAGGAGGTCAATGCTTCTCTTCAGGGAAGTGAGAAATTCTCTAAGAATAAGGCGGATTTGAGACGGCTGTCGAGGATTGGCCAGAAAGTTGTTCAGGTTTCTGATCGGCAGGATTATCAGTATCAGTTTTATCTTATTGATAAAGATGAGATGAATGCTTTTACTGTTCCGGGCGGGCATGTTTATTTTTATACGGGTCTTCTTCGGGCGCTTCATAGTGATGATGAGGTCGCCGCGGTTCTGGCACATGAGATCGGGCACTGTGCGGCGCATCATGTTGCCAAGAAATTCCAGATGTCGTTAGGGTATAATATTATTGGCAGCATGGTCTTTGGGAGCATACAGAACGAATTGGCAGTGCGTATTGCGAAACTGGGGGCGGATACGCTGATGAATATTGGGATGTCTGCGTACAGTCGTGAAGATGAGTATCAAGCTGACCGGCTGGGGGTTAAGTATATGTATCTCGCTGGTTTTGACCCCAACGGCATGATTACAACTTTTGAGGTTCTGGGTAAGGCCTCCAAAGGGGATGACAATGACTGGATGCTGTTGCGATCTCATCCCAGGTTGAGTGATAGAATTGAGGCTGTTAAGAAAGAGATTGCAGTCGTTCAGACTAAATATTAGAATTCAGTATTGTAGGAGGATGAAAAGAGGATGAAAAGGATCGGAATTGCGGCCAGTAAGATGGCTCAGGAGAATATTGCGCTTTATAATTTTTATGTTTTTCTTCTGGCGAGCATTTTTTCTCTTCTTGTATTTGTTTTGTCAGGATTTTCTTTGTTGATTGGTTTTATGATTTTATCTTTTGTCAGCAAGGGGTTTGTTGTTTTTGAAGGGCCGACAGGATTCTCCCCGACGTTTACGATTTGTATGGCGGCTCTTGCGGTTGTGGTCGGTGTTATGAACATTGTTGCTATCAGCATGAATATCAGGTTGAAATAATTATGTCATTTACAGATAAATTTATTGATTCGTTGAAGATTGGGATCTGCCGCACGACTTTTGGCAAAAGGGTGGAATTCGTCTCTGTCAATACGACTTTGGTTGATCTTTTACAATATCGTCGGGCTGAATTGATCGGTATGAAGATAGCCGATGTTTTTGCAGACCCTAAGAAGTTCCGGGAGATTTGGACACGACTTCAGGATTCGCCTTCTCTCGAGGGTGTCGAGGTGGTCCTCAAAAGGAAGAAAGATGGCGATCTGTGGACTGCGATGTCTATTACTGTCGAGAACGATCCGCAGGGGCGGCCGCAATATCTTGATATCGTTATTGAGGATATTACGCGGCAGAAAGAAGTCGAGAATGATCTTGTCCGGTCGAAAGAACTCTTCAAGGTGATTTTTGATAATACCGCTGCGGCGATCACGGTGACTGATCATTCAGAGAAGATCGTGGCATGGAATCCTTTTGCCGAACAGATGCTGGAGATGCGACGGGAAGATCTTTTTAATAAACCGATCGAATCTTTATATCCTGACGAGGAGTGGCGTAAGTTTAGAAAGCTTAAGATCCGCCAGAAGGGGATTGTTTCGGGGATTGTGACGCAGGTTTACAAGAAAGATCGCTCACTTTTGGATGTGGATGCGGCTATTTCCGTTTTGAAGGATGCCGAAGGAAAGGTGATCGGATCTATCGGGATTTTGCGTGACATCAGCAAGCAAAAGCAAATTCAGGAAATGTTGTTGCAGGCCAAGCTTGCTGCTGAGGAGGCGAATAGTTCTAAGAGTATTTTTCTTGCCAAGATGTCGCATGAACTCCGTACGCCGATGAATGCGGTTTTAGGGATGCTTGATTTGACGCTGGATACTCAGATGACCGATGAACAGCGGGATAATTTGAAGGTTGCTAAAGAGGCGGCTTCGAATTTGCTGGGGCTTTTAAATGATATTCTTGATCTTTCTAAAGCTGAGGCCGGAAAGATTTCGATTGAGTCCATTGAGATCAGTCCGCGGGAAATCATCCGCAGTGTCTGGAAGGGGCTCATGGTGCTGACATCGCATAAGGGAATCGAGTTGCGGTATACTGTTTCTGATGATGTGCCGAATCTCATGATGGGTGATCCGGTTCGCCTTCGTCAGGTCGTGATTAATTTGATTAATAATGCGATTAAGTTTACGCATAAGGGTTACGTTGAGATGGGGCTTAAGGTTCTTTCGAAGAAAGAAGATGAGTGCGAGCTTTTATTCTTTGTGAAAGATACGGGGATCGGGATTCCCAAAGACAAGATAGGGTTTTTATTCGAGTTGTTTACTCAGGTCGATGCGGGGACTGCTCGTCGTTATGGCGGGACAGGGTTGGGTCTGGCGATTTCGAAGAAACTGGTCGAAATGATGGGGGGGCGTATTTGGGTTGAAAGTGACGAAGGAAAGGGCAGCACGTTTAATTTTGTTCTAACGTTACCTATCAGCAAAAGAGTGCCGGGAGGATCTTCTGGCGAGGGGGCGGTTGGCTTGGGAGATGTGCTGGCAACAGGTGATGGGTTGGGTAGGATCCGGATCCTGCTTGCGGAAGATAATGTTGTGAATCAGAAGGTAGCCTCTCGCACCCTTGAAAAGCGTGGTTGGGAGGTTGTCATAGCGAATAACGGGCACGAGGCGATTGATCTTTTGGGGAAGAGTCATTTTGATGTGGTTCTTATGGATGATCATATGCCTGAGATGACCGGGATTGAGGCAACCGCTATGATTCGAAATGAGGAGAAACAGACGGGTCTTCATGTGCCGATCATTGCGATGACCGCGAATGCGATGTCAGGCGATCGGGAAAAGTATTTATCTTTGGGTATGGATGAGTATATTTCAAAGCCCTTTGATCGGGCGGTTTTGTTTCAGACTATTATTAATCTTGTACAGCAAAGGAAGTCTTCATGAGTGAAATCATTGATGTGAAAGATGCGTTGGAGCGTGTTCAGGATGACAAAGATCTTTTGTTGGAATTGTTTGATATTTTCCAGGAAGACTTTCCGGGGAAGCGCAATGCATTTCGGCAGGCCATGGAGATGGGGAATGTGGTGACGTTTCAACAGATCGCTCATGGGTTAAAAGGGGCAACAGGCAATATTTCGGCGAAGCAGATGCACGAGAATTGTACAGAGCTTGATCGTTTAGGGAAAAACAGCAATCTTGCGGGAGCGAAGGAGCGGCTTGATCTTTTGGATAAGCAGTATGGCGAGTTTCAGGCAGAAGCCTTGCGCCTTAAGAAAGAGTTCGGGAAATAAGGGGCTTTTTTGATTGTTATAGAATGCCTCACAGATCTCCTGTGGGGCATTTTTTTTCGAGGCATCTTTGTATGAAGACATTTCTTCGGTCCAGGTGGCGTGTTCTATTCGTTTTGGCGCTCATAGGTTTTGCTGTTTATGCTAACGCGATAGGGAATCCTTTTGTTCATGATGATATTGTTTTTATTCAGCAAAATCCGAGTATTGGTCGTTGGGATGATATTGGGCTTGCTTTTATAAGACCCAGCATGTTGTCTGCTGAGGAAGCAATACGGGTTCCTTATTATCGACCTTTTCTCGAGGTTATTTATCGTCTTGAATTTTCTATCTTTGGAATGAACCCGGCGGGGTTTCATTTCTTTAATATCGCGCTTCATATTCTTAATGCTTTTTTGGTATTTTTATTAGGGATTTCTTTGAGATTGCCGCGGGCATGGTCGTTTTGTATTGCCCTAGTTTTTCTTGTTCATCCGTTACAGAGCGAGGCAGTCGCTTGTATTTCTGGTATATCTAATTTGATCACAACGGTCTTTTGTTTGGCAACGATGGTGTCTTATATGCGAGCGCGGGAGTCACTGCTTAAAGGCGCCGCACGATGGTCTTTTGTGACACCCATCTTTTTCTTTTTAGCGCTTTTTTCAAAAGAGCAGGCAGTTGCGGTTCCGTTTATTATTTTGGCTTATGAATTTCTATGGAGGAAGGGATTGTTTCAGTCATTCCTTCAATGGGTGCTGTTGGCCGTATTGTTTTGGATTTTAGCGGGATATCTGTTCTGGCGACAGGCGATGTTCCCGGGCATGATGAGCGGGGCGCTTCAGAATACAGGTGAGCTTCTTCTTCGTTTAGCCTCGATTCCCCGGACGGTCTTAGATTATCTGGGGATTATTTACTGGCCTTCGGACTTGCATTATTATCGTAGTGTCGATATCTTGTTGCCCAAAATTGTTCCAGCGCTTTTGTTTGTTTCTGTAGTTTCTTTGGTGATGACGGTTTGTTTGGTTCTTGTGGGTCGTCTTAGGCGTTGGGCTTGGCTTGGAGTGGCATGGTTCGCCGTTTCTCTTCTCCCGGTCTTGAATATTATTCCGCTTATTAATGAATACTCTTTTATTCTTACCGCAGAGCATTTCTTGTATTTACCGCTTATTGGGGGTTTGATCTTTTCTGCTGCTGCTGTGGGGTGGGCCCATCGGACTTTGTATGGGGAGATTTCTCCTTTCGTGTGGCGGGGCATCTTTTTCATCATTCTCGTGATCTTCTCCGTGATGACCATCAGACAAAATTTTGTTTGGAGAGGGGAGATCCCGCTTTTTGAGAGGACGTTGGCTTTTGAGCCAGGGTTTGGACGTGTCCATCTGCTTTTGGCAAAGGCTTATGCTAAGGCGGGACGATTCCCTGAGGCGTTGGTGGAATACGCAAGGGGCTTGCGCATCATGGAGGATTATGTTAAAAAAGCGGGATTATCAAAGGCCCGGGATGTTTATTTGAATTACGTTCAGGAAGCTCATTTTGAACGAGGCGAGTGTTATCGGGCTATGGGGCGCTTGCGGGAATCTACCGAGGAATACCTTTGGGCACTTGGGATGAAGGCGCCTTCGGCATATGATGTGAGCAAGTGTACTAGCAGTGCGGCTAATAATGTGGCGCTTAATTTTATTCGGACAGGAGACAGGGAGAGAGCCAGACGATTCTTTGAGCTGGCTATCAGGATTGATGCACATAGCGTTGAGGCCATGAATAATCTTGGGATGTTCTTTTTGGAAGAAGGGCAGGCAGAGACAGCGATCTTTTGGTTTGAGCGAGCGATTAAAAGGGATCCGCTTTTTCATCCGGCTTGGGAAAACTTAAAACGTGTTCAGAATCTTTGAGGTTCCTATGATGATTTGGTTGATTGTCGCTTTTGCTTTAGCTGCGTTAGGAGTTCTTTTGTTCATTGTTCTTCAAATGCCCGACGCGGTTCAGAAGAAACGTAAGAAAAAGAATGAGCCGCCTCCTGAACCCGTTAAGGATTGGAAGACTATTGCCGAAAGGGTAGAGAAGCGTCTTCATGCGACCGAGCAAACCCTGAGCGGAACTCTTGATGAGCTAAAAGGTCGTGATAAGAAGATTGCGGAATTGAACAAGTCGGCCGGGGAGATGAAAAAGCAGTTTGATCAGGAGAAGGTATGGCGCGAGAAGGGGGAGGCATTGGTTGCCAAGGAAAAGAAACAGGAGCGTCTCCTTCAGGAAGAGCTTGAAAAGACCCGCACGGATCTTAATACAGAATCAACTCAGCGCATCAAACAGGAGTATGAGCTCAAGGAGTTGCGCCTGGCTCGCGAAGAATTGACTTCGCAGGTGCGAAAGCTTTCCGCACAAGGCATGCAGCTGGAGCGTGCTATTATCGATGCTCTTACAGAAAATAAGAAGTTTAAGGAAGAGAATTTTGAACTTAAGAAGAAAAAAGAGGGTGAAGAGTGGATCGCCAAGTCAGATTACAGGCGGCTTGAAGGGGTTTTAAAGCGTTCTCGCTGGGAGGTGGAGCAGTTTAAGAAGAAGATCTCTGTTGCTGAGTGGCCGAAGGCTTTGCAGCCCAAGAGGACGGCTTCACCGGAGGCTTCAACGCCTGCGCAAAAGTCTTCCGTTGGAGAAAGTTCAAGATCAGCCGTAGAACAGGATCCTTCATCCAAGAATACTTCCCGAACGCCGGAAATAGAGAACAATTCGCCAGCACAAGGAGCTTGACCATGCCTTTTGGGTACAGACAACGGATCCCCGATGCGGATGAAATTTTACAACAACTGCCCGTGAGCCCCAGACTTTTGGAAGTTAAGAAGAAGCGCGATCAGGAAATTATTGATATTATTACAGGAAAGAGCACAAAGTTTCTTCTTGTGATCGGGCCATGCTCGGCTGACAATGAAGATGCGGTATGTGAGTATGTTTCTCTTCTTTCCAAGCTGCAGGACAGGGTGAAAGAGCGGCTCGTGCTTTTACCGCGGATCTATACTAATAAACCCCGCACGACCGGTATTGGTTATAAGGGGATGGCCCATCAGCCTGATCCTAATGAGGATCCTAATATTGTTGAGGGGATCCTGGCGATCAGGCGGATGCATATTCGGGCTTTGGGTGAGTCGGGGTTAAGCGCTTCTGATGAAATGCTTTATCCTGGGAATTATCCCTATTTGGAAGATCTTTTGAGTTATGTGGCGATCGGTGCGCGTTCTGTTGAGAACCAGGAGCATCGTCTGACGGTGAGCGGTCTTGATATTCCGGTGGGGATGAAGAATCCAATGAGTGGGGACATGACGGTTGTTATTAATTCTGTTCGTGCGGCCCAATCGCCACACATTTTTGCTTACAAGGGGTGGGAAGTGGATACGCCAGGGAATCCTTATATACATGCGATCCTTCGCGGGGCCGTGACGCCGTTTGGGCGTAGTATTCCTAATTATCATTACGAAGACATTGCGCATCTTCGAAAGATTTATCAGGATTCGGGGCTTTTGAATCCTTCCGTGATCGTGGATGTTAGCCATTCGAATTCTGATCGGAAATTTCAGGAACAGCCGCGAGTGGCGTATGAGGTTATGAACAGCCGTAAATATTCCGCTGAGATCAAGGATTTCGTCAAAGGTCTTATGATCGAGAGCTATCTTGTCGAAGGTAAACAGGAACCTTCGGAGCAGGTGTATGGCAAGTCGATCACAGATGCCTGTCTCGGGTGGGCGACCTCGGAAACGTTGGTTCTTAAGATCGCGGATATGGTGTAGTGTGTTTGTAAGGATAGGACCGTGTCTGGGACAAATGGTATAGAGGTACTTTTATGGTTAATAGGTTTTATGATCTATGATTTAACCTGAGAGTTTTTGAGAGATTAAACCGTTAGGGAAGGGAGATTTTTATGATTTCAAAAAAGGTTGCTAAATTGATCAATCAGCAGATCGCGATCGAGGCAGAATCAGCCGCGATTTATTTGGCCATGGCTACATGGGCGGAGCACAATGCCTTTCGCGGCACCGCTTCTTTTATGTTCAAGCAGGCGGAGGAAGAACGTATTCATATGCACAAGTTTATTCATTTTCTTGCGGAAGTTGGCGAGCATGCTCAGATCGATGGGATGAAGGCGCCGAAGGCCAGTTACAAGGATATTCAGGAGGTTTTTGAGGCGTCGTTGGCGCATGAAAGACAGGTCACAGCCGCGATTAATAATATGATGACTGTTGCTCGCGCAGAGAATGATTATGCGGTTACTAGCTTCCTTAAGTGGTTCATCGATGAGCAGGTTGAGGAAGAGGCTGTCGCGCAACAGGCTTTAGATATTGTTAAAATGGCTGGTAAGGTGAGTCTTTATCTTGCGGATAAAGAAATTGGTGCCATGAAGGGCGGCAAGTAAACATTGTTGTGATGGGAGAAACAGGCTGTTCTTGTAAGAGGGCAGTCTGTTTTTATTTATGGCATATTTTTCACGTCGTACAAATTGGGATTTGGGAGAGAGCGTCCTTTCTCGGACACTGGAGGCCATGCGTGCGCAGGGCTCGCCATTTTTCGATCTTACGGAATCGAATCCTACTCGTTGTGGGTTTTCCTATCCAGAAGAGCGTTTTCTCACGCCGTTGTCTTCGAAAGAAATCCTGACCTATGCGCCAATGTCCAAGGGAATGCCGGCGGCACGGGAGGCGTTGGTTCAGTATTATGCCAGGAAGGCGGTTTCTCTTTCATTAGAAGAGATTGTTTTAACCTCAAGCACATCAGAGGCGTATTCATTTCTTTTTCGTCTTTTGATGGAACCGGGGGACAAGGTCCTTATTCCTGCCCCCAGTTATCCGCTTTTTTCATATCTCGCGGATATTAACGATGTGGTGGTTGATCATTATTTCCTTCGTTTGGAAGAAGGTCGCTGGCGAATTAATCTGGAATCTATTGAACAGGCCCTTGATAAGAAGACGCGAGCCATTGTCTTGGTCAGTCCTAACAATCCCACAGGATCATTTATTAAGCAAGATGAGCTTGCGGCGCTCAATTGTCTGTGCGCGGCGCATAATTGCGCTCTTATTTCCGATGAAGTTTTTGCTGATTATATTTTTCCCGGGCAGGAGAAAGAGTTTGTGTCGATAGCCGGGAATGCGGATGTTCTTTCTTTTGCGTTAGGTGGTATCTCCAAGGCTCTTGCGCTTCCGCAGATGAAGCTTTCCTGGATCGCGGCTAATGGTCCTTGTAAAGTTCTTGCGGAGGCTCTTGAAAGGATCGAGGTTATTGCGGATACATATCTTTCTGTCAATACACCGGTCCAGCATGCGGCGGCGATGTGGCTGCGTCATATGGGACCGATCCGTGATCAGGTGATGGCTCGGGTTGTTGGGAATTATGAACTATTGCGGCGTATGGCACATGAGAGTGGTTGTGCCGAATGTCTTCCTGTTGAGGGCGGATGGTATGCGATTCTTCATGTTCCTTCGCTTAAAGGTGATGAATCGTGGGCGATCAGGCTTCTTAAGGAGGCCGGTGTTTATGTTCATCCCGGGTTCTTTTTTGATTTTCAGGATGAAGAGCATGTGATCATAAGTCTTCTTCCGCAACATGTTATTTTCGAGAGTGGGGTTGGGCAACTTCTTCGTTTTTTAAAAGGCACTTAGCATGTATTGCAAAAGTCAGTTTCTTTGCTAATATGGGGATGTTTTAAACAATCTTTTATAACTCTTTTAAAAGAGGTGGATTATGGCGAGACCGAGTTGGGATGAATATTTTCTGAAATTAGCGATGTTGGCTTCAGAGCGGGCTACGTGTCCGCGGATGCATTGCGGATGTGTTTTGGTTAAAGATCGGGAGGTGATTGCGACCGGATATAATGGATCGATCCCCGGAGATGCGCATTGCGAGGATGTGGGGTGTCTTGTTGTTGACAATCATTGTGTTCGAACCAATCATGCGGAGATGAACGCCCTCGTTCAAGCCGCCAAGAAGGGGCATATTGTTGATGGGGCTACAAGTTATGTTACCAATATGCCTTGCACGACGTGTGCCAAGGCTTTGATCGCGGCGGGTGTAAAGAGGGTCGTTGTTTTTTCGGATTATCATAGTACGCTCGCGACAGATTTCTTTGCCAAGGCTCAGGTTCGGATCGACAAGATTCCCATGCCTGCCAAAGATATCAATTACGATCTTGATAGCTATAGTTCTGCTCGGAAATAGTTCGGCGGAAAAAGAGAAGTACTGAAAAGGCATTTTATGGCAATCCTTAAGGTTCACAAAGATCTTATTGTGGATGGACACAGTCCAGTTCGTCTGAAGGGGGTTAACCTCGGCGGGTGGCTGATGCCTGAGGGATATATTATGCATGCCCCTAATTGGGGGTATCAGTTTTTTCGAAAGAAATTCATTAAGGCGATGGGCAACAAAGCGCTGGTGGAGCTTGAGCGGGCCTTTCGCGATAATTATATTCAGGAGGATGATTTCCGCCGCATTCGTTCCTTTGGGTTTAATTCTATTCGACTCCCGTTCCATTATGGGCTTGTTGAGACAAAGCCTTTTCAGTATTCCCAGGAAGGTGTGGGATATTTAGATCGTGCCATTTGTTGGGCGAAGAAGAATGATCTTCGTATCATTCTTGATATGCACGCGGCTCCTGGTGCGCAGAACTGTGATTGGCATGGGGATTCTGATGGAAGAGCTCTTTTCTGGACAAAAAAGAGTTATCAAGATCGGGCTGCGGCGTTGTGGGGGTTTTTGGCAGATCGTTATAAAGATGAAGAGACCTTGGCGGGGTATGATTTGTTAAATGAGACGGTCTTGGAAGATCCCCGTCTTATGATTCGTTATTATCAGCAGGCCATTAAGGCCATTCGCGCGGTGGACAGGAAGCATATTGTTTTTGTTGAGGGGAATCGCTGGGCTCAGGAGATTACTTGTTTGGATGATATTTCGGATGACAATCTTGTTCTCGGCATTCATTTCTATGAGCCGCTCGAGTTCACAGCTCTTCTTATTCCAGATCTTACATATCCTTTTAAAGGCGCAAAACCCTGGGGAAGCGCCATGATGCGTAAGCGTTTGGAAATTGCGCGAAAGACCGCAGATCGTGCTGGGCGTCCCCTGTGGTGTGGGGAATTTGGGGTTCACAATGCTAATGGGCGCTTAGGTGAGGATCGTTGGGTTGCTGATATCCTGAGGCATTTTAAGGAGCTTGATATTCATTGGCATTATTGGACATGGAAGGCGATCAAGAATCATATGCTGCCGGATGGTGTTTATAGTTATTTCCCTAATGATCCGTGGGTCAACCGTCTGGGGCCATTGACGGGATGGGAGACCTGGCACTTACATTGGAAAGATAACAAAAAGGCCATGTCTGCCTCATGGAGAACAGAAGCATTTCAGGAAAACAAGAAGATCGGTCAAGTGTTACGACATGCCTCTCGAAAAGATCAGTAGTCCGCAGAATCCCGGTGTTAAACGTGTCATGAGATTGCGCTCGAAGAAGGGGCGTGATGCTAAGAATTTGACGATCGTGGAAGGTGTGCGTGAGGTCCGGCAGGCTTTGGCCGCGGGCTTTCGTTTTTCTGCTGTTTATGTTTGCCGTGAAGGTGTTTATCATTGTCCTTCGGAGATCGTCCAGGAACTTGAGGCTGCCAAGATCAAGGTATTTGATACCGCGTGCACGGTTTATGACAAGATCGCCTATGGTGACCGTATCGAGGGGGTGCTCGCTTTGGTCGAACCACCGGAGATCGGGCTTTCGGATCTTTCGTTGGGGGCCAATCCTTTTTTGATAGTATTAGAGAGAGTGGAAAAGCCAGGAAATTTAGGCGCAATTTTGCGTACCGCGGATGCGGCGGGCGTTGATGCGCTCATTGTCTGTGATGAGCTTTGTGATATTCATAATCCCAATGTGATTCGAGCGAGTTTGGGAGCGATCTTTGCCGTTCCAACGGTTTCTTGTACAAGTCAGGAGGCCCTTTCTTTTTTTCGCACGCGCGGGATCAAGATCGTTGCGGCCGTTGTTCAGGCAACAGAAAGTCTTTTTTCTAAAGATCTGACCGGGCCTTGTGCTGTTGTTTTGGGCAGTGAACAGGATGGATTAAGCGACCTGTGGGTTAAGAATGCTGATATTAAATTACGTATTCCCATGAAAGGAAAAGTGGATTCTCTCAACGTTTCTGTCTCCGCCGCAGTGATGGTCTACGAGGCACTCCGCCAGCGCAGCCTATGATTACCCTTACCAATGTTTCTAAGAACTTCGATGAGCGCATGCTTTTGGATAATGTGTCTTTGAGCATTTTTCCTAACGAGCGGATTGGCCTGACGGGTCCTAATGGAGCCGGCAAGACCACGATGTTTCATTTGATTCTCCGTGATATGGAGCCAACGGATGGCGCTATCTCGATCCAGAAGGGTATTAAGATCGGCTATTTGCCGCAGGAGGCACATTTTGATTCCCAGCGGACCGTTATGGAGGAGGTTACATCTGGGGATGCGGAGATCCAGCGTCTGTTGGATGAGAAGCATACGATCGAGGAGGAAAATCGTGCGGGTGAGGCGCGTTATGGAGATATTCTAGAGCGTTTGGAAGCGCTCGGGATTTATGAACTTGAGCATCGCGCTGAGAAGATCCTGTCGGGTCTTGGATTTAAGGAGAATGAATTTCATAAGCCGATTACGCAGCTTTCCGGTGGATGGCAGATGCGCACACTTTTGGCAAAGCTGCTGACGTATCAGTATGATCTTCTCTTGCTCGATGAGCCGACGAATTATCTCGATCTTTCCGCGACGTTATGGCTTAAGGACTTTTTGGCAAATTATCCTGGAAGTTTTGTGATCATTTCGCATGATAAGATTTTTTTGAGGGATGTCACGAATTATACGATTGTTCTTGAGAATGGGAAGATGGCCAAGGTCAAAGGGAATTATGAGGCGTATGAGGAGCAAAAGGATCTGGAGGCAAAGTCTCTCGAAAAGCAGCAGAAGGTGATTGAGAAGAAGAAGGATCAGTTGGAGCGATTTACGACCAGGTTTCATGCTCAGCCCAATCGGGCTTCGGCTGTTCAGAATAAAATGAAGATGTTGGAGAAACTTGAGGATCAGACGGTAGATCTGCCGCGTACCAAGATCAGCATCCGGGATTTCGAATTTCCTAAGACGACAGAGAGCGGCTATACAGTTTTAAATCTTGAGAACGTGAAGAAGGCTTACGCGGACAAGGTGATCTACACTGATTTGAATTTCGAGATCGTGAAGGGGCAGAAGGTTTGTTTGGTCGGTGAGAATGGTGCTGGTAAGTCGACGCTGTTAAAGATTCTCGCGGATGTGATTCCCTTTGACGGCGGTAAGCGCAAGCTTGGCTATGGTGTCAAGATGGGGTATTTTTCTCAAACACGTTTGGATGTTCTGAATCCGAGTCGGACTGTTTATGAGGAGCTCATGTCAGCGGTTACTGGGAGTTATCCGCAAACGCAAGCGCGCAATCTTTTAGGCATGTTTAATTATCACGGGGATGATGTATTTAAGTATGTTTCAATTCTTTCAGGTGGCGAGAAGAGTCGGTTGATTCTGGCTAAACTCCTTATTAATCCGCCGAACTTCCTTTTGCTTGATGAGCCGACGACACATTTAGACGTGGCAGGGGTCGAAGCGCTTGTTAAGGCCCTTAAAGGTTATCAGGGGACGCTATGTTTCATCAGCCATGACCTTTTCTTTATCCGGGAGATAGCTAACCATATTGTTGAGGTCGACAATGGGGTGTTGCGCGAGTATCCTGGCGGCCTGGATTATTATCTGGAAAAGAAGCAGGGTCGTATGGCGGCGGATGAAGAGATGAGGAAGGCGGCGGCACGCAGGGCTTCTGAAGAGCAGAAGAAAGTGCGGCGTTCGCAGGAGAATGAACCGGAACATTTGCGGCAGGCGCGCGACAAGCACGAACAGGCGCTCAAGCGCGTTCAGCAGATCAAGAATGAGATCAAGAATCTAGAGAAAGAAGAAAAAGAGCTTGAGACGGAAACGTATATTAAGTCACGTGTGATGAATACGTCTTTCAGTGGGCGTGACCGCAGTGATATGGCTGAATGCGGGCGCAGGCTTAAGGAGATTCAGGTTCGTTTACGTGAGATCGAGGCAACACGTAAGAAATTGATTGAAGAGCGAGACCGAATCAATCAGGGGTAATATGCGTCTTAAATTAGATCTTCATTCTATCTTTTCGAACGATCGGGCCATTGATCAGGCACTTCATTCCATTATGGAGGAGGCTATTGACAAGCACGCTGAGTCTGTTGAGATCATTCCCGGTAAGGGTTCGGGACAGCTCAAGAAATCTGTCTTACGATTTTTGGAGAAGAATTATAAAGGACGCTACTCACGGATTGAAAAGGATGATAAGAATTTCGGGCGCATCTTTGTTCATTTTAACTGGAATAAATTACGATAAGTAACAGAAATTTATTGATGTAGAAAAGAAAAGACCTCCTGCAAGGGCAAGAGGTCTTCAGGAAGAAAATAGAAAACTTATTTCTTCTTGGCCACTTTCTTAGCAGGGGCTTTTTTGGATGCTTTCTTGGTGCATTTCTTTGTTGAACAGCAAGACATAGGATTCTCCTTTCTTAAAGTTTGATCAATTCTAGCACAGGGAAACAAAGAGGCAAAAACTTTTTTATAAATGAAAAACCCCTGATCTTGTTGCCAGGGGCTTTTCGGACGAATAAAAAGCTCAGCTTATTTCTTCTTCTTTGCGACTTTCTTCACAGCTTTCTTTTTGGTAGCCATTTGTGTCAGTCTCCTTTCCTATGCGAAATGTTATCCATTGAATGTATAATAACACATGGCCTTTGAGTTGTAAAAAATAATCTTTTAAATTTTCTAATTCTTTGAGGATATTTCTTTTTAGAATTATACTTCTGTCGACGAGAGATAAGGCGGGCGGTAAAAAATAACGTGGCTTCATGAAAAAAAGGCTTTAAAAAGAAGAAAATTATTTATGAGTTCATCTTCGCTCTATATTCATATTCCTTTTTGCGGAAAGAAGTGTTTGTTTTGTTCTTTTTCAGTAGCTGTGAATCAAGCCAACTATGTGAATGCGTATTTGAAAGCTCTCAGGCAAGAAGCTCTACGATATCAAGGAACAAGGCTTTCTACTCTTTATATTGGAGGAGGCACGCCGTCTTTTTTATCGGAAGAACAGATTGATGCCTTGTTCGTGCTTGTGAGTGAGCAGTTTATGAGGGAGGATGGTTGTGAGGTTACGTTTGAATGTAATCCGGAAAGTGTTACGGAGAGCAAGGCGCGTCTTTTGCGTCGCTGTGGCGTGACGCGTGTGAGTCTGGGCATTCAGTCTATGAGGGATCGTATTCTAACCTCACTTGGTCGTGCACATTCTCAAGAAGATGCGGAGAGGGCTTTTTCTTTCCTGCGATCAGCGGGCCATGAGAACATCAGTGTAGATTTTATGTACGGGATGGAAGGGCAGTCGCATGAAGATATTGATCAAGATCTTGCTGATATGATACGCTTGGGAAGCGAACATGTGTCGATCTATGCGCTCACTGTCGAGGAGCGTAGTCTTCTCTTTGTACGTAAGGGGCAGACGCCAGGGGCTGGCGATGCTGATCTTTATGAGGGCATCTGTTCTTTCTTGGAGAATGCGGGTATTTCTCAATATGAGATCAGTAATTTTTCGCGTGCAAGTTTTGAGTCGAGGCATAATATTAATTACTGGCAGGGTGGAGAGTATATCGGTTTGGGTATGGCGGCGCATTCGCATGTGGCCGGTCGTCGTTTCTGGAATCAAGATACCCTTTCCAAATATTTGAATGCTATTTCGCAGGAAGGGCATGCTGTTGTTGGCGAAGAAAGACTCACGCCAAAGGATAAGATGATAGAAGTGCTTCTTTTTTCTCTTCGTATGAATCGTGGGATTAATTTAGATGATTTACAGAAGAGGTTCCATGCGGATATCCCACCCGAGAAGATAGAGGTGATGGAAAGTTTTATTGAAATGGGGTTGTTAGAGGAGGACGGGATGGTTCTTCGCACAACAGTACGCGGGCGCAGTGTTCTTGATGAAATTTCAGCGAGGCTGGTTTAGATGGTCAAAAAAATAATTATATTTGTTCTTATTCTTTTGGGGTGTTTCACCGGCGGGTTACTTTGGATCATTAATGACCCTCGCCCTTTGTCGAATATGGTGCGCTGGTCTGTTGAACGGGCGATCCCAGGTGTTCGTTTTTCGGAGCTTAAGATTGCGAAGCAGAATTTCTTTTGGCCTGCGAGGGTCGTCTTTGAGAACGTTTCATGTAGAGCGCAGATTGCGGGTCATTCTTTGGCTGTTAAGGCGAAAACCCTTGAATTCTCGAAATTCGTGTCACTGCCTTCTTTAAAAAGATCGGTCAATTGTTATTTGTCGGGAGGAGAGGTTGATTTTGAACCAGGCAAGGCACGTGGGCTAACCGCTCAATTGGAAATTTCAGTTTCAAATAAGGGGGCTACTGTTGTTGCAGGACCGTTAACAGTCGAGGCACTTATGTGGGATAAGATCAAAGCAGGAAAGACGAGTTGTCAGTTGAAGAGCGATGTCAAATCTGTTGAGTTGAGCGACGTTCGTTCTGAGGCTTACGGGGGCACCATTACGGGGATGGCGCATATGATCATCAAGTCGCTTAGTTATGCGGTGGATATTAATTTCGATCGACTTCAGACATCAAGGTTGGCAGAATTTAACGAGCAGATAAGCGCTCAGATGGCAGGACGTATTTCAGGGATTGTGCATGTTACAGGTAATGCCTTGCGCCCTACATTGATTGACGCTGATCTTAAGATGCCTTCGGGGGGGAAAGTCAATGCGGCATTGTTATCAGCGTTAACACAGTATTTGCCTAAGTCGCAGGAAAGAGCAAGGTTGGATGTTTTGATCAAGAATGGCGGAAAGCTTGCGGTTGAGGTTTTTTCATTTACAATAAAGAGCAATACACCAGATCATTTGTCGGGATTGATTAAGCTTGCCAGTAAAGATGCAAATATTGAGCTTAACTTGACGCATGATATTCTGACTGATGGGACATGGGATGGGTTGGTTCAGTATTGGCAGACGATTTTTAAATAAAGGAGAGGGTATGCGACGAACACGATCAAAGGTGTTTTTATTCTTGGCCGCACTGGCTTTGGCCGGATGTACGGTCAAGGCGGTCGGGGATCCTAATCGGCCGATCACGATCAATGCGCACATTACAATTGATATTAAGGGGTTGCAGAAGACGGCGAGCAACATCGAGGATATGGTGAGCGGGGGGGCAGAAACAAAATAACAGGATCGCAGGCTCTTAAGGGCATGAGTTACGGCTAATATTTTAAGGAGGACATATGAAAAGGTATTTGATTTCAATCGTGGTGATGGTCGCTGTGTGTGGCGCGGTGTTCGCGCAGTCGTATGATATCAAGGAAATGACGCCCGCAGTGAAGTCGGCTCTGGAAGGACGCAAGGCACGTTTTTCAGAATTAAAAGCGCTTAAGTCACAGGGCTTGGTGGGGGAAACGAATCGGGGGTATGTTCAGGTATTTGGTGGTGATTCTACCGTGAAGAACTTGGTTGCTTCTGAGAATAAGGATCGCAAAGCTGTTTATCTTGCGATTATCGATCAGAACAATCTTGGCGCCGGAGCACTTGATGCAGTGGAGAATGTCTTTGCGGGTGTTCAGCGTGATAAGGCGTCATCTGGAGATAAAATCCAGGATGAATCAGGGGAGTGGGGCGTTAAATAGAGGTAAGCATTTATTGGTGTTATTGAAAAAGCCCTTTGCGGTTATTCGCAGAGGGTTTTTTATTTGGCAAGGATGTTTGTCAAATACCACGAAGCTATTAGGGAGGGTATGACGAGTTTAGGCTTTAGGATATTCGTGATAAAGTAGTTAGGAAATTTTAATAGTTAGGCCGTTCTTTTCAGCGACATGTTGTGATTGTTGGAAAAGGGTGAAGAGAGACTCGCCGATAAGGGTGCGGTAAGAAGTGTGCATAGAAAGTGAGCGGAGGATTTTGTCTGCTTCTTTGATGCGTGATTTGACAGCCATGAATGCGTAGTTAAGGGATCTGGCTTCAATGAGGAGCGTTTTGATCGTTTCAAGGTCTTTTAAGGTCTTCTTGGGTTTATTGAAGATTTTTAGGAAGGTTGAATATTTCTTGCCTTTCAGAGTACGGGCGGCATGAACGATGAGAAGCGTCTTTTTCTTTTCATCTAAGTCGCTCAGGATAGACTTGCCAATTTTCTTTTCTGTCTCAAAGAGCCCGATAATATCATCTTGAATTTGAAAAGCTTGTCCAATGAGAAGTCCAAATTGGGAAAGTTTTCTGATCTCGCTTTTTCTTGCGCCTGAGAGGATCGCTCCTGTCACGAGAGGGCAGTCAAAGGTGTAGCGTGCGGTTTTTAGCGAATAATTCAAGAAAACATCTTTTTCCCGGATATTTTTCAGTTGATTTACACCTTGAACGGTGTCGATAAATTCTCCCATAGCTGTAAAGGCTGCGGTCTGGATGAAATATTTGAGGGCTTGTTCTTTGCGGCGCGGTTCTTCATTGATCGATAGAAAAGCATCGATCGCCAGAGCGTAGACGATATCTCCTGCGATGATGGCAAGATCGATCCCCAGTTTATCCTGATCAACGCAGGGGATGGTCTTGCGCAGGACACGATGCATGGTTGGCTTGCCGCGCCTGAGGTCTGAGCGGTCGATGATATCATCATGGATGAGCATAAAATTGTGCAGGAATTCGATACAAGTGGAGGCATTGTAAACCGCACGGTTGGGTTTTTTATTTAGGGGGGCGTAGCCTAGGTAGCTTAACAGGAGAAGCAGGGGGCGGATGCGCTTACCCGGGCGTAAGGAAAATTCGAGGATGCTTTCATAGAGAATGGGATTAATAAGATGCAGCCGGTATTCTTTCTTGATCTGAGTGAGAAAGGTGGCGATGCTGGTATCGATCTCTTTGCGTAATTGGTTCAACATGGGAATTATGCTAACACAAGGCGGTCAAAAGTGAAAAGCAAAAAGTGAGAATAGGTCCTTGTTCGCCGAGCTTGTATGGCTATCGAATTTTGTACTTTTTGTATTTTTCAGTTTTGTGAATTCTGTTGACCTTGAGAGGAAAACATTTACAATCAAATAAACCTAAATTTTGCATTCCATATTTTTTGTTGAAAGCTCGAGGCAAAAGGGAATGCAGAATTTCCTTCGGCTGCGCCGGAGGCACGGGGTTATTCCTTTCATTCGCAGCTTGTTGGGAATGAAGGCCTTTCGGGCAGATTTTGTTTCTATCGCAAAATCCGGGATAAAATTGGTGAAATGAGGAGGAAGAATATGCGAAATATCTTTTTGGTGCTGGTCAGCCTTTTTATAGCCATGCCATGTTGGGCGGCCAAGATCTATTTGAACAGTGGATCAATGGTAGAGGGAAAGGTTGTTGAAACGGCGTCTGACTCGGTAAAAGTTGATGTGGGTGGCGTTCCTGTGACGTATTATAAAGATGAGATCGCCAGAATTGAAGGCGATGATGATGCGGCAAGGGCTCTGGGTCTTGATGGGGGATCTTCAGGTCAGGCTGAGCCTGTTTCGCAAGCTTCTGATACGCAGGCGGTTGTTCCAGTTGTAGCACCCGTTGCCGATATGCCTCAGGCATCTTCTCCAGAAGTGGCGCAGGCCGAGTCTCAACAAATCGCACCGGTTCAGGCTTCGAGTATGGTTGCGCCACAAAAAAGGGAACTGATTTTGAAATTTATTGATGCGTTTGGAACCCGTCAGGCCATGGTTTCTAATTTTGCGCAGATGTTAACGCAATTGCCTGCTGATCAGGCTGAGAAGCTACGCGGGATTTTCAGCGTTGATGCGATCATTCAAGAACTGGTTCCGGTTTACGATAGGCATTTTTCGGAAGCAGAGCTTACGTCCTTTATTAATTTCTATTCTTCTGTGGAAGGGCGGAAGTTGGTGTCCACTGTTCCGCAAATTATGAAAGAAAGTGTTGATGTGAGCGCGAAATATTTTGAGGCCCGCATGCCAGAGGAGCTGAAGAACCTTCCTGCGCCTAAAGCAAAATAATTTCATTTTAAATGTTTTTACAAGAACGTAAGCCCATGTAAATCATGGGCTTACGTATTTATAGGCAGATTTAGTTTGATTTTATTATATTATTTTGTTATATTAATGCCTCTTTTCATAAGCTTTATATGTAACCATATATCAATTCCACAAAGGAGATAAGGTATGATCGATAGGTATACACTTTCAAAGATGGGGCGTATTTGGTCTGAGCAGCATAAGCTTGAGATCATGCTCCAAATCGAGGTTCTGGCCTGTGAGGCCATGTGTCAGTTAGGAAAAATCCCCAAGCCTGCTCTTGAAAAGATCAAAAAGAATGCAAAGTTTGACTTAGATGAGGTCAAGCGCATTGAAGAGCGGACCAGACACGATGTTGTGGCATTTATTCACAATGTTGGCGAGAATCTTGGTCCTGAAGCGCAATATCTTCATATGGGCATGACATCCTCTGATCTTCTGGATACATCCATGTCCGTTCAGTGTTGGGAGGCGTCGGAAATTCTTATTAATGATACGAAAAAGCTTTTGGCTGTTCTTAAGGCTAAGGCCAAGAAATATAAGGATACAGTTTGCATCGCGCGGACCCATGGCGTTCATGCGGAACCCATGACCTTTGGATTGAAGCTGGCTCTTTGGTACGATGAAATGCGCAGGAATTTGGCTCGTCTTGAGGCCGCTGCCGAGGATATGCGCGTCGGAAAACTTTCTGGCGCCGTGGGGACATATGCGAATGTGGATCCCTTTGTCGAGGAATATGTCTGCCAGAAGATGAATCTTAAGGCCGCGAATATTGCGACTCAAGTCATCCAGCGCGATCATCATGCCAATTACATGAATGTGTTGGCGTTAGTAGGCGCGTCTTTGAACAAGTTTGCGACCGAGATCCGCCTTTTACAGAAAACCGAGGTTCTCGAGGTTGAGGAACCTTTTTTCAAGGGTCAGATCGGGTCTTCTGCCATGCCGCATAAGCGTAATCCTGTGACATGTGAACGTATTTCCGGGTTGTCGAGGATCCTTAAGGCCAATGCCTCTGTGGCCCTTGATAATATTGCGTTGTGGCATGAGCGTGATATCAGTCATAGCTCGGCTGAACGCGTTATTATTCCAGATTCAACGATCGCTCTGGATTATATGTTGAACAAATTCATCCCGCTTATTGACGGGCTTTTGGTTTATCCGAAGAATATGATCAGTAGTCTCCAGACGACCCGTGGGCTCATTTATTCGCAGCGTTGTCTCCTGGAGCTTATGAAGAAAGGCGTGACCCGTACGGAAGCGTATGATGTGATCCAGAGTTGTGCTATGCAGGTTTGGCAGGAGACATCTGATTTTCGGGATGTTCTCAGCCGCGATCGGCGTGTGCGCAAATTCATGAGCAAGGAAGAGATCGATGCCTGCTTTGATATCAAGTATTACATCAAGCACCGGGATTATATCTTTAAAAGGGTTGGGATTAAATAAGACGAAGAATTGAAAAGGGAGTTTCCTATGGAAAAGAGAGAAAAACTCTACGAAGGCAAAGCCAAGATCATGTACGCGACGGATGATGCGGATCTTGTGATCCAGTATTTTAAGGATGACGCGACGGCGTTTAATGCCAAGAAAAAGGGGACAATTGATGAAAAGGGGATCATGAACAATGCGATCTCTTGCAAGGTATTTGAGTTTCTTGGCGCGAACGGGATCCCAACGCATCTGGTCAAGAAGCTTTCGGATCGCGAGATGTTGGTGAAGAAGGTCGAGATCGTCCCGGTGGAGGTCATTATTCGCAATCGCGCTGCAGGTTCGTTGTGCCGTAATTATGGGGTGCAGGAAGGCAAGATCCTTTCCCGGCCGATTTTTGAGTTCTGTTACAAGAATGATGCGTTCAATGATCCTCTCATGAATGAAGATCACGTGGTTGGCCTAGGGCTCGCGACCGAGAAAGAGGTCGCTCGCATGCGTGAGCTTACGATGAAGGTGAACGAGCTTATGAAGAAGTTCTTTCTCGCGCTTAATATCGAGCTTATTGATTTCAAGATTGAGTTCGGTCGATTTAAGGGGGAGATTATTTTGGCGGATGAAGTGTCCCCTGATACCTGTCGTTTATGGGAGGTTGGGACGGGCGTACGTTTGGACAAGGATCGTTTTCGTCAGGATTTGGGGAATATTAAAGAAGGTTATCAGGAAGTTTTAAAGAGAGTTACTGGAAAATAAATCGGTCAGACCAAATCGTGAGAAGGGGACGTAAACGCCATAAGGGTTGCGTTCTGCTTCTCACGTCTTACGTCTCACCTTACATAAAGCATTCATATATGATATGGCGCGTTGAAATTCAAGAAAAATCTGGCATCTTCGATCCCCTGGGCGAAGGGGTCATGCATGATATTGGGGATCTTGGCATTTCTTCTGTGAAGCATGTTCGGGTCATCAATGTTTTTGTCATTGAGGGCGAGATCATGAAAGCTGATGTGGATACGATCTGCAGTGAGCTTCTCGTCGATCAGGTTGCGCAGACGTATACATTTTCTGACCATCCTGTTAAAGATCCCTATAAGAATAAAAAAGGATTTAATGTCGTGGAAGTGGCTTATAACATCGGCGTTATGGATCCGGTTGAGGCGTCCACCCTGAAAGGCATCCGGGACCTTGGGATCAGTAGAGTGACATCGGTTCGTACGGCCAAGCGGTTTATTATTGAGGGCAAGCTTTCTGATAAGGAGCTTGAGGTTATTAAAGAGAAGGCCCTGATGAATAAGCTGATCCAGCATGCGGTTTCTGATGAGGCAGCTGTTTTCAGGCATGTTTCTCTTGATCGCGAGCTAAGAGGCAAGACGGAGGTTGCGATTGTAAAGCTATTGGGTCTTTCTGATAAAGGGCTCATCGAGCTCAGCAGGAAAGGGCAGCTTTATTTAAATCTTAATGAGATGCGGACGATCCAAAAGCATTTTGCGGCACAGAAGCGTGAACCCACGGATGTGGAGCTTGAGACGATCGCGCAGACCTGGAGCGAGCATTGTAATCATAAGACGTTTCGTGGGAACATTCGCTATACAGTCAAGGAAAACGGGAAGACAAAGACTGAGGAGATCAAGAATCTTTTGAAATCCACGATCGTCAAGGCGACGTATACCCTGGATAAGCCTTGGTGTGTCTCTGTGTTTCATGATAACGCTGGTGTGATTTCGTTTGATGATAAATATAACGTTTGTTTTAAGGTGGAAACACATAATCATCCCTCTGCGCTTGAGCCCTTTGGTGGAGCCAATACAGGCGTTGGTGGCGTTATTCGCGATACCTTGGGGACAGGTCTTGGGGCTAAGCCGATCTGTAATACGGATGTTTTTTGCTTTGCCCAACCTGAGTATCCTTTTGAGAAGCTTCCGGCCGGCACGCTGCATCCTAAACGCGTGATGAAGGGTGTTGTGAGCGGCGTTCGTGATTATGGGAACAAGATGGGTATTCCGACGGTGAATGGGGCCATTTGTTTTCATGAACATTATGTGGGCAACCCTCTTGTTTTTTGCGGTAATGTGGGATTGATTCCTAAAGGCATGGAGAAGAAGGCGGCATGTAAGGGAGATCTTGTTGTTGTGATTGGCGGGAAGACAGGGCGAGATGGCATTCACGGAGCCACGTTCTCTTCTGGTGAGCTCACGCATGAATCTGAGGTTGTATCTTCCGGCGCAGTCCAGATCGGCAATCCTATTGAGGAGAAGAAAGTTTCTGATGTTCTGTTACAGGCGCGTGACGAGGGGCTTTTTAGTGCGGTGACTGATTGTGGCGCTGGTGGCTTGTCGAGTGCGGTGGGAGAGATGGGTTCGCAGCTTGGCGTGAGGGTTGATCTCGACGCAGTTCCGCTTAAATATCAGGGATTGAATTATACGGAGATTTGGATATCTGAGTCACAAGAACGCATGGTTCTTTCCGTTCCTCCGGAGAAGATCGAACGCTTTAAAGAGATTTTTGAGGGGGAGAATAATGAGGTGGCGGTTTTGGGGACATATACCGGAACCGGACGGCTTGAGCTTTTTTATCATGGCGTTAAGGTTTGTGATCTGGATATGAATTTCTTACATGAGGGGACGCCCAAAATTACTAAAGAGGCGCTATGGGCAACTCCCAAACATAAGGAACCGAATTTCGCATGTCCTGATGGACTTGGGGACAAACTTAAAGAGGTCCTTTCTGATTATAATGTATGCTCTAAGGAGGCCGTTGTCCGCCGCTATGATCACGAGGTCCAGGGCGGGAGTATTGTGAAGCCCTTTGTGGGGCCAGCGTGCGATGGGCCGTCTGATGCGAGCGTTCTTTGTCCGCGTTTGGGGAAGAAAAAAGGCATCGCGATCTCAAATGGTATTAATCCGCGTTTTGGTTTGATCGATCCCTATTGGATGGCCGCTTCCGCGATTGATGAAGCGGTACGTCAAATAATTTCTGTCGGAGGAGATCTCAGTAAAATCGCTATCCTTGATAATTTTTGTTGGGGGAATCCGGATAAGCCGGATCGGTTGGGCGGCTTGGTACGTGCGGCTAAGGGTTGCCATGATCTGGCCGTTGCATACGGGACACCCTTTATTTCCGGCAAGGATAGTTTTTATAATGAGTATACGGATAAAGGAAAATCAATTGCGATTCCTGGTACGATCCTTATTTCGGCGATCGGGATCGTCGAGGATGTTTCAAAATGCGTGACTATGGATTTGAAGAAGCCGGGCAATTCGGTTTATATTGTCGGAAAGACATATGATGAGTTGGGTGGGTCAGTTTATCTTTCGACTTATGGCCTGATTGGTAAGGATGTTCCTGTTGTTCGTTCTAAGGAAGCGATGAAGAATTTCATGGCGATGCAAAAGGCGATCGGGTGCGGACTTGTTGCTTCTTCTCATGATTGTTCCGAAGGCGGCATTGGTGTGGCTCTCGCTGAAATGGCTTTTGCGGGAGATCTTGGCGTGACCTTGATCCTCAAGAGTGTGCCTTATGAAGGCAAGCGTTATCGTGATGATGGGATTATGTTTTCTGAATCAAACTCGCGTTTTCTTGTTGAGGTAGCACCCGAGGATCAAAAGGCTTTTGAACGCATCATGGGTGACGTTTCTTATGCGATTATCGGGAAAGTCCTGGAGGACAAAAACGTCTATTATTATGGGCTCAAGGAGAATTTGTGCCTTAAGGCGAATATTCATGAGCTGAAGGAAACCTGGAAGAAACCACTACAATTTTAAGAGGGCTTATGCCGAATAAAAATGGAAATGGAAAGACGGATTTCTTTGAAATGGATCAGTGGCGCATTTTTCGTATTATGGCGGAATTTGTCGAAGGGTTTGACCGCATGCGCAAGTTTGAGCATTCGGTCACAATTTTTGGTTCGGCTCGCCTTAAGTCAGATCATAAGATGTATCGGGCAGCTGAAGAGACGGCTAAGCTCCTTTCTCGCAGCGGCTATGCGGTTATTACTGGGGGAGGCCCGGGAATTATGGAGGCGGGTAATCGCGGTGCATTTTTGGCGGATGGGGATTCTATTGGTCTTAATATTGAACTTCCCTTTGAGCAGAAGCCCAATCCGTATATTCGGACGCTTGTGAATTTTCATTACTTTTTCTGTCGCAAGGTCATGTTCGTCAAGTATGCCAAGGCTGTTGTGATCTTTCCTGGTGGCTATGGCACGATGGATGAGCTTTTTGAGAGCCTCACGCTTGTTCAGACCGGACGCATGCCTAAAGTGCCGGTTATTTTATTCGGTAGTTATTATTGGCATGGTCTTTTGGAATGGCTGAAGAATATGATGTTAAAGGATGGATGTATCGATCAGAATGATCTTCATTTGTATCATGTCGTGGATGATCCTAAAGAAGCGGTCAAAATTATTAATGATTTTTATCGTAAGGGTAAAAAGCAGGCAAAGAAGTAATGTCTAGAAAAGCTCGCGTCCTTGTTACTCGTACCGCAGGCACCAATTGCAATGTTGAAACGACATTTGCCTTTGAGCAGTGCGGAGCCCTTGTTGATGAAGTGCATCTTGAGAGACTCTTCTCAGGGAAGGTTAAGCTTTCGGATTATCACATCTTAGCTTTGCCCGGCGGGTTTAGTTATGGGGATGACATTGCCTCAGGTCGGATCTTTGCCAATGAGTTACGCCTGAAGCTAGGGGAAGATATTGCCAAGTTTATTAAAGATGGCAAGCTTATGATTGGGATTTGTAACGGATTTCAGATCCTTGTCAAAGCGGGTATTTTACCAGGGCCATTTGTGGCATCCAAGACGCTTCAGCAGACCGCGACCCTTTTTCATAATGATTCCGGGAAGTTTGAGGATCGCTGGACGCATCTTAAGTCCTTGGGGAAGTGTGTTTGGACCAAGGGCATGAAGGATGTTGTTTACTTTCCTGTGGCGCATGGGGAAGGGAAATTTATTCCGGCGACTCCTAGTGTTTTGAAAGATCTTCAGAATAAGGGGCAGGTTGTATTTCGTTATTGCCGGGCTGATGGCGTAAAGAGTGAGTATCCTGGAAATCCTAACGGGTCAACGGATGAGATCGCAGGTATTACGGATACGACGGGTCGCATTTTGGGCCTTATGCCTCATCCGGAAAGGCATTTCCTGAAGATCCAGCATCCTTTTTGGACGAGATTACCCAAGAAGGGGAAGCTTGGCGATGGTGCACAGGTCTTTCAAAATGGTGTTGATTACGTGAAGAAAAATCTACTGTGATGAAAAAGAAACTAACATATAAAACAGCTGGTGTTGATATTAAAAAGGCGGATCAGTTTGTGTCTGCGATCAAGGGGCTGGTGAAGTCTACTCGTGTTTCTGGTGTTATGGATAAGACGAAGGCCTTTGGTTCGCTTTTTGTGCTTCCTAAAGGGTATAAGGAGCCCGTTTTGGTTTCTTCCACGGATGGCGTTGGCACCAAGCTTTTGGTTGCTAATCTGATTGGTAAACATGATACGGTTGGGATCGATCTTGTCGCAATGAATGTGAATGACGTTCTGTGCGTTGGCGCGAAGCCCTTGTTCTTTTTGGATTATGTGGCGTGCGGTAAGGTGGACAAGAAGATCCTGGTTGATGTGATGAAGGGCATTGCGGAAGGTTGTCGTCAGGCTGGTTGCGCTTTGATCGGTGGAGAGACCGCTGAAATGCCGGGGATGTATAAGGCGGAAGATTATGATCTGGCCGGTTTTACGGTCGGGATCGTCGATAAGAAGAAAATGGTTGATGGTTCCAAGATGAAAGCGGGGGATGCTATTATTGCTCTTCCTTCAAGCGGGATTCATTCAAATGGTTATTCTTTGGTTCGTAAGGCGTTTTCTCCTGCTGAAATTAAAATGTATGCGAAGCTGATCCTGGAGCCCACACGGATTTATGTGAAGAATGTTCTTCCTCTTGTTGAGAAGTTTGATGTTCACGGCATGGCGCACAATACAGGGGGTGCGTTTTATGAGAAATTGACCAAGTGTTTGCCCGATGGCCTTTCATTTCGGATTACTAAAGGTACGTGGCCGATGCCAAAGGTGTTTGAGCTTATCATGGCCAAGGCCAGTATTGTTGAGCATGAGTTGTATCGTACGTTCAATATGGGAGTTGGTTTTATTGTGGTTGTGAGGAAGGAAGATGTTGCGGGAGTTCAGAAGATTCTTGCCAAGACGGGCATGCCTTCTTATGTGATCGGGGAAGTTATCAGGCGGAAGAAAGAGAAATTAGAATTAGTCTAACGGATTGTTTTCAGGGTGAAGTAGCGATTTCTTTTTTCACCCTTTCACTTTCGTAATTATTAAGGAGCTTATGAAAATTCTTGTTGTTGGGTCAGGCGGGCGCGAACATGCCCTTTGCTGGAAGATTAAACAAAACCCTAAGGTCACAGAACTTTATTGTGCGCCGGGAAATGGCGGTATCGCATCGTTGGCTGAATGCGTGGATATCAAAGCTGATGATATTATTGCGCTTGCGGATTTTGCCCATGAGAAGGGGATTGATTTGACGGTGGTGGGCCCCGAGGTTCCTTTGGTCAAAGGCATTGTTGATCTTTTTAAGGAAGAGGGTCTTAAGATTTTTGGCCCATCAGAAGCAGCTGCACGTCTTGAAGGCAGTAAGGTGTTTGCCAAGAATTTTATGAAGCGCTGGGGCATTCCAACGGCTAAGTATGCAACATTTATGGATGCCAAGGCGGCGGTCGCGTATTTAGCGAATCATTCGTATCCTTTGGTTGTTAAGGCCAGTGGCCTTGCGGCGGGAAAAGGTGTCATTATTTGTCAGAATCAGTTCGAGGCGGAAGAGGCGATCCAGAAAATCATGGGGGAGAAGATTTTCAAGGAGGCGGGCAACAACTTAGTTATCGAGGAATTTCTGACAGGTGAAGAGGCGTCGATCTTGGCTGTTTGTGATGGTCAGAGTTTTCTTCTATTGGATTCTTCACAGGATCATAAGCGCATTTTTGATGACGACAAGGGACCTAATACTGGTGGCATGGGTGCGTATTCACCGACGCCTGTTGTGACAGATGCGTTGCGTAAGGTCATTGCGGATACGATCATTCGTCCTGTTGTTGAGGGCATGGCGGATGAAGAGGCGCCGTTTAAGGGAATTTTATATGCGGGGGTCATGATCACTCGAGATGGTCCAAAGGTTTTGGAGTTTAATGTGCGCTTTGGTGATCCAGAGACTCAGGCGATCTTGCCAAGGCTCAAGACTGATTTTGTGGAATTGATGTTGGCTTCTGTTGAGGGCAAGATTAGCAGTCTTTCTTTAGAGTGGGATGAGCGGCCGTGTGTTTGTGTGGTGATGGCGGCTGGTGGATACCCTGGTGATTATGTAACGGGTAAGGCAATTAGCGGATTAGATCAGATGTCAACGGGCGCTATTGTTTTTCATGCGGGAACGAAGAAGCAGGGTGATACAATAGTTACATCTGGCGGGCGGGTTCTCGGTGTTACGGCTCTTGGCAATGGCATTGAGGATGCGATCACGCAGGCGTATAGTGCGATTGCGAAGATTGCTTTCGAGGGCGCGCATTATCGGAAAGATATTGGCAAGAGAGCATTGAATAGGTGAGACGTCAAACGTCTTAGGTTTTATGGGGGGGGTTATGGAAAAGATTCAGGTTGCGATCATGATGGGCAGTAAGAACGATATGCCAATCGTTGAAGAATCTGTCAAAATGCTGGAGTCTTTTGGTATTAAAAATGAGGTAAAGGTTCTTTCCGCTCATCGCACACCTAAGGAGACGGCGGCGTATGCCGAGGCTTTGATTGGGCGAGGGGTTAAGGTTGTTATTTGTGCTGCTGGTGGGTCTGCTGCGCTTTCGGGAGTTGTGGCAGCGCATACGAATTTGCCGGTTATCGGGATTCCTCTTGATTCTATGGGCTTTAATGGACTGGACGCATTGTTGTCGACGATTCAGATGCCGCCAGGTGTTCCGGTCGCAGGCGTTGGCATTGGAAAGCCGGGTGCCAAGAATGCGGCCCTTGTGGCGGTCAGGATCCTTGCCTTGTCAGACCCTTCATTGACAAAGAAGCTTGAGGATTTTTCGAGAGAGCAGGCGGAGAAGATATTAAAGGGATAAAAAAGGCGCAGGATACGAAATCTTTTTGTGTTCTGTGACTCTTGACGTGAAGACCCCAGTTGTTTCGATCAATCCCAAAGCTCCAGAGCAGGATCGCATTATTACGGCTGCCCGTCATATTCATGATGGGAATTTAGTGATTTTCCCGACAGAGACTGTTTACGGCATTGCGGCTGATTGGGCCAATCCTTTGGCCATGAAACGGTTGCGTGAGGTCAAGAAACGGGCTTTGGACAAACCGTTTTCCGTCATGATTTCCCAAAAAGAACTTATTCGTAATTACACTTCCTATGATTCGCCTCAGCTTTATAAGCTCATTGATAAATATTGGCCAGGTCCTTTGACCGTGATCGTTCCGACAGCCTTGGGTGGATCGACGATCGGGATTCGTATTCCTGATCATCCGGTAGCCTTAAAACTGGTTCAGAACGCACACTGCACGATCGCGGCTCCGTCGGCTAATTTTGAGGGAAATCCAGCACCCACAACTTGTGAGGAGGCCTTACGCGATCTTGATGGACTGGTGGATTTGGCGGTCGATAGTGGCAGGGTTGATATCGGAATGGCATCGACTATTGTGGATTTTATGTTTGCCAAGCCTAAAGTTGTCCGTGAGGGAGTTATTCAGCAAAAGGATGTCGATAAAGTCACGCAGACAAAAACTATCCTTTTTGTTTGTACCGGTAACAGCTGTCGTTCTGTGATGGCGGAGTATCTCTTGCGTAAGATGTTAAAAGGACGCGAAGATGTGGCTATTGCTTCTGCTGGTACGGGTGTGATCTTCCCAACATCGGCAAGTCAGGAGGCTGTCAATGTTTTACGGGAGCGCGATATTGATGCGCAGGAGCATCAATCGCAAGCAGTCACCAATATGCTTTTGAAGAAGTCAGATATGATCTTTGTGATGACGCGGTCTCATCGGGAGCAGGTTCTGGAGCGTGTGCCTGGTGTTGAAAAGCGGGTTTACCTTTTAGGTGAGTTTCAGGGGTTGCCGATCAAGCGCGAATCGGATCTTGACATTTCAGATCCGATCGGCCGGTCCCATGTGCAGTATCAAGAATGCGCTCGCATGATTCAGGATTGTTTGGAAAAGATTATTCAATTGATTTGAGAGGTCATTTGTGAAGAAATTTACTATCTTTATTGGTGCGGATCATCGTGGATTTGTCTTTAAGGAGAAAATCTCCTCGGCTTTACGTTCTTTGGGGCATGAGGTCGTTGATGTGGGAACATATGTTCTGGATCCGCCATGTGATTATCCGGCAATTTCCTATGAGGTGGGAAAGAATGTTGTCGCCCATAAGAGTAGTCGTGGGATTTTGGTATGTTTGACGGGGATCGGACATTCCATGGCGGCCAATAAGGTTCCTGGGGTGTACGCGGCGTTGTGTTATTCTAAAGAAGCCGCGGAGCTTTCTCGTCGTCATAATAATGCAAATGTGCTGGTTTTGGGATCGAATTTTGTCAGCGAGAACACCATGATGGAGATCATTCGGGTTTGGATAGAGACGCCTTTTGAGGGAGGACGGCATCTGAGGCGTATTAAGCAAATTCAGGCTATTGAGCGGAAGTTTATGAAGGTGAAGAAATAAGTTTTCGGGCTTTTTGTTAAGGTTCTTTATTTTTAATTTGGAGAAGATGTCATGAAGTATTTAGAGAGTGCTGATAGCGAAGTTTTTCAGGCCATGAAACACGAGCTTGCGCGTCAGCAAGAGAATCTCGAGCTCATTGCCTCAGAGAATATTGTGTCTCTAGCGGTCATGGAGGCCATGGGCTCGGTGATGACTAACAAGTATGCTGAAGGTTATCCGGCGGCTCGCTGGTATAACGGTTGTGAGAATGTGGATATTGTCGAGCAACTTGCGATCGATCGCCTGAAAAAGATCTTCGGGGCTGATCATGCCAATGTTCAGGCGCATTCAGGTTCTCAGGCGAATACAGCTGTGTATCTGGCCGCACTTAAGACGGGGGATACATTGATGGGGTTGGATCTTGCTTGTGGGGGACATTTAACCCACGGGCTTAAGATCAATATCTCCGGGCGTCTTTACAATATTGTTTCCTATAAGGTTGATCCCAAGACTGAGCGCATTGACATGGATGAGGTGGAGCGTATTGCGCTTGAGCACAAGCCGAAGATGATCATTGCAGGATATTCCGCCTACTCACGTGTTTTGGATTTCAAACGTTTTCGTGAGATCTGTGATAAGGTCGGTGCGTATCTTTTTGTTGATATGGCGCATTTTGCAGGACTTGTCGCAGCTGGCGTTCATCCCAGTCCTGTACCGTATGCCGAGTTTGTTACGTCGACTACTCATAAGACCCTTCGTGGTCCGCGTGGTGGCATTATTCTTTGCCGGGCTGAGTTTGCCAAGAAGATTGATGCGGCGATCTTCCCTGGTATTCAGGGAGGGCCTTTGATGCATGTGATCGCGGCTAAAGCCGTGGCCTTTGGGGAAGCGCTTAAGCCCGATTTTAAAATGTATCAAGAGCAGATTGTGAAGAATGCCAAGGCATTCGCCGCTGCTATGGAGAAGCGCGGATTTCGCATTGTGTCTGGGGGAACAGACAATCATTTGTTCATGGTTGATCTGCGTCCTAAGAACATTACAGGGAAGGATGCGGCAACTCTCCTTGATACGGTCAAGATCACGGTTAATAAGAATCTTGTGCCGTTCGATTCTCAGCCGCCGACTGTGACCAGCGGTATTCGTATTGGGACGCCGGCCTTGACAACGCGAGGGATGAAAGAATCTCAGATGGAGCAAGTGGCGGATCTTATTGACCAGGCGATCACAGGGCGTGATAACCCGGCTGTTTTGGAGAAGGTACGTGCCCAAGTCGCTGAGCTGACAAAGAAATTTCCGATCTACGAAGGGTTGATGTGAGCCTATGAAATGTCCCTCGTGCAGTTTCAAGGAGACCAAGGTCGTTGATTCCCGCATGAATGGGGAAGGTACGTCTATCCGGCGGCGCAGAGAATGTCTGAAGTGTTCCAAGCGATTTACAACGCACGAATATGTTGAGCAGGTGTCGCTTTTAGTGGTCAAGCGTGACGGGCGCCGTCAGCCGTATGACCGGGCGCGTGTGATTACGGGTCTGATGAAGGCTTGTGAGAAACGTCCGGTGGGTGTTGAGCAGATTGAGAATGTGGCGATCGAGATTGAGCGCACAATTCAGAAGAAGTTTGACCGCGAGGTCCCCTCGACTGCGATCGGGGAACTCATTATGGAAAAACTTTATACTCTAGATGAGGTCGCCTACGTACGTTTTGCCTCTGTTTATCGACAGTTTCGGGACGTGAATCACTTTATGAAGGAGATCCAAGTTATTCTCGAGCGAGATAAGGGGAAGAAGAAATAAAAGTTTGCTTATGATCCAAGTTGAATTGGCTACGATCATCATTGATGAAAAGAATCACGATCAGGCTATTGTCCTTCGCGAGAAGGGGGGAGCTCGTCAGATCCCGATTGTGATCGGATATTTGGAGGCCACAAGTATCCAGATGAAGATCGCGGGGGTTGAGGCGCCGCGTCCCATGACCCATGATCTTCTGGTTTCATTGATCGACTCTCTCGAGGCTGAGGTTTCAGCTGTATTGATTGATGATTTGCAGGAGGGAACATTCTTTGCCAAGTTACAGCTTAAGAATAAACTTGGGCAGGCTGTGATCATTGATTGTCGTCCTTCGGACGGCATTGCTCTTGCGGTGCGGCTTAAAACGCCGATCTTCGTTGAGGAAAAGGTTTTGAAGCAGGCCCTCACCAATGAAATGTAATCTTTCCTTCTTGGGGTGAATATGGCGTGCCTAAATGATATCCCCGAACTTCTTGTCCTTCACAGGTTGATCCAGAGAAAACATATTTCCCTATTTCTTGTGGGAGGAGCACTTCGCGATCTTTTTTTAGGACGAAGGACCAGGGATTTTGATTTTGCAGTTTCTCAAGACGCATTGCGGCTTGCTCAAAGTTTTGCCAAGGCAGTTAAGGGCACTTTTGTTCTTCTCGACAAGGATCTGGGATGTGCGCGGGTTGTTAAAAAGAGGCTTGACGGACTTTGGACTTATGATTTTGCGAATTTTCGTGCTTCTACTTTTAAGGAAGACCTTAAAAAACGGGATTTTACGATAAATACGCTTGCCCTTGATTTCCGCTCTCTTCATGCCTCAGATGATTTTCGTCATGTGCTTTTGCCTAATGAAGCTGCCATTAAAGATATCAGGGGAAAGATGATCCGCATGGTCGCTAAACAGGCTTTTATTGACGATCCCCTGCGACTTCTGCGTGCCTATAGCTTGATGGCCCAGCATGGCTTTGAGATTGAAGCGAAGACGAGAAAAGAGATTAAGGTCAGGGCAAAATTAATTACTAAAGTTTCTCCCGAGCGCGTTCGTGAGGAGCTTTTTAAGATTCTTGAAAGTCCCCGTGCCGCGTTGACGTTAAAAGCCATGCATAAAGATGGTCTGTTGTTTGTTGTGATCCCTCAGCTTTGCGTGATGGAAGAGATTCATCAGGGAGGGTATCATCACTTGGGTGTTTGGGAACATTCGCTGGAGACGATTCATCAGCTGGAAATCCTTCTTAATGATTTCTCTGATGACACAAGGATGAAGGCGTATGTGGATGAGGTGATTTCAGGTGGTCATAGTCGGCGCGCTCTTCTTAAATTCGCGTGTCTTCTTCATGATATTGGAAAGCCGGATACTAAAAAGAAGGAAGAGGGGCGGACAAGTTTCCACGGCCATGAACATGTGGGGGCGAAGATTGCGCGGATCATTGCCCGACAGCTGATGCTGTCTACTAAAGAACGCCATGCCCTTGAGGATATGATCGGGCTTCATCTTCGCCCGGGGTATCTCTCGAATTTCAAGAAACCATCTGAGCGTATGACTTTTCGGTTTTTCAGGGATGCTAAGGCAGAGGCCGTTTCGATTCTTCTTTTATCAACGGCTGATCAGCGTTCAACACGCGGGCCATTGACGACGGATTATGATATTAAGCATCATCAAGATATTGCATTTCCTTTGATTGACAGATATTTTCAAAAGAAGGATGAAGCGCCGTTTGTGCGGTTTATTGATGGATATGATCTGATTAGAAAATTGAAGCTTGAGCCCGGGCCCGAGTTTTCAAGGATCCTTAAAGAAGTTGAAGAGGCCCAGCATTTAGGGAAGGTGACGACCAAGGCCGAGGCCCTGGCATTGGCGCTGAAGGTTTCCGGGTTAAAGGAGAAGTCATGAGAAAAACCTTATTATTTTTTGTTTTTTTAGGTTCTACTTTCTTGTTTTTCTCTGATGGCGTTAAGGCTGAGGTGGATGCAAGGCAGTTGATCGAGCAATACATTCTTGATAATAGTTGTGATCAAGCAAAAGATTGTATGAGCTCTTATTATTTAAAGATCGCGGATTTAGGAGCTATCGCTGTTGAGCCTTTATTGGAAGCGCTTGATGATGAAGATCCGGGATATGTTGCGCACCGTTTAGATTTTGTTTATTTATTGTCGATGATTGGTGATCCTCGGGGCTATTCAGTTCTTCGGCTCTATTTTCTTGAAAACAAGGAGGATGAGAATGAAGGGTATCAGGAGGGGCGTAAGTGGCGTTTTGCTATCAGTTTGGGGGCCTGTTTGGCTGTGGAAAAGATCGATGATTATATGAGTCTTGTCTTTTCAGATACAACGGGCGGAGCGCTTAAGGCACTCAAAGAAATATCTGGTCAGGACTTTGGTCAAGACCAGGGGCAATGGACTGAATATCTTAAGGCCACGGGGCAGTTGGAGGCATTTCGTGAGAAATGCCGGGAACATTCTAAGCCGATCCTTGGCTGAGGAGAGAAGATGAAGGTAAGAAACGCGAATATTACAGTTGTGAAAGCTGACATCACGGAGCTTGTCGTTGATGCCATTGTGAACCCGGCTAACAATGAGCTTGTGATGGGAGGTGGTGTTGCGGGTGTCATTAAAGAAAAGGGTGGGGCAGAGATCGAAGCTGAGGCTGTTGCCCAGGGGCCTATTGGCGCTGGTGAGGCAATTGCGACCAAGGCTGGTTCGCTTAAGGCGAAGCATGTGATTCATGCCGCGACCATGGCCATGGATTTAAAGACCGATGAACATCTGGTGCGCACGTCATGTGCCAATGCCTTCAAGTGTGCTGAAGAGCTTGGTCTCACGTCGATCGCCTTTCCGGCCCTGGGATGCGGTGTCGGTCATTTTCCGGTTGTGGGCGCAGCCAAGATCATGACTCAAGAGGCGCTTAAGGTGGCACGCGAGGGCAAGAGTTCGCTTAAGGAAATTATTTTTTGTCTTTATGATGATGAGGCGTTCGGAATATTTGAAAAGCAGGTCTATGGTTATTTACGGCATATTATGGATGACCTTGCTTGGGGGCCTTATGTCACAGTGGATATTATTATTGAGATGGCTGGAGGCATTGTTTTGATCGAGCGTACGAATCCGCCCTTTGGCTGGGCTTTGCCGGGAGGTTTTGTGGATCGCGGCGAAAGCCTGGAGACAGCGGCACAGCGCGAAGCCAAGGAAGAGACGGGATTGGATCTGGAGGGGTTAAAACAATTTCATACGTATTCTGAGCCGTCACGTGATCAGCGATTTCATACGGTGACGACGGTGTTTATTGCCCGAGGGATTGGCAAACCCGCGGCTGGTGATGATGCCAAGGGCCTTAAAGTGGTCCCTTATGAAGATTTGAGAAGGTTTCGCTATGCCTTTGATCATAATCAGGTGATTGAGGATTATTTGCGTTTACGTGGGAAATGATGATGTGGCTAAACTTTGATTGACATCATAGGGTGAAGCGGTATATTTGTTGTACTCTTATGAGATATTTCTTTTGTTTAATAATTTTCGTATTTTTCCAGGCTTCCTCTGTGTGGGCCGCGCCGACGCTTGCGGATCTTCAGAGTGTTGTAATCCAGGGGGATTATAAGAAAGCCAATGATCTTGCCCAAGAGCTTTCGAAGGCATCTCTGAGCAAAGTCGAAGCAGCGGAGGTTCAGTATTATTTGGGTCTGACTTTTCTTAGGCTCGGGGAGCCTGCTAAGGCGTATGATATTTATAAGAAACTTATCGCGAGCCAGCCACACGGCGACCTTTATGATAAATCTTCGGTCGGCTTAATCGATTCTTTGTATATGCAAGGGCAGTATGATCAGGCCCTCAAAGAGGCGATTTCTGTGATCGCAAAACGAAGTGATTCAGAGATGATGAGTCTTTTTTATCTGAAAGCCGCGCGAGCGAATTTGAAGTTAGCGCGTTGGGCCCAGGCGCGGGAATTTTTGAAGAAAATCATCCGGGAGTATCCTGATAGTTTTGAGGGCCCGGTCGCGCGTCAACTCTTGGAAGAAAAGCAGTATTTTACGGTTCAGGTGGGATCTTTTGTCGATAAGGCGCGCGCGGAGACTCTGGTCCAGGAGCTTATCGGTCGTAAGCAGTATGCGTATATTCTTGAGATCAAGTCTTCCGACGGGAAGATCATGTATCGTGTTCGCGTTGGACAGCTCACAGCTCTTAAAGATGCAAGAGAGCTCGAGTCAACGTTGTCAGGGCTGGGATATCCTACCTTAATTTATCCGTGATAAAAAAGACACAAGACATAAGTCGCAAGACAGAGGAAAGATCTCGTAAGGCCGAGGAGATTTTTGTGTCCTGTGCTTTGCCCCGTATTCCTATTGTTTTTCTTGTAGGCCCTACAGCTGTGGGGAAGACCGCTGTTGCTATTGAGCTTGCCTGCCAAATGAACGGTGAGGTCGTTTCTTGCGATGCCATGCAGGTGTATCGTGAGGCCATGATCACGACCGATCGACCATCACAAGACATGTTGAAAGGCGTCCCTCATCATGTGATGGGGATTGTCTCTGTTGAAGAGGAATTTAATGTGGCCCTTTATCGGGAGGTTGCTCTTAAGGCGATTAAGGATATTCTGGCGCGACAGAAGACCCCCATTATTTGTGGCGGGAGTGGCATGTATATGATGGCGCTTTTGGATGGTCTTTTGGAAGGCGGTGCCCCGGATGCGGAGGTGCGCCGCCATCTTGAAGCGGAAGCAGATAAGTTAGGGCTTAAGGTTCTTTATCGTCGTCTTCAGGAGGTCGATCCTCAAGCGGCTGAAAAGATAACGTCCGCTGACAGGGTCCGTATTGTTCGCGCGCTGGAGGTCTTTGAGTCCACGGGTGTTCCTATCTCGATGCTTCAAAAGACGCGTGAGGGGTTATGGGGGAGATATCATATTCGAATCTTTTGTCTGAATCGGGAACGCGAGGAATTATATGCCCGAGCAGAAGCCAGGATTGATCAGATGTTTGCGCTCGGACTTGAGGGTGAGGTGAAGGCACTGCTGAAGCACGCCTTGACGCCGACGTCATCACGAATTATTGGTATCCCTGAGTTGCGGGATTATTTCTCAGGAGTCCGATCTCTTGGGGAAGCGAAAGAGTTGATGAAGCGTAACACCCGTCATTATATTAAAAGGCAATTGACGTGGTTCAGGAAAGATAAGAGACTAGAATGGATTAATGCGGCGCCTGACGCCAGTGTTGTGGGTGTGGTTGAAGACATAAGAAGATTGATGTGAGGAAGAAATTTAACGGGTTTTTTAAAAGACAGGAGGAAGCATGAAAGATGATTTATCTATAGGCGTAGTTGTTGCGGTCTTAGTTTCTATTGGAACTGTTAGCTATGCTATTTATCAGATCGTTACATGTTTCTTTAAATAATCGTGATTAAATAAGTAATGGGGACACATGAGATCTTCGGGTGTTGACGATGTGATGCCCCTCGATTTTATTCGTTTTGAAGCACAGGAGTTGTTTAGAAGATATGTCCTGCCTTAACAGATTGTCTGTTGAAGAGGGAAGGGGTAATGTGACAAAAGAAAAAGTATTGATCGCCATTGTAGATTTTAAACTTCGGGGAACTTGGCCAACGGCGGAAGTTGCTTACGAGATGGAAGAGTTGGTTAAGGCCTGTCATGGGGAGGTCGTTGGCAAGGTTCATTGTCCCGCACATCCACCGTCTTCAACGACTCTTATTAATAAAGGGAAGGTTGAAGAGATTGTGGCGTTGATCCCGGTCCTGGGAGCTGAAACCGTGATCTTTAGCTCTGAGTTGAAAGGATCTCAACAGCGGAATCTTGAGGAAGCCTTTCGCGTTAAGACGATTGATCGGACGACAATTATTCTCGATATCTTTGCCAAGCGGGCAACCTCTCTTGAGGGGAAGCTTCAGGTTGAGCTTGCGCAGCTTGAATATCGTCTGCCCCGTCTAACCGGACACTATGATCAACTGTCACGTCAAGGGGGCGGAATTGGGACCATGGGGCCGGGGGAGACGAAACTTGAAGTTGACCGCCGGCGGATTGGCGAGAGAATTGATCGGATTAAAAAAGATCTTGGTGATGTCACACGTTCTCGTCAGGTGAAGCGTAAGCGCCGCGAGGGGCAGCATGTGCCGTTGATCTCGCTTGTTGGTTATACTAATGCCGGGAAATCAACATTATTAAATGCCATGACCGGGGCCCATCAGGAGACTAAAGACGGGCTTTTTACAACACTTGATTCTTTGGCCCGTCAGCATACCCTTCCTAATAAGCAGAAAGTTGTTTTTTCTGATACGGTTGGTTTTATGCACGATTTACCGCACAAATTGATTGAGGCGTTTAAGGCAACTCTTGAGGAAGTTCAAAGCGCGGATCTGCTTTTACATGTTCTTGATATCAGTAATCCCAATCATCAGAACTTTAAGGAAGCGGTGACAGGAGTGCTCACACAACTCGAGGCACATAAAAAACCGACGATTCTTGTTTTGAACAAGGTTGACAGGCTTGAGGACAAAGGCATTATGGAAGCGGTGAGTAAGCGCTATGATAAGACGGTTTTGATCTCTGCCAAAGAAAAGATAAATCTCGATGAGTTGTTTCTCAAGATCGAGAATGAATTATCCAGTTTAGTTACTCACATTGATGTGAAAATTCCGCTTAAAAGGATGGATCTTGTCCACCTTGCCCATAGAGAGGGGGATGTTATTCATGAGGAATATCTTGAGGAGGGCATTCATATTTGTGCCAATGTTCCGCATCATGTTGCCGGAGTATTCTTGAATGCCAGGTTGGGAAATTCTGAGTAATGAATTATTCCTTGTTAGAAGAATATTCACTTGAGGTTAGTTAATGTATTTTTTGCTTATTTCTGTTCCTGTTGCGCTGGCTGGTTTGTGTTTTGCGTTGAAAATAGCGGCGGGTCCTTATTGGCATTATTATGATTCTTGTTATTCGTATCTTATAAACGGCCTCAATATCGCTTCAGGAAAACAGACGTTCTTCTTTTACCATCCAGGAACCCCTGTCCAATTGTTGTGTTCTTCTGTTATGCGGGTGTTGAATATAGGACGGTCCTCGTCTGAAATGATTAACCGCGTCTTGGCGGATCCTGAACTTTATTTAAGCGCTGTTCATGCTGTTTTGGTGGCGCTTTTTCTTGTTTCGTCTCTTCTTTTAGTGATTGATGTTTATCGCAAAACACGGGATTTTTTGGCGGCTTTCGTGATGCAGTTGCCAGGACTTATAGCCCTCGGCATCAGCGTGCTTTCTATCCCTGCGGGGGCGAATGTTGCTCCCGAGTTGTTGCTGATGAGTATTATCAATCTTTATATCTTGTCGCTTTTTCAATTATTTTCTTCTGGTTCTCCTTATCAGGAATGGCGTGCGGCCTTGTGGCTTGGGTTTTTGTGCGGACTGGGAATCAGTACGAAATATAGTTTCTTCCCGCTTGCTTTGGTGCCGTTGCTGGTGCTTCATTGGCGGGAGAAAATACTGTTCTTGATTGTTGCCCTTGGCGCATTTCTTCTTTGGACAATGCCTCTTTGGTACGCCTATTCAAACCTCTGGGGAGCGATCCAGTTAAATCTGTGTAATGTTTCTGGTGGTACTCCTCGTGTTGGTTTCTTTAATTTTAGCAGTTTTATTTCGGTATTGGGACAAGTTGCTCGAGATTTTTGGTTTTTTGTTCTCGTGTCTTGTGGGGCGTTGATTTTGAGTTTTATTAAGCCTGTGATGGATAAATCAAACAGGTATTTATTTTTGCTGAGGGCTTCCGCCCTTGGAGTGTTGTTTCAATTCTTCGTTCTTGGCCGGCATTACATGCCTTATTATGCGATCCCTGGAGTCTGCCTGTCGGGGCTTGTGTTGTTAATGATTTTCTTGATTTATAAGCCGCAGAGCTTTCGTTTTATGGGCGTTCTTCTTTTAGGAGTTTATATTTGTTGTACGGCTTACGCTGTTTTTGTGTGTGTTGAGCAAGCTCGCATGATTCGCCAGGGAGATACGTTTGTTAAAGAGTTGCGCTCACAATATCCCGGCTACTATATTATTTCATCATATATTATGCCTGCTCCTATTGAAGCGCATGCTCTTTCTTATGGCGTTGATACTGCGGGGAATCAGGTCGTTGATGCCTTGTCTCGGCAATATCCTTTTATGACAACGTATGATCCTGGAGCGCATATGATCTGGAATCATACCAGCCGGTGGCTGGCAGATGATCTTATGAACAAGTTCCCGGGGATCTTGATTGTAGGAGGGCAGCTGGATTTGGTGACCAATAGTCCTCATCAGGTCCGGTTGGTAAAACATCAGGGCGATCTTTATGCGTACTTATTAATAGCGAGTACGGAAAAGCAGGCCAACATTCTTTTTGTAAATGCGAAGGCATTCTTGTCGCAGGGAAAATATGTCGAGGCGGCTATCTTTGCTTCAAAAAGCTTAGAGTTTGGGTTTAATGCCAGGGCAGAGGCAGAGGCTATTTTAAAAGAGGCCAAGGATCAATTATCACGTTGATTTTGATTTATTTAGTTAGATTATCTAACTATTCTGAGAATAAGTTCTTGACAAGTTAATTAGCTTGTGATATCTTTTTAATCAGAAGAGAGGACGTATCTATGAATTTAGAAAACTCTCAACTGAAAGCTGGGGAAATGGGTCAAAATGTACCAAAGGAATTTGATGTTGATATTGACCCAATCGCTCCACTTTTTATCATAGGCGTCGCATCAGATATGGTCCAGATCCCCATTTGGACCCTAAGAAAGCTTGATGAAATGGGCGTCGTATGCCCTAAGAGGATTGGGGTGAGAACCAGATGTTATTCACAGGTTCAAATTAAGACCTTGAACTATATTAAGTATCTATTAGAGGAAAGAAGTGTGAATATTAGCGGGATTAAGGTTATTTTGGAGATTGAGCATAGGGGGGAGTAGGGATTTTTTTTGCCATTATGTTGGCAGTCATGTCGACTGATTGCTAATATTGTGGCTATATAGGTGAAAGGTGAGGGTGTCTTGAACGAAAAAATTCCTGACACCTTACCTTGAGTAATCAAAAAACATGGGAGGTGGGTTATGTCATTATTGCCGCGCAAACAACACAATGTGGTCTTGAGAAATCCTTTTTGGGAGTTTGAAAAGTTTCATCGTGACATGTCCCGGATCTTTGATCAGGGGATCTCTGGAGATACGGATCAGGATGTTTCTTTATGGGCAGGGGCCTGGTCGCCAGCTGTTGATGTCATGGATCAAAAGGATGCGATTTTAGTCAAGGCTGATCTTCCGGGACTTACCAAGGATGACATTGATGTGGTGATCGAGAACAATGTTCTTAGTATCCGGGGAGAAAAGAAACATAGGGAGGAGCAAAAGGAAGGGGATGTTATCCGTAGCGAGCGATATTATGGAAGCTTTCATCGAGCTTTTACGCTTCCTTCAACGGTTGATGCGCAAAAGGTACAGGCCAAATTCCAGGATGGAGTCTTGGAGCTTCAGATCGCGAAGAAAGAGGAGGCCAAGCCTAAGCAGATTAAGGTGGACGTGAAGTAATGTGATAAGAAAAAGTGTGTTGAATAATAAATTATTAGGAATAGAGAAAGGAGATGAGCATGTTAAAGCCAGGAAGAATTCTTTTAATGGGTGTATTTTTAGTAGGGGTTGTGGGGGCAGCGCATGCCGCTTCTGATGAGGATGTTGCTGCTCTCAAGAAACAGGTGGCTGAACTTCAGGCCAAGGTTGTGGTCCTTGAAAAGAAGCTCATTGATTCAAATGAGCCGGCAGGGGATCCTCTTGCTTATGAACTCATGGATCCTTTTTCTGAGATGAGAGCTATGCAACAGCAGATGGATGCTCTTATGGGGACGCAATTTGGCGGCTATGGTCCGGCTCGAGGGAGGGGATTTAGGGCCGTAGCCCCTCAGATTACTTTTAATCCGGATTATGATATGAAGGAAACGGATAAGGCGTATGTGATCACCTTTGATATGCCGGGAATGGATAAGTCCAAGATCAATGTTGAGATCAAGAATGGAGTTCTTGTCATCTCTGGTGAGAGATTATCGGAGTCGAAAGAATCTCAGGGAAACAAGGTTTATCGTCAGGAGAGAAGTTTTGGATATTTTTCTCGTGTCATTCCGTTGCCGAAGAATGCTAAGGCTGATTCGGTTCAGGCTAAGTATGATAATGGCGTTTTGATAGTCACGGTTGATAAGAAAGAAGTTCTGGCGCCAAAGGCTGAAGAGCAGAAAAAGATTGAAGTGAAGTAAAGGGTTTATCGGCCGTTGCTTGAGCCCGTTAAGAATTCTTCAGCGGGCTCAGGCGACAAACGATACATAAAATTCTAATTTAAAGACCGTTCTTTGAAAGTTTGTATAACATTGATAAGTTGTTTGACACAGGAGTGTCTTTTTTTTATAATGCGCGCCTGGCAAACGATCGACAAGAGTGCTAAATCTCAGTTTTTTATTTGTGGCTTCTGGCATGGGCCAGTGGCAACCGGGAAAACACTATTGACAGGTGTGATTATGCGGACAGATCCTCAACACAGAAAAGATGCGGTCTTGGGAATTGTGGTCAAACAGTATATCCATACGATCACGCCCGTGAGCTCTGCGTTTATTGCTGATGAGTATGAACGTGATGTAAGTTCAGCGACCATTCGTAATATCCTTGTCGAGCTGGAGGCAGATGGATATTTGACGCATCCGCATACTTCTGCCGGGCGCATGCCTACTGAGCGCGGGTATCGCTATTATGTTGATTTCTTGATGCAGGAGATTGCACTTTTGGAGGAAGAACGTCATCGGGTTCACAGAGAATATCAGGACGGGATCCAGGAACTGGAGGCGCTTGCTGAAAAGACGACGGAGATCGTTTCCGATTTAACGCATTGTGCAAGTATTGTCATGATTGACGGTCTTTCGCACGGGTATGTTTTTAGAGGATCAAATTATCTTGCTGAGGCGGTCGGAAGTTACAGTCTTCAGAAGATGGCGATGATCTTAAGGACCCTTGAGGAGAAAGAACGGATCCTTGAGGTTCTTCGTCGGGACCTGGATCGGAAGATCAAGATTTATATCGGGCAGGAAACGGCGTGTGAGGCCTTTGATGAGTGTGCGCTAGCGGTGTCGCGGTTTCAGACGCGTCGCGGTCCATCGGGACGCATTGCGGTTTTGGGGCCAACCCGGATGGATTATCAGCGTGTTGTGTCAGCTTTGGAATATGTGTCAGATGTTATTCATGAAATGATGTGATGGAGATTATGTCAGAAGAAAAAGATATCAGCATTGATCCGCCCCCTGAGGGTGCGGAAACGCTTGAAAAGCTTCAGCAGGAATTGGGCGAGGCTAAGGATAAGTATATTCGTCTTTTTGCCGAGTTTGATAATATGCGCAAGCGTAATCAACGTGAGCGCGAGGAACTGATCAAGTATGCCCATGAAGAGGTGATTATTGAACTTTTGAGTTTTTTTGAGGATTTTGAGCGGACGCTTGCGGCGGCTAAAACAAATCCTCTTGAAGGCGCTTCACTTGTGAAGGGCGTTGAGATGGTCATGAAGCGCATGCAGGATCTTTTAAGAAACTATGATGTGAAGGAGATAGAGGCCTTAGGTAAAAAGTTTGATCATAATCAGCATGAGGCTTTGATGGTCGTGGAATCAAATGATCATGAAGATGAGACCGTCATTGAAGTGTTTTCAAAGGGATATTTATTGGGCAATCGCGTGGCCAAGCCCGCTAAGGTTAAGGTGGCTCGTAAGCCTTCGGAGTCGTTGGAGGTTTCGGAAGAGAGCAAGGATTTAAAGGAGAAGTAAAAAGGAAAAGCAGTTGTCAAGAATCAAGGATTTGGCAGGAACGGGCTTTGGATCCAGGCTCGTTCTTGATTAAAGCATGATAATTGATATCTGAAACAAACAGGAAGAATAACTCAAGTTTTCAGGAGGTAGTGATATGGCAAAGTTTATTGGAATTGATTTAGGGACATCGAATTCAGCGGCTGCTGTTATGGAAGGCGGGCGTCCGGTTATTATCCCGTCAGCCGAAGGGGCCGGCGTGGCATCAGGAAAGGCGTTCCCGTCATTTGTAGCTTTTACCAAGGACGGGCAGAGGCTCGTCGGAGAACCCGCGCGTCGTCAGGCGGCCATGAACTCGGAAGGGACCGTCTATGCGGCCAAGCGCAAGATGGGGACAGATCATAAGTTCAAGGTTCTGGGGACAGATTACACGCCGCAACAGATCTCGGCGTTTATTCTTCAGAAGATCAAGGCGGATGCAGAGAAGTATCTTGGTGATACAGTCGAGGGCGCGGTTATTACGGTCCCGGCGTACTTCAATGACAATCAGCGTCAGGCGACTAAGGATGCTGGTGAGATCGCGGGGCTGAAGGTTCTTCGTATTATCAATGAACCCACAGCAGCGTGTCTGGCGTACGGCATTGAGAAGGCCGGCAAGGAACAAAAGATCATGGTGTTTGACTTAGGCGGTGGGACGCTGGATGTCACGATTCTTGAAATGGCCGAAGGGGGCACATTTGAGGTCCTTTCGACCAGCGGGGACAATCTTCTCGGTGGTACTGACATGGACAATTCTCTCATTGCGCATATAGTTGATGAGTTCCGCAAGGAAACGGGCGTAGATCTTTCCAAAGATAAATCAGCTTTTCAGCGTTTGCGTGAAGCTGCGGAGAAGGCCAAGGTGGAATTGTCTTCAACAATCCAGACGGATATTAATCTTCCTTTTATTACGGCGGATGCCAATGGGCCGAAACATTTGACGCTCTCTTTGGATCGTGCGAAATTGGAAAGCTTGGTTGGCCCGATCGTGGATCGTTGTCGTGGGCCGATCCGTCAGGCCATGAAAGATGCGACAGCCAAGTTGGGGTCGGAAGTCAAGATCGATAAGATCATTATGGTTGGTGGTCCGACACGTATGCCGATCGTTCAGGCATTTGTTGAAAAAGAAGTAGCCCAGAAGATTGAGCGGGGTGTGGATCCCATGGAGTGCGTGGCGTTAGGCGCTGCGGTTCAGGTCGGGATCATCAAGGGAGAAGTCAAGGATGTGCTCTTGCTTGATGTGACGCCGCTTTCTCTTGGCATTGAGACGTTGGGTGGGGTATTTACCAAGATTCTTGAGCGTAACACGACGATCCCTACCAAAAAGAGTCAGGTTTTTTCGACGGCAGAAGATAATCAGCCTGCGGTCACGATTCGTGTGCTTCAGGGTGAGCGCCAGATGTCGAATGACAATGTTGAGCTTGGTCGTTTTGATCTTATCGGGATTCCGCCAGCACCGCGCGGCGTGCCGCAGATCGAGGTCACCTTTGACATTGACGTGAACGGGATCGTCCATGTTCATGCCAAGGACAAGGCGACCGGCAAGGAGCAGTCGATCCAGATCACTTCCCCCAAGAAGCTTTCGGAGGATGAGATCAAGAAATTCGTTCAAGAGGCTGAGAAGTTTGCTGAGTCAGACAAGAAGCTCAAGGAAGAGGTTGAGCTTTTAAATCAGGCCAATACGCTTCTTTATTCGACAGAGAAAGCCCTTAAGGATTACGGCGACAAAGTTCCGCAGGCGGAGCGTGATACAATTCTCAAAGAGCTTGAGGAGCTCAAGCTTGCGATTAAGGACAAGGCCGCTGATCGGATCAAGTCCGGGATGGAGACGCTTCAGAAGGCGAGTCATAAATTGGCCGAGGAGATCTACAAGGCGAGTGCCCAGCAGCCAGGTGCTGGCGCAGAGCCCGGTGCCGGTCCACAGACCGAAACCATGAATCCCGGCGGACATGAGAAGAAGGAAAGTCCGTCAGGAGCAAAAGATGATATCATCGACGCTGATTTTAAAGCGGAAGATGGCAAATAAGGACGCCAGGCACATGGCACATGTCACAAGAAGTGCGGGAACTTTTGTGCTTCTTGTGTCATGCGCCTTGTGTTTAGTGTTAGGGGCATGAAAAAAGATTATTATGAAATTTTAGGCGTCAAGAAAGAAGCGAGTGCCGATGAGGTCAAAAAGGCCTATCGTCAGCTTGCACTTCGTTTCCATCCTGATCGCGTTGAGGAGCCTGAAAAGAAACAGGCTGAGGAGAGATTTAAAGAGATCTCGGAAGCCTACGGCGTTCTGTCAGATGCCAAGAAGCGCGAACTTTACGATCATCATGGGCATGCCGGGATCGATCAGAATTACACTTCCGAAGATATTTTCCGCGGGGCTGACTTTTCGAGTGTTTTTGGTGACGGCGGGATCGATGACATTTTGGGGCAGTTTTTTGGTGGTTCTATGGGCGGTGGCGGACGCCGGCGTCGGGGGCCGGCGCGCGGGCGCGACATTCAATATGAAGCCGAGTTGACTCTCGAGGAAGCTTTTTCCGGGATCAAGAAGTCGATCAAGGTTCCGCGCAATGAAGTGTGTCGTGATTGCCAAGGGAATGGTGCCAAGAATGGATCGGCTCTTGCGAGTTGTCAGACTTGTGGTGGGCAGGGACAGGTCTTGATGAATAGCGGATTTTTTCGTATGGCCCAGACGTGTCCTAATTGCCGGGGTGCTGGTCAGATCATTAAGGAAAGTTGCCCGAGTTGCCAGGGGCGGGGATCAACCAAGCATGTTCGCAATATCGAGGTCACGTTTCCTAGGGGTGTGGACAATGACTCGCAGCTTCGCATTCGTGGAGAGGGTGAGATTGGCCCGGGTGGTTCAGGAGAGCTATATCTTTTTGTTCGCGTTAAGGAGCATCAGACATTTCGTCGTGCGGGCAATGACCTTGAGATCACAATGCCCGTGACGTTTGTGAAGGCCGCTCTCGGGGCTGATATTAGTGTTCCAACGGTCGAAGGTAATGTGACGATGAAGCTCCCACCCGGGACTGAGGGCGGAAAGGTCTTTCGTGTTAAAGGCCGGGGGATGCCGGACCTTCGTTCAGAGGAGCTCGGGGATCTTTATGTGCGCGTGATGATCGATGTGCCTAAGAAATTATCTGCTGATCAGAGGCGATTGCTGGAAGAGTTTGCCAGGGCCAGTGGTGAGAGTGTTGCGGGGGATGGATTAAAGGATAAGATAAAGAAAGTATTTAAATAGGCACAAGATGCGGGGCACATGATGCCACTTGTGTCTTTAAGGAGTTTTGTTATGCCAACTTATGAATATGAATGTTCTGCCTGTGGCCATGCGTTTGAGGCGCTTCAGACCATGACTGAGGACAAGCTTAGCAAATGTCCTAAGTGTAAAAAGAACAAACTGGCGCGTCTGATCGGTAGCGGCAGTGGGGTTATTTTCAAGGGAACAGGGTTCTATGAGACAGATTATAAGAAAAAGTCGGAGTCAAAGCCTTCTTCAAAAGATGCACCGTGTGCTTCTGGCTCCTGTCCTATGAAATCTTCTGGGGGATGTGGCGCAAAATAGCTCTTTTTTGTTCTTAAACTGAATTGATTTGAAAAGAAGGGCTTCTTGAGAGAGCCCTTTTTTGTTTTAAGTGGCCTGAGCGCTGGCTTAGGAACGAAAAAGGGATGTTTTTTTGGGCTGAGATTGACAAAAACCTTGCTTGGCAAATAAAGAAAATTGTGTATACTTATCTGACGTTTCTAGCATAAACATATTAATATATAACAATATATTAGAGAAAGATTGGGCGCGCATGTCAGTCATTAAGCCGTTTCAAGGCATTGTTTTTAATCCCAAGAAGGTGACAGACTTTTCCAAGGTCGTATGTCCACCTTATGATGTGATCTCATCTGATCAGGAGCAGCTTCTTCAGAAGCGTAGTCCCTACAACTATATCCATGTCATGCTTGCTAAGACAGATGCCAAGCATGGGGAAGATGATGCGCGTTATCAAAAGGCTGGGGTGACCTTTGAGAAGTGGCTTAAGGAAGAGATCTTGATCCAGGATAAGAAGCCTTGTATTTATTATATTAAGCAGGAATATCGGCTTATTGGTCAGAAATACAGTCGCATGGGATTTTTGGCTGTTATGAAGATCGAAGATGAGAAGGTTCGGATTCATCCGCATGAAAAGACCCATGCTGGTGCCAAGGAAGATCGGTTTAAACTTTGGTGCGCGCTTAAGGCTGCATGTAGCCCGATCTTTGTTTGTTTTTCTGATAAGCAGAAGAAGGTAGAAGGAACCTTTCAGCGCAAGATTTCCCAGACCAAGCCTTTTATGGATGTGGTGGATGATGATGGCACGCGTAATATGGTCTGGCGGTTGGAGGATCTTAAGTTGATCGCTGAAATCGTGGAAACGTTTAATAATCAGAATCTTTTTATTGCTGATGGCCATCATCGTTATGAGGTATCTAAACGCTATCGTGACATGATGCTTGAGGCGAACCCTGGGGCAACAGGCGAAGAATCCTGGAACTATGTGATGACTTATTTTACGAATATTGACTCTAAAGACCTGCAGATTTTCCCGATTCATCGCATTGTCAAGAATTTCCCTAAAGATATTAGTTTTCTTGAGAATATATTTCGCATTGATACGATTAAAAGAAAAGAAGATCTGGCCGTGTTACTTGCTAAGGCGGGGCGTAATGAACATACTTTCGGTCTTTACACGAAGAAAGGTATTCAGCTTTTACGTCTGAAGAATCGTTCGCAGATTGATGAGCATATTAAAGAAGGATCCAGGGATTATCGCAGCCTGGATTCTCTGATCCTTAAGGCTTTTGTTTTTGATCCGTTGGGGATTAAGTCGGAAGATATTATGTATTCTAACAAAGATCTGGAAGATTGTTTTCGGCAGGTTGATGAGGGAACCGGGGAAGCTGCTTTTATTCTTAATCCTGTTCGTATTGAGCAGCTTCGGGCAATTGCGTTAAACGGTGAAAAGATGCCCCCCAAGAGTACGTATTTTTATCCTAAGGCGCTTTCCGGAATTGCCTTATACAAACTAACCTAGAATTTAGAAATTATTTTCAAAGAGGCATAAAATGAGTCTGTTTGGAAAAAGCAATAATACATTTGTTCGCGTTACCAAGCGCAAGTTCATCCCCGATGGCCTGTGGATGAAGTGTGTTGCCTGCGACAAGCCTTCCTATACTAAAGAGGTTGAGAACAATCAGAATATTTGCCCTAAATGCGGGTATCATTTGACATTGAATGCCAGAAGGCGTGTTGAACTTCTAGTCGATGAAGGTTCTTTTGTTGAGATGGATGCGGATATGTTGTCTTTGGATCCTTTAGATTTCAAGGGTGCCAAGACCTATAAGGATAAGATCGCTTCTGATCAAAAGCTGACAGGTCTTTTGGATGCTGCCATTACGGGGTATGGCGCGATGGGCGGGAAGAAGATGGTTCTCGCGGTTACGGATTCTCAGTTTATTATGGGATCCATGGGCTCTGTGGTGGGGGAAAAGGTGACGCGTGCCATCGAGTATGCGACTAAGCACAAGCTTCCGATGATCATTGTTTCCGGATCTGGCGGCGGAGCGCGCATGTATGAAGGGTGTATTTCTTTGATGCAGATGGCCAAGACGTGTGCTGCGCTTCAGCGTCACAGCAAGGCCGGGTGTCTTTATATTTCTGTTTTGACCGATCCGACCATGGGCGGGATCATGGCGTCTTTTGCGGGCGTGGGGGATATTATCATGGCGGAGCCTAAAGCTCTTTTGGGGTTTGCGGGGCCGCGCGTTATTGAGGCGACGGTTCGCCAGAAACTTCCTAAAGGGTTTCAAACGTCTGAATTTATGCTGGCCCACGGGATGATTGATATGATCGTGGATCGTAAGGAAATGAAATCCCGGATTGCTCACATTATTGATTATACGCAGGCTGAAGGTAAGGGGAAAAGGGGGTGATGCGTCCCCAGGTTCAATTTTAATATTAATAGTAATAGGGAGGTAACAAGTAATGGCCCAGGATCAGTCGACCCATCATGTGACAGTCCTAAAAGACCGCATCCCGCTATTCCAGAAGATCGTTTACGGCTTGGGTTCCATGGCCAATGACAGCCAGGCTGCCTGGATCGGGCAGATGGTCGCGATCCTGATCCTTGGGTTGGGTATCCCTCCGTACATCGCGGGTCTGATCGGGTTCATTCCCCGCATGTTTGATGCCTTTATCGATCCGATCATTGGTTATACCTCTGACAATACCAGGACAAGATTTGGCCGTCGCAGACCATATATCTTTTGGGGCGCGATTTTCTCCGGTATTATTTACATGTTCATGTTTAGGCTTTATGCTGAAAGTGGTCCGGTATTTAATGGCTGGTACTTTCTTATCTTTCAGATTTTATTTTTTACCGCCTTCGCCTTCTTTTCAATTCCATGGATCGCCCTGGGATATGAAATGACGCCTGATTATCATGAACGAACAGCCTTGCAAGGCTGGAGCAGGATCCTGGCCCAAATACCCTGGCTGCTTTCTCCTTGGTGCTGGGCGATCATGTATAATAAAAACTTTTTCTCTAACCCTGCGACAGGGGAAGCTGATCCGGTTCTCGGTATACGGACCTTTGCTATCTGGATCGGAGTGACCCTGCTCATGGCAGGTGTTCTTCCGGCTATTTTTATCAAAGAACGATTCGCTGAACTGCCTAAGCCGAAAAAGATCACAGGAGATTTTCTAAAGAACTTAAAGGCACATAGCTCAAAGACCATCTCTATACTTTTTGCTTCTTGCTGTGTTCTTGCGTTCTTCTTTTCTTTCTATGTTCCCTGGAAGGACCTTGCGTTCAATTCACTTCCGGTAAGGGCTATCGCGATCCTTTTGGGCGGTGCCGTGTTTACGGTTCTTTATCTTTTGTTGTATGCTCACCCTGTCCTTAAGAAATTGTTCGATGATATTGCACTGACTTTCAAAATTAAGGTGTTCGTCAAGATCTGCTCGGTAACATTCCTGATCTTCAACGGATTCATGCTTAGTTCAACGTTTATCCTTTGGGTCGTCTTCTTTTATATGTTCAAGAACGCCCCGGATACGGGGCTTGCTTATTCTGCCGGTGGTAAGATGCTTGGTATTTACGGGACATTTAGTGCGATTTGTACGGCTATTATTATTCCCCAGATCGTATGGCTTTCCAAGAAGCTGGGCAAGCGCAATGCCTTTTACATCACCATTCCGTTGTCCATTGTTGGCTATGCCATGAAGTGGCTCGCTTACAATCAGGTCCATCCTGCTGATAGCAAGCTCTGGGAAATGTTGGGTGGTTCCGGGTTCATCAATTTTCTTCAGGTTTGTGGGTTCCTGATCCAGGAACATTACCTGCTTTTACTTTGTGCTCCGCTCATCGTTTTCGGTTTGGGGTCGCTTTTTACGATCCTGTTGTCTATGTTGGCTGATATTTGCGATGTTGACGAACTTGAGACTGGCGAGCGACGCGAAGGGATGTTCAGCGCTGTTTATTGGTGGATGGTTAAATTGGGATTGGCTATTGCGGGGCTTCTCGGCGGTGCCATGCTTTCCGGGACGGGGTTTAAACAGGATCTTGGTATCGGCCAGGCTCCGGATACGCTTTTGTGGATGCGGATCTATGATGTTTGTATCCCGATCGTCACTTCAGTTATCGCCCTTTTCATCATTCAGCGCTTTGACGTGACAGAGGAGAAGGCTAACGATGTCAGGCGTCAGCTCGAGGCAAGACGCGGAACGAGGTAGTGAAGGCCAAGCCTCTGATTTTTGATACTTCGGAAGATAAGGCCTATGATATCCGTAAGCAGCTGGGAGCAAAGCGTGGGAAATCGTAATATACGCAATCCTGACGTTTGAGAAAAGATATGGGAAAGCAACCTGATAGTAAAAGCATCACCTCAAAACCGATCATTATTTTTCCATACCAAGGGTATGAGAATAATGAGAAGTGTCAGTGGTATTTCTGGTGGACCGTTGAGCGGTGTAAGGAGATCGATCCCAAGCCGATTGTTGTGGTTCCTCGGGATACGGTGATAAGGGGGGATGCCGCTTCTTTTATAAAAGATGAGCGATATAAGACCCTTGAAGTTTTACAGACGTGGTCTGTTGATTCATGTCAGACTTGGCTTGCGGGTTGGGGGCATGTGCTTGATAATTATCCGGACGCAGAGAGGATCGTGCAGATACCGGGGGATATTGATTTCGTTCTGGAAGATGTCGAATTTTATAACAATCTCAAGGCTTTTATTGAAACAACAAGTTCCGATATTGCTATAGGCGATTTTAGGACGGGGGATCAATATAGCGCCAAGAGTTTGGTTGACACTTATGGCACGTACTCACTTCTGGCCAATTGGTTTCCTGAGATTTCGCGGAGCATACGATCCTTGCCTCTTAATAGGCCGAGATCTGAGTTTCTTAATATCAAAACGTCTGTTTTGCGTGATCTTATAATTAACCACAGAAATTTTGCCTACGAACAGACGCTTAATATTCTTATTAAGTGCTGGAATTATGAGGAAGCGAAATGGAGATATAACATATCCATCTCTCGTTTAGGAACCCTGTCGGACAATAAATCTTTCAGGAGTTATAGGGGGTCTGTTGATCAGATTGAAAGAATTGATAGAATGCTTTCTTTATTATGGCGGGAGATTAGGCAGCCAAAGAAGAAGGACGATGACAGCGACAAGAAGTTTGAGGAACAATATACCGTATTCAGCAATGAATATGACAAGCTTTTCACCAAATCAAACGGTATTATGGATACCGCCAGAACGACCCTAAGAGCCCTCCTGGGTGTATAAAGCAGGAATCCATGGCAAGCATTAGAATCGAGAACCTGAGTAAGGTCTACAAAGATGGCACAGTGAAAGCTGTGGACAGTCTTAGTCTCGAGATTAAAGACAAAGAATTTGTGGTCCTTGTCGGACCTTCGGGTTGTGGTAAGTCTAGCACCCTGAGGATGATTGCAGGCCTTGAGGAGATTTCCGAAGGGAAGATTTGGATTGGTGACCGTTTGGTCAATGATGTTCCTGCCAAGAATCGCGATATCGCGATGGTTTTCCAGAATTATGCTTTGTATCCACACATGACGGTCTTCGAGAACATGGCTTTTGGTCTTAAGCTGCGTGGTTATCCTAAGGTCGAGATTGAAAAACGCGTTCATGAGGCGGCTGAGATTCTCAATATTCAAAGGTATCTGAATCGTCGACCACGGCAGCTTTCGGGTGGTGAGCATCAGCGCGTTGCGTTGGGACGGGCGATTGTTCGCAAACCTAAGGTGTTCCTGTTCGATGAGCCATTGTCTAACCTGGATGCCAAGATGCGCGTTCAAATGCGCGCGGAGATTCATAAGCTTCGTACACGGCTTCAGACAACATTTGTTTATGTGACCCATGATCAAACAGAAGCCATGACCATGGGGGACAGGATTGTCGTGATGAAAAGCGGGGTGGTTCAGCAGGTGGCTGAACCCATGAGTATTTATGATAAGCCGGCCAATAAGTTTGTGGCGAGTTTTATCGGGATGCCGCCGATCAATCTTATGAAGGGGGTTCTCGTCAAGAAAGAGAAGAAATACTATTTTGATGAGGGGAAGTTTCGCGTTAAGCTTATGGATGAGATGGGAAGTTGTATGGCCTCGTATGTAGGGAAGGATGTGATTTTTGGTATCCGCAGTGAGGATATTTACGATAAGATTTTTGTATCAGAGTCATCGCCAGAAAATACGATCCGTGTGACGTGTGACGTGGTTGAACCGTTGGGCTCGGAAGTTTTCCTGTATCTTAATTCAGGGAAGAACAGCTTCATTGCTCGCGTCGGGGCCCATAATAGACCCGAGGTGAACAAGGATATGGAAGTTGTTTTTGACATGAGCAAGGTGCATTTCTTTGATCCAGACACCGAAGCAACGATTATTTAGGCAGCATCTTTTTGCTTTCAGCCTCCTCCTTCTTTTGGTAGGATTTTTTGTCTACGCGATGAGGCTTGATCAAGATTTCTTCTTTTTTCTTTCCACAGCTCTCTTCTTAAGTCTCGTTATACTTATTCTCTTCCATAAACGTTTCAAGAAAAAGCGCGCCACTGTCAAACTTCAAAGGGAAGAACTCTTTGAGAAGGTTAATCTTTTGCGTACTGAGTTTGAGAAAGAGAATGATGTCATCACGGCTTTCCGCGGGGAAATCGTTTCTTATTCTCAGCTTAAGAAGTTGGTTGAAAATCTTTCTGCCAGTCTATCTGTGGAAGAAACAACTCATACGCTTTGTCGGGAAGTCACGGATCTTTTGGGCCGGCAGAATACGATAGTTATTTTATATCTTTTGGAGGCGCAGACGGGGGAACTGGCGATTGTTTATTCTTCCCGGCAGCATCGACCTGTTCACATCAAACAAAAAAGAGGGGATGTTTTTGACCGTTGGGTCATGAAGATGCTTACGCCTCTTCTTTTGGAAGATGCGAGGAGGGATTTTCGTTTTGACATGGATAAGATCGATGGGGAAGAAGGGCGCGTGATTGAATCGTTGTTGAGTGTCCCTTTGATTGTGGGCAATAAACCTTTAGGGATTCTTCGTTTGGATAACCCCGAGCCTCGTTCATTTACACATAAGGATCTCAGATTTTTGAAAACGATCGCAGATGTAAGTGCTGTGGCTTTGGAGAATGCGCAGCTATACGATAAGGTTGAGGATCTTGCGATTCGCGATAGCCTTACCGGTCTTTATCTTCGGCGGTATCTTATGGAGCGTATGGATGAAGAGACAAAGCGGCATTTGCGACGTGACAAGGAAATGTCTTTTGTGATGATCGATTTAGACCATTTTAAACGCTATAACGATAATTTTGGTCATCCAGCTGGGGACATTGTCTTAAAGAGCATTGCAGCTTTGATGCAGAAACACTTTTCTTCACCGGGAAATTTGCTTTGCCGTTACGGAGGCGAGGAGTTTTGCGTGCTTCTTTCTGAGTGTGATAAGGAAGAGGCGCGGGATCTAGCCCGGGTATTTGTAGAGGCGGTTGCGGCAGAAAAGATTCTTCTACGTCGGGAGGAGACCCGCGTTACGGTTTCAGCAGGTGTGGCGTCCTTTCCTGCTGATGCCAAGACACGGGAAGATCTTATTGTGAAGGCAGACAAGGCTCTTTATGAGGCGAAACATAGAGGGCGAAACCGGGTTCAGTGCGCATAGTTTTTTTTGTCCGTTCTCAGAAGATTATACGTGGATGAATGATTCTTTGGCGAAGGATGTTACCAGCGGGTGGATTGTGGAATCATCGTAATGAAAGGAAAGGGACAGCGGGCTTTTGCCCGTGGGGTTCCATCAGGATAGACGCATGCCTTTTTATTTCATGATCGTTTTTATGATCGTCTTTGTTCTCTCGGTCGCTTATTTTGCGAAGGTTGTGATATTGCAATCTGAACAGGCCGCGGATGAGGATATTTTGAGAATTAAGGAATCTTATGCTGAGATGATCCGTCAAAAAGATGAATTGTCGTTAGAGAAAAGTCGTCTTCAGGAAGAAGCGGACAGTATTTTCGGGTTGTATGATTTGATGCGCGATATTACCAAGACCTTTGATGAGGAGGAGGCCTTTCAGGCTTTTAAAGAGCATATTTATCGTCATATTATGATTAATGACTGTCAGCTGGTTGAGACGCTACCCAAGGATATGGATGACTTTTCTTCTTTTAAGGGGTATCAGTTCTTTCCGTTGAAAGCTAAAAGAATGGTTTTGGGTGAGCTTGTGTATAAAGGGGTTGAGGCCAAGGATGAGGAGGTTTTTGGGATTTTGGCTCAGCAGTTTGCTCTCGCGCTACGGCGTATCAAGCTTTATAAAGAAGTTGAGAATATGGCTGTTACTGATGGGCTCACGCGGCTTCATACGCGTCGTCATTTAATGGAACGCTTTGAAGAGGAATTTGCCCGTGCTAAACTTCGGAAGTCAGCATTTTCATTTTTGATGGCAGATATTGATCATTTTAAGCGTATTAATGACCAGCATGGGCATTTGGTAGGAGATCAGGTTCTTCGTGAGGTTGGGCGGATTGTTAATTTGTCGACTCGTGAGATCGATATTGCGGGGCGTTTTGGTGGGGAGGAGTTTTGTGTCATTCTCCCGGATACGGATAAGGAAGGTGCGCTTTTGGTCGCGGAACGTATACGGTGTTCTGTGTGTGATCAGAAGATCAAGGCCTATGATGCCGCGCTTGCCATTTCCATCAGCATTGGGGTTGCGGCATTTCCTGATGATGCGCACAAAATGGAGGAACTTTTGGAAAATGCGGATTTGGCGCTTTACCGGGCTAAGAAACTTGGGCGTAATTGTGTTGTTGGATTTAGCGGAAATGCGGATGAAAAGCAAGAAAAGCTGTGATTAGCTGGGCCTTTCGGGTTCATATCTTTCCAAATCATTGCTGTTGAACCTCTTTTGTTTTTCATGTAGAATGTGCGCTTAAATTAAGAATAAAACTCTATATACTACTTAATCTTATGTCTAAATATGTTATAGGTGTTGATGTTGGCGGGACCAATGTCAAATTGGGTGTTCTTAATCCTTCCGGGAAGGTCCTTTCTCGGTCGTCTTTTTCCACAAAGACTTTTATTAAAAGTTCAGATTCCCTAATTGATGCGGTTTGTGAAGCGGTTTTGGCCTTGGCTGGCAAGGAAGGTCTGTTGAAGCGGGATATCGCGGGTGTCGGAATCGGGTTGCCGGGCCTCATTGATGTTGATAAAGGGGTTGTTCGTGTGCTTCCTAATATTCCTGGATGGTCGGATGTTCCTTTAAAGCGCATCATGGAAAAGAAGCTTGATCTTTTGGTTCAGCTCGAGAATGATGTGAACATGATTACTTTGGGAGAGTGGGAGTATGGGGCTGGGAAGGGGATTGAGAATTTGATCTGTATGACCCTGGGCACAGGTGTTGGTGCGGGGCTTATTTTAAATAATGAGATTTATCGTGGGACAGGATTTGCGGCTGGTGAGATCGGCCATATGCCGCTTAATGAAGAAGGGCCGGAATGTACCTGTGGTGGTTGGGGATGTTTTGAGCGCTATGTGGGTAATAAGCGCCTTCAAAAAGAGGCGGCCAAGATTTTCGGGAAGAATGATATCAGTCTTGAGGATGTTTATCGTCGGGCTGTGGAAGGGAAGAAGAAGGCCTTGAAATTCTGGGAAATGGTTGGCGAGAAAGTAGGCAATGGCCTTGTCGGCCCTGTGAACATTCTGAATCCTGAGTGCGTTATTATTGGCGGAGGGGTCTCGAGGAGCTTGGAGTTTATGAAATCCGCTATTGAGGGAGTTATTAAACGTCGTTGTATGAAAACCCAAGCTGAAATGGTTCGTGTTATCAAGGCCCGCCTTGATGATGATGCGGGCATTGTCGGCGCAGAGGTGCTAATCCGTCATGAAAAGAAAAATTAATTTCTTAAGTATTTTGGTCGTAAGTTCTCTTCTCCTTCTTTGGGGAGGCCTTTCAACGGGCCATGCACAAAAGAATGCGGGGGTTGCTGAATCTGCCGCAAAGAAGGCTGACAAGGTCACTGGCGATACAACTATGTCGCAGCCCGTTCAGCTGAATGGCGACAATGTGGAATACATGGCGGAAGAGGGAAAATTTATTGCCAGTGGAAATGTGGTTCTTAAGCAAAATAACTCCATGCTCTTGTGTGATAGGTTGGAGTTCTTTCGTGATAAACAGGAAGCCCATGCCAATGGACAGGTTGTTGTTGTTTCTGAGCAGGGGACTATTTGGGCAGATAAGGGGTTTTATAATTTCTCGACGAAAAAAGGTGAGTTTACCAATGCCCGTATTATGGCCAAGCCTTTCTTTGGCCGTGCGGAGACGATCTCGAAGATCAGTGAGAATTATTATGTTTTGTCAAATGGGTATCTGACAACGAGCGACTATGATACTCCCGAGTGGCGCGTTAAATCTGAGCACATTGAGTTTTATCCTAATGAAAAAGCAACGGCTCGTAATTCCACGCTGTATTTTGGTGGCGTTCCTGCTATGCATTTTCCTAAATATACACAGTCTCTTCGAAATGATCGTCCGCATTTCTCGGTTATTCCCGGATATACCAAGTATTTTGGGCCTTATGTTTTGACCACATACCGTACGTATCCTATGGAGGGACTTGAGACGATTTATCATGTGGATTATCGTGAAAAGAAAGATTTGGCTTGGGGTGTGGATGTGAAATATGGAGCCGGTAAATTGGGTACTGGGCTTTTGAAGACGTATTATATGAACGAACGCAGTCGGGATCAATATCCCTGGCAGGATGAAGAACCGCCGACAACGGAAAAAGAACGTTATAAGGTTGAATGGCGTCATCGGTTGAATGTTGATCCTCAGACAACCGCCGTCGTTCAATACTATAAACTTTCTGACAGTGAACTTTTGAAGGATTATTTTGAGAAGGAATATCGTCAGGATGCGGCGCCTCAAACATATTTCTTGCTGACGCGTACGTTGCCTTATTCGTCGATGAGTTTGCGCGCGGATGTTCGTGTGAACCGTTTTGAGACAGCTGTTGAACGTTTGCCTGAGCTTAATTATACGTTAAATAATCAGCAGGTTGGGGATACGGGTTTTTATTTTAAGAGCTCCAATACGCTTTCGAGGTTGGAACAGAAGTATCCGACTCCCAGTGATCTCCATCCAGGGACAACCCGTTTTGATACGGACAATGTTTTTTCCCGGCCATTTAAAGTGTCTTTTTTAGAAGTCACGCCTAATGTGGGGACTGAGCAGACCGCATATTCTCGTGCGAACGCGGAGAAGGATGATAATAGTATCCGGGGGATCTTTAAGACCGGCGTTGATATCAGCACAAAATTTTATCGTGTTTATGAGGCATATTTTAAGAAATGGGGCATTGAGATCAATAAATTGCGGCACGTCATTACACCAACAGTGTCTTATCTGTATCAGCATTATCCGACGATGCCGTCTTCGAAGTTTGTCCAGTTTGACGCGATGGACAGCCGTGCCAAGAGTGATCAGATTCTTCTGGGGTTTGAAAACAAGCTGCAGACAAAAAGGAATGGACAGTCTGTTGATCTTTTTCGGTCTTTGTTTACGACACCTTATCGTGTTGCGGATGATCCGGCGGGTGAAGGGTTTGGGGATCTCACGCTTACCAATGAGGCGTATCCTAACCCGTATGTCACGTTTCATAATGAGGTCACTTATAGCAATGATACGCATCGCGTACAGAGCGGGAGCGTTGATCTGTATTTGAAGGATAATAAGAGATGGGAATTTGATATTAGTGATCGGTATACGCAAGCTCCTGCCAGCTCAGTCACTAATTTTATAACGACGCAATTGTCTTATAAGTTTAATCCCAAGTGGCGTACGGTCGTGTATGGGCGTTGGGATGCGCATAGTAAGAATTTGTTGGAGCAGCAGTATTCCTTTGTGCGTGATCTTCATTCTTGGGAAGTAGAGTTTGCGTTTAGTCAGAAAAGTCATTATCAGGATGCGGGCAGTGAAGTGTGGGTGATCTTCCGTCTGAAGGCTTTCCCGTCTACAACCGTGAGGAGCAGTTCAGGTTTTAATAAGCGTAAGCCTGGTTCGCAGTCGACGGAAGAATAGGGAGAAGAAGGGGCATATGGATATTGCGATCATCGGAACAGGATATGTGGGACTTGTGTCGGGCGTGTGCTTTGCGCATATCGGGCATAATGTGGTCTGTGTTGATAATAATGAGGACAAGATCAAGTCTCTTAATCAGGGCGTTGTTCCGATTTATGAGCCTGGTCTTGAAGAACTTCTTAAGAAATACCGCAAGTCTGGAAAGATCTCTTTTTCGAGTTCTATAGGGGATGCGATCAAGAAGTCGACTGTGATCTTCTTGGCTGTCGGCACGCCGCCTAAGAAAAATGGCGATGCGGATCTGATTTATATTGAGAATGTCTCGCGTGAGATTGCCCGGCATATGGATTCGTACAAATTGATTGTTGAGAAATCTACGGTTCCTGCTGAGACGGGGCGTCGTATCGAGCGGACCGTTCATTTGAACATGAACCCGAAGTTCAAGAATGGGAAGAAGTCGGATCTGGAATTTGATGTCGCCTCCAATCCTGAATTCCTGCGTGAAGGGTCAGCGGTTGAGGATTTCATGAATCCGGATCGTATCGTGATCGGGGTTGAGTCTGCGCGTGCGGAGAAGCTTTTGCGGGAGGTTTATGCCCCCTTGAAGGCCAAGATCGTTGTGACGAATCTCGCGACGGCCGAGATGATCAAGCACGCTTCAAATTCATTCTTGGCAACCAAGATATCGTTTATTAACGCCGTGTCACAGATTTGTGACCGAGTGGGTGCGGATGTTCTGAAAGTGGCCGAGGGCATGGGTTATGATAAGCGTATCGGCCGTGCCTTCTTGAACGCGGGAGTGGGCTATGGTGGGAGTTGTTTTCCCAAGGATGTCGATGCTTTTGCCCGTCTTGCGGAGAAGAGTGGCTACGACTTTCATCTTTTAAAGAGTGTCCGTCGGGTTAATGAAGAGCAAAAACAGTCGTTTGTTAAACTTATTGAAGATAAATTGTGGATCATTAAGGACAAAACTATTGCTGTATGGGGACTGGCCTTTAAGGCGAATACGGATGATATGCGTAGTGCGGCCGCGATCGATATCATCCAGGCTCTTCAGGCTGAGGGGGGACGTATTCAGGCTTATGATCCGCAGGCTATGGAAAAGGCCAAAGAGTTTCTTAAGAAAGTTAAATTTTGCCACGATCCTTATGAAGCAGCCAAGAATGCAGATTGCCTTCTTCTTTTGACGGAATGGGAGGAGTTTCATCAAGTCGATTTCAAGCGTGTTCAGGATCTCATGACCCAGACGGTCATCTTTGATGGCCGGAATTTTCTTGATGGCGAACGCCTGAGAGAGATGGGATTTGATTACCACGGCATGGGAAGGGGAGATCATGAAGCGGCTTGAGAATGCGATCATCTCGAAGAAAGCCAGGATTGGCGTTATCGGGATGGGATATGTTGGTCTTCCTTTAGCTTTGGGATTTGTCCGTAAGGGCTTTGAGGTTTATGGCATTGATAATGACGTCGACCGTATTCGTCAGCTTTTAGAAAAGAAGAGTTATATTACTGATTTGACTGACGCTGATATTGTGCGAGCGATCGGTTCTAAACGTTTTTTCCCATTTGTAGATTCCTCCTTGTTAAAGAAATGTGCCGCTATCATTATTTGTGTTCCCACGCCTATCAAAAAGAGGTATACGCCGGATATCTCTTTTATGTTGTCAGCTGTCCGTGCTGTGGCCAAGAATCTTTCACGGGGGACATTGGTGGTCCTGGAAAGCACAACATATCCTGGAACGACGGAAGAATTAATTAAGCCGGAACTTGAAAAAAGCGGTCTTAAGGCAGGGAAAGATTTCTTTTTGGCCTTTTCTCCGGAACGTGTGGATCCAGGGAATAGCGCGCACACGGTCACTCAGATCCCAAAAGTGGTAGGAGGGCTTACGCCATCCTGTTGTCGTCTGACGAAACTCCTTTACGGTCAGATCATCAAGCATATTCATGTGGTGTCATCACCTTCCGCAGCTGAGATGACAAAGCTTTTGGAGAATACCTTCCGGATCGTGAACATCGGCTGGGTCAATGAGGCGGCCATGATGTGTCATAAATTCGGGATTGATATTTGGGAAGTGATTGATGCGGCTAAGACAAAACCTTTTGGGTTTATGCCTTTTTATCCAGGGCTGGGTGTAGGAGGCCATTGCATACCAGAGGACCCGATCTATCTTTATTGGAAGGCTAAGCAGCGGGGGCACACATCGCGGTTCATTAAACTTTCGGCTGATATTAATTCTTCGATGCCCGAGTATGCTCTTCGTCGTTTGGAGGAGAGGCTTCATGCCCAAGGGAAGAAGATTGCGGGGGCGAAGGTCCTCGTTTTTGGTGTCACCTACAAAAAAGACGTGAAGGATCTTCGGAAATCGCCATCTTTGAGACTGATTGAGCTTTTACAGCATAAAAAAGCGGTGGTTTCGTTCTCGGATCCCTTTGTTCCCCATCTTAATATCAATGGTTTGAAGATGGAGGGGGTGTCTCTTGACGTCAGAACTTTGGCCGCTCAGGATTGTGTCATCATTGCGGTGGATCATTCGAGGGCGGATTACAAAATGATATTAAGTAAGGCATCTTTGGTTTTTGATGTGAAGAATGTTTTTAAAGGCGTCACTTCGGACAGGCTGTTTAAGCTATAGGAGAGTATTGTGGCAGTTAAGAAAGTTTCTGTTGTTACCGGCGGAGCCGGTTTTGTTCCCAGTCATATTTGTGATCAGCTTATAAAGAGAGGTCACAAAGTTATCTGTTTGGATAATTTGATTACGGGTAAGAAGGCGAACCTGGCGGGCCTTCTTAAGAATAAGGATTTTGAGTTTGTGAGGCAAGATGTTTCGAAGCCCTTTAAGATCGCAGGGCGTGTAGATTATATGCTTCACTGTGCTTCTCCTGCGAGTCCAGTGGATTATTTGAATTTTCCCATCGAGACGTTACTTGTGGGGGCTCATGCTACGCATAATACTCTTGAGATCGCCCGGAAAAAGAAGGCTGTGTTTTTTTTGACATCAACATCTGAAGTGTACGGAGATCCGCTTGAGCATCCTCAGAAAGAAACGTATTGGGGAAATGTTAATCCGAACGGGCCGCGCAGTGTTTATGATGAGGCCAAACGCTATGCCGAGGCCGTGACCTTTGCGTACCAGCGTACCAAGAAAGTGGATGTGCGTGTGGCGCGGATCTTTAATACGTATGGTCCGCGGATGAATCTTCGTGATGGTCGTGTTGTTCCCAATCTTATTTGTCAGGCTCTGAGGGGTGAGCCGCTCACTGTTTATGGTGATGGGACACAGACGCGGTCGTTTTGTTATGTGGATGATGAGGTCGAGGGGCTTCTTCGGCTTTTATTTACTCGCGTTAAGGGGCCAGTTAATATTGGCAACCCGGATGAATTTTCAATCCTTGAATTTGCTCGCATCGTTAATGAGCTGGCTGGGAAAAAGAGCAAGATTGTCTTTAAGCCGTTGCCGCAGGATGATCCCAGACAGCGTAAGCCTGATATTACGCTGGCGAGAACAAAGTTGCGGTGGGAGCCGACGATCCCGCTTCGAGAGGGTCTTAAGAAAACGATTGAGTGGTTTAAGGCTAATTTAGATTGAATGGTATATGGGAATGTTAACCAAGGCAGATATTGAAAGTTTTGAGAACGAGATCGCTGAGATCTTCGGGAAAGGCTTGATCAAGGCGCCCGTACATCTTCGCGCTGGGCGCGAAGAAGAGCTCATTCGGATTTTTAAAGAGCAGAATATTGGGCCTGATGATTATATCTTTGGTTTCTGGGACTCGCATGAGCTGTGCCTTTTAAAAGGTGTTTCTCGGGAGGATCTTAAGCGTGCGATCATGGAAGGCCGGAGCATTGCGCTGTGTTTTCCCGAATATAAGATTTATTGTTCAGGCATTGTGGGCAGTCTTATGGGGGTAGCGGCCGGAACAGCTTGGGCCTTGAAGCGTCAGGGCCAAAAGGGGCGGGTATTTCTTTTTTGTGGTGATATGTCTTCTGAGACGGGCATCTTTCACGAGGCTGTTAAGTACGCACATAATTTTGATCTTCCGGTTAAGTTCATCGTTTCTGATAATGGCCTCAGTGTGATGACGGATACTCGCGAGTCTTGGGGGAGCAGTGAGCCGTGGTTTAAAGGGACGAAATTTGAGAAGAATATCATTTATTTTACGTATCAGAATGCGTGGCCGCATTCCGGCCTCGGCAAACTGATTAAATTTTGATCTACTGTCCGGTAAGGATTCAGGATAAATTATGAAATATTTTGATGAATTGAAACGTACGATGGAATGGCTCGCAACGCAGCCGCAGACGATCTTTGTCGGTCAGACGGCGGCGGTTCCGGGTACTTTTATGTATCAGACACTTCGGGATGTTCCCAAGGACCGTGCTTTGGAATTCCCTGTGAATGAGAGTTTTCAGATGCAGTTTTCGATCGGCCTGGCTCTTGCTGGGTATGTTCCGATTTCTGTGTATCCGCGGCAGAATTTTCTTCTTTTGGCTATGGGGGATATGTCCAACATGCTGGATAAATTTTCTGATATGAGCGGGGGTACGGTCAAGCCGCGTGTGATTATTCGTGTTGCCACAGGGCCGTTTAAGCCCGTTCATCCCGGCCATCAGCATATTGGGAATTTCGCCGAGGCTTTTCGCAAGACATTTGACTGGATCGATGTCGTTGAGCTTGAGGAGCCGGGGGATATTTTCCCCGCGTATAAGAACGCCCTGGAGCGTGAGGATGGCCGCGCTTCACTTTTGATTGAACATGGCAATTACTACAATGAAAAGTAAAGTCGGGAGATGATCCCTGACGGAACATTCTTTATGGATAAATCCTCCCCTTTTCTTATTGTCGGACATGGCGATGTCATTGAAATGTCCTTGTGCGACTATTTTCGCCGGCAGGGATTTCGATCTGTTTTTTCCTCAACGGCTCTACGTTTGGACGTGTTGGATCGTGCGGCTGTGGAGCGCTTCTTTGATACAGAAAAGGTCGAGTACGTTGTTTTGACGTCAGTTCGCTCAGGGGGCATTGGGGCGAATCAGGCGCATCCGGCTGAGCTTATTTCTGAGAATTTGCAGGCACAAAATAACATTATTGACGTTTCTTTTCGCCGCGGTGTGAAAAAGCTGTTATTTCTTGCGGCCTCGTGTATATATCCCAAAGATTGTTCCCAGCCGATCAAGGAAGAATGCTTTTTGACGGGCGCCATGGAAAAGACAAGTGAGCCGTATTCGATAGCCAAGGCCGCTGGCGTTGTCATGTGTCAGGCCTATCGCAAACAGTATGGATTTCCGGCGATCGTGGCGGTTCCGGCAACCGTGTATGGTCCAGGCGGCGAGGAAGACCCGAAAGATGCGCATGTGTTAAGTGCGATGATCATGAAGTTTAAGGAAGCCTTGCGTTCTGGTAGTCAGGAGGTCGTGTTTTGGGGCTCTGGCCGACCTCGCCGAGAATTTATTTTCGGAGATGATCTGGCGAGCGCCTGTCTGTTTCTCCTGGAGAAATATGACGCAGGGGAACCTATGAATATTGGCGTGGGTGAAGATATTGAGGTTAAAGAATTGGCTGCTTTGATCAAGGCCGTTGTTGGGTTCAAGGGGGAGTTGCGCTGGGACACGTCTAAATCAGATGGTACTCTGCGCAAGTTATTGGACAACTCAAGGATTTCTTCTCTGGGTTGGCGTTCGAAGACATCTCTGGCGGAAGGAATCGAATTTGTTTTAAAGACCTGAAATTCTTCTGGGGACAGAATATAGTTGCTGCTCGAAAACCGTATTAATAGTCATTATTTGTGAGGACAAGATGAAGATACTTATAACAGGTGGTGCAGGATATTTGGGGTCTGTTATGGTTCCCCGTTTGTTGGCAGAGGGGCATGAGGTTGTTGTTCTTGATAATTTTATGTACGGTCAGGCACCACTTCTTGAGGTTTGTCATCATTCCAAGTTTACAATTGTGCGGGGGGATGCTCGGGATAAGAAGCTTGTCGAGAAACTGATGAAAGACTGTGGCGCCATATTTCCGTTGGCCTGTCTGACTGGAGCGCCGCTTTGTGCTAAGGATCCGGCGGGTGCCCAGGCGATCCTCGTTGATGCGGTGAAGCTTATTGTGGATCTTTCATCCAAGGAGCAGCGGATCATCTTCCCGACAACAAATAGCGGTTATGGTGTGGGAGAAAAAGGGAAGTTTTGTACCGAGGAAACCCCGCTTCGGCCGATTTCGATCTATGGGCGCCTAAAATGTGATGCTGAGAAAGCAGTTCTGGATAGTGGGCATGGGATCACGTTGCGCTTGGCGACGGCTTTTGGGGCAAGTCCCCGGATGAGGCTAGATCTTCTTGTGAATGACTTTGTGTATCGGGCGGTTTACGACCGGTTTGTGATCCTTTTCGAGGCACATTTTAAGCGGAATTTCATTCACACGCGCGATGTGACCAAGGCTTTTATTCATGGGCTCAACAATTTTGAGAAGATGAAGAATGAGCCGTATAATGTGGGGCTTAGTGATGCGAATTTGAGCAAGATGGCGCTTTGCGAAGAGATCAAGAAACATGTGCCAGACTTTTATTTTGTCGAGGCAGCGGTAGGAGAGGATCCGGATAAACGGGATTATATTGTCTCGAATGAAAAAATTGAAAAGACGGGCTTCAAGCCTGATATGTCGCTTTCGTTGGGAATAGCTGAGCTTGTGAAGGCTTATCAGATTTTAAAACGAAATCAATACGCGAACGTCTGATGCCAACGGTCCTTATTAAGCCCAATGCTAAGAAGAAGCAATACGGTAAGGTCGTTCATCTGTCTGCGATCGAGCCACCGGTATGGCTTGCGTTATTAGCCAAGAGATATCCTTCTTCCCGTATCATTGATATGGAAGCGGAGAATATGGATGAGGGCGATCTTATAAAGGCGCTCTCGGCGATCGATGTGGAACGTTGCGTGATCCTTGCGACAGGCTCACATCCTTCCGCCCATATTCAACAGACAGAGGCCGCGGAGAAGGTGAAAGCCGCGGTGAGTTCTTTAGGAAATGTTCCGGTTGAGATCTTTGATCATTTGCCCTTTAATCCTGTGGAGATGGGCGCAATTGATTGGGCACTCTTGCCTTTGGAGAAGTATCGAGCCCATAACTGGCATGCGTGGGGGAGGAAGGACAAAACGTACGGCGCGACGTTTGCGAGCATCTCGTGTCCGTTTACGTGTGAGTTTTGTTGTGTTAAGGATTTTTATAAGTCTTCGTATCAGCAACGTGCGCCTGAGTTGGTTGTGGAAGATATTCGATCTGCTGTTCGACGCGGTGTGACGAATTTTAAGATGATGGATGAGCTTTTCGCCGTTGACAATAAAGGTGTTCATGCGGTATGTGATCTTCTCGCAGCGAGCGGGTTGGGTAAGGAGATCAATATTTGGGCGTATGCCAGGATCGATACGGTCAATGCCTTATTGTTGAAGAAACTTCGTGCTGCGGGTGTTTGCTGGCTTGCGTATGGGATCGAGTCAGGCAATGAAGAGATCCGCCGGTCGATCGTTAAGGGAAAGTTTGATAATCAAAAGATCCGCGATGTGATCCAGATGACCAAGGATGCGGATATTAACATTGTCGGCAATTATATGTTTGGATTCTGGGATGATACGCAGGCCACCATGAGAGAGACGTTGGACTTCGCAAAAGAATTGAATTGTGAGTATGCTAATTTGTATTGTGTGACGGTATATAAAGGCAGCAAACTTTACGATGATATGAAGGCGCGCGGGGTGGACCTGCCTGAGCGCGGGGATGAATTTGCGCAGATGAGTCCGGCGTTCAAGCCAGTGCCGACAAAGTATTTATCTGGTCGCGATGTCCTGCGGCTTCGTGATGCGGCGTTCAATGAGTATTTTGGCAATGAGGCGTATTTATCTATGATGTGTGCCCGTTTCGGGAAGCCAGTCGTCGAGGAGATTCGCTCGATGTTATCGATCAATATCAGGGAGAAAGTATGATTATCAGTCGGACTCCTTTTCGGATTTCATTCTTTGGCGGAGGGACAGATTATCCGGCCTGGTTTGATGAGCATCCCGGAGCTGTCCTCGCGACGACGATCGATAAATATTGCTATATCACAGCGCGGTATCTGCCTCCGTTCTTTGAGCACCGTTCGCGGATCATTTATTCCAAGATGGAGCATGTTCAGGGCGTTGATGAGATTGATCATCCTTCTGTTCGTGAGACCTTGCGGTTTCTCAATATTCAGGACGGGATCGAAATTCATCATGATGGAGATCTTCCGGCACGCACGGGGCTCGGATCAAGCTCGGCGTTTACAGTTGGCTTGTTGAATGCGCTTTACGCGCTTAAAGGTGTTATGACAACCAAGGAGCAGTTGGCGCGCGAAGCGATTGATATTGAGCAGAATATGATCCGTGAGAATGTGGGGTGTCAGGATCAGACCCTTGCGGCTCACGGGGGTTTTAATTATATCGAATTCGGAGGTGAGGGGCATTTGGGTATTCGTCGGGTTACCCTTCCACCGGCGACATCCAAGGTGTTGCAGGAACACATGATGCTCTTTTTTACAGGGTTTTCGAGGACCGCTTCTGAGATCGCGGCCCATCAGGTTCAGAATATTCCGGCCCGTAAAAAGGAATTGATGGCCATGTATGAATTGGTGCAGGAGGCGATGAAGACCCTTAATGCCGCTGATCTTAAGGCCTTTGGTCGACTTCTTCACGAGAGTTGGCAGATCAAGCGTACGCTCTCAGAGAAAATCACGACATCTCATATTGATGCGATCTATGACAAGGGAATGAAGGCCGGGGCATTGGGCGGCAAGCTTCTTGGCGCGGGGGGCGGAGGCTTTGTCCTTATTTTCGCTGAGCCGGATAAAAAGCCAGCAGTGCGTCAGGCCTTGAAGGGTTTTCTTGAGATTCCTTTTAAATTCGAGATGCTGGGATCCCAGATCATTTTTTATCAGCCTAATTCGGGGGTTGTGGCTTAAATGAGAGCTGATTTCTTGATTCTTTGCGGGGGACTTGGGACACGGTTGCGTGCCGTGACAGGTGATACTCCCAAAGTGATGGCTGATGTTCAGGGGGAGCCATTCTTGGATTTTCTTTTGCGTTATTTGATCAAGCAGGGTGCACGACGGGTAATTCTTTGTGCTGGATATAAGGCGGAGGCCTTGGAGGAGCATTATCAGCAAAAGTTCAAGGAGATCGAGATTCATCTTTCGATTGAGAAAGAGCCTTTGGGGACGGGGGGAGCATTTAAGAATGCGCAGCGACTGATCAAGAATGATCATGTGTTTGGTCTGAATGGCGATTGTTTTACGCCCGTTGATTATCAGAAACTGTTTGCGTTCCATCAGGAGAAAAAGGCCCTGGGGACCCTTGTTGCGGTCAAGATCGATGGGAACAAGGATTTTGGTACGATTGTGACGAATGAGAAAGATGAGGTTATCGCTTTCAAGGAGAAATTTCAGACCACGGAGATCCAGTATATCAGTGCGGGGATCTATTGTTTTCATAGAAGTGTTTTTGACAGGATGCCGTCCGAGAAGTTCTCGATCGAATACCATTTCTTTCCTAAGATGATCGGGGATCGTTTTTATGGATTTAAAGTTGAGGCGCCATTCATTGATATCGGTACGCCTGAGCGGTTCGAGTGGGCGAAGAAGCATTTGGCGGAAATGCTAGGATAAAGGGATTGTATGAAGATTTCAGAAGGTCAGGAATCTAAGAAGGCCGGATACAAAGTTCCATTCGGAACTGTGTCGATTACGCCTAAGGCGCGTCTGTTGATCAACGAGGCGCTTGAGAGTGGGTGGGTCACCAAGGGAAAATATGTTAAAGAGTTCGAGGAGAAATTTGCGGCGCTTTTTGGGATGAAGTATGGCGTCGCCGTCTCTAGTGGGACAGATGCCGATGCCCTGGCCTGCGCTGTGCTTTACGATTTTGGTGCCAAGCGTGGCGATGAAATTATTATTCCGGCGCTGTCTTTTGTGGCCACGGGGAATGCCGTGTTGCAGGCCGGGTTCACGCCTGTATTTGTAGACGTAAAACGAGAAACACTTAATATTGATCCGGGTAAGATCGAAGCGAAGATCACCCAGCGTACGCGTGCGATCATGCCTGTTCATTTGATGGGCAAGCCTGCGGAGATGGACGCGATCATGGCGATTGCCAAGAAGCATGGTTTTAAGGTGATCGAGGATGCGGCCGAGGCCCATGGTGCGGAGTACAGGGGCCAAAAGATCGGTGCGATCGGGGATATGGCCTGCTTTAGCTTGTATGCAGCGCATATTGTGACAACGATCGAGGGCGGGATGATCTTGACAAATTGTGAGAAAACCGTTGAGGCGTTGCGGTCGCTCAGGAATCATGGCATGACAGGAAAGTTTACTTTTGAGCGTATTGGGTTTTCCGCTAAAATGAATGAGATCGAGGCAGCCGTTGGCTTGGGTAATCTCGAGATTTTTCAGAAGATCCTGGATACGCGTCGGCGCAATATGTTGTATTTGATCGAGAAGTTCCGAAAGTTTGATAAATATTTTATTACGCTCAAAGAAGAGCCGCATGAGAAGCTGGGACCTCATGCTTTTTCGATCATTTTGCGTCCAGGTGTTGGCTTTACCAAGGATGAGTTTGTCGCCTATATCGAGAGTAAAGGGGTAGATTCGCGCAATCTTTTTTATTCGATGCCGACCCAGTGTCCGAGTTACGCATTTTTAGGTTATAAGCTGGGGGATTTTCCTGAGACGGAATATTGCAGCGATCACGGGACGCATATCGGGATCCATCAGGACATTGAGATCAGTCAGCTGGATTATGTTGTGGATGTTGTTGACGCGTTCTTGAGCAGCAAGGGATATACGGCTTGATGTTTTTCTGGTTGATGATGCCCAATGTTTCGGGTTGATTTTTAACAAGGAGAATTTTATTAAAGAGTATTTTCGTCTTCTTCAATTGGCTCGCCGGAATTTGTATTATCTTTTAGCCGGTGTCGGGTGCATGGTTGTTTCAACCTTATTCAGCGGGATTCAGGTTGGGGCGATCATTCCGTTGGCTGACCGGATTCTTAACGATAAACCTATTGTTTTGCCTGAGCATTTGCCGCAGTTTCTTGTGGATCTGGCTTATCGTCTTAATACGCTTGATCGGCATTTTCTTTTTTATAGCCTGATCTTTATTGTTCCGGTCTTCGCGATTTTTCAGGGGGTATTCGGGTATCTCCAGAATTATTTTATGAATGTTGCGGCTCAGAAGACCGTGGCGGAAACGAGAGGGAGAATCTTCCGTAAATATCAGGAGCTCTCGCTGGACTTTTACAGTCAGAAGCGGCAGGGTGAGCTTCTGGCGCGTATCACGCATGACATTCCTTACATTAGCAATGCGATCTCTGGTGGGCTTTCGGACATGGTTTTTCAGTCGTTGCAGGTGATTATGTTCGCGATCGTCGCTCTGGTGATCAGCTGGAAGACGGTTCTTTTTATTCTGATCGTGTTTCCTTTAAATGCGTTGATCATTTATGCGATCGGTAAGACGATCAAGAAGCAGTCCCGCAATTCCCAGGAAGCCATGGCAGATCTCAATTCTATTCTGGTGGAGGCCAATCAAGGGGTGGCGATCGTGAAGGCGTTCTTGCGCGAGGAGCACGAGATCGAACGTTTTGAGGAGACGAGTCAGCGTTATTACAAGGCGACGCTCAAGGGGATCTGCCGGAATATCCTTCTTTCTCCGATCACTTCGATCTTTATGGCGGTGGCGATCTCGGCGGTGTTCTGGATGGGTGGGAGCGATGTCATGGCGGGTAAGGTGTCGTTTGGTGTTTTTGCTTTCTTTATACTTTCATTGATCAGTATTTACCGACCATTTAATAAATTAACCGCTGTGTATGGGACTAACCAGCAGGCTATGCCGGCTGTGAAACGTGTTTATAATATTCTTGATTTGAAATCGAAGATCATGGACGCGAAAGATGCGGTGATCTGCCCCGTGCCACAGCAGGGCATAGCCTTGGAAGGCGTGTTCTTCCGTTATAACAAGAGTGAGGAAGATTGGACTCTTCAGGATCTTTCTCATGATTTTGAGGTCGGCAAGACAACAGCGCTCGTTGGCCCTACTGGCTGCGGTAAGACGACGATCACGAATCTCCTGTTGCGTTTTTACGATCCTGACCAAGGGCAGATCCTTGTTGATGGGAAGGATATTAGGGGACTTACGGTAGTGTCCCTTCGCCAGCATATGGGGCTTGTGACCCAGGATATGATCTTGTTTAATGAGACGATCCGGGCAAATCTTCAGTACGGTAAGCTTGATGCGACGGATGAGGAAATTTATGAAGCGGCGCGTAAGGCCCTGGCGCTTGAGTTTATCGAGAAGATGCCACGGGGACTTGATACCGTGATCGGGGATCGTGGATTTAAGTTGTCGGGTGGACAGAAGCAGCGGCTTTGTATCGCTAGGGCAATCCTTAAGAATCCTAGGATCCTTTTGTTGGATGAGGCGACGTCAGCTCTTGATGCGGAGTCTGAATATTTTGTCCAACAGGCCCTTGATAACTTGATGAAAGACAGGACAGTTATTGTGATTGCGCATCGGCTTTCGACGATCCGTAATGCGGATTGTATTCTCGTTATGGATCAGGGAAGGATCGTTCAAAAGGGCGTGCACGATGAGCTGTTAAAGACGTCTGAGCTTTATGCGCGGCTCGCCAGTTATCATTTTAATCAGTAAGTGGCTATTGTGACCGTTTAATACTTTGAAGAGCAGGAATGCGAGCTCTTAGAAATTTATTTGAGGCATTGTTCGTTAGAGATCGATGATATGGTGAAGATTGATATTATTGTCCTGAGTTGGAACCGAAAGGATGTGACCAGGGATTTTGTTGAGAGCT
>JADGCU010000070.1 GCA_015228785.1 Candidatus Omnitrophota bacterium
TCCCTGTGCCATGCCCATCGGCACAGACAAAGCTCCAGGCCCGTCAAGAGGGTTGTTTTCTCGTGCTTTTTGATGAGATCCCGTTGGAACGCGGGGCCAAGGGCGGACCGAAGGGGCGTGCCAGTTCCCCCAAGGATCGTGAATATCTTGAGGCCCTTGAGAAGGAGCTTGCGGAAACCAAGGAATACCTTCGCACCGTCACGGAAGAGCATGAAGGCGCGAATGAGGAACTGAAAGCCGCCAACGAAGAGATCCTGGCCAGCAATGAAGAGTTGCAGAGCGCCAACGAGGAACTGGAAACGTCCAAGGAGGAACTGCAGTCCTCAAACGAAGAGCTTATCACCACCAACGAGGAAATGCAGAACCGCAACACGGAAATATCGATCCTGAATAATGATTTTGTCAATTTGCTCGGCAGCGTCACGATGCCGATCATCATGATGGATACAGGCCTTGTGATACGCCGGGCAACGTCCCAAGCGGAAAAGGTGCTGAACATCATCCCCTCCGACATCGGCCGGCCGATCAGCAAGGTCAGGCTTAATGTCGAGATCCCGGATCTGGAAAAAACACTTTTACATGTGATTGAGTCGCTTCAGCCGCAGATGATCGATGTTGAGGATAAAGCAGGGAACTCATATTCGGTTTATTTCAAGCCCTACCGGACTTTGGACAACAAGATCGACGGCGTTGTCATGATCTTTCTGGATATCACCGCGCGCAGGACGGCAGAGGCGTCTCTGCAAAGCGTTGCAGGGCGTCTCGAAGCGATCGTCGCGCATACGCCGGATCATGTTCTGGTCCAGGACAAGGATCTTCGATATACCTTTGTGGTGAACCCTCAGCTCGGGCTTACGGTAGAGGACATGATCGGGCGGACGGATCTTGAGATCCTGGATCCCAAGGATGCCGAGGCGATCACCAAGATCAAGCGGGGCGTGATCGAATCCGGCAAGACAGTGACAATGCTCGTGCCGCTGGTTTCTCTTGAAGGGAAGACAGAGTATTTCGAGGGTGCCTATGTGCCCAAGTCGGATGCCAATGGGAATGTGGACGGGCTTATCGGATATTTCAGGAATGTCACGGCGCAGAAGCGGATGGAGGCAGAGGTTAACAGGTTGTTTGAGCGCCAGAAGGGCATCCTGGGTGCAGTGCCGGACATCATCATGGAAGTGGACAGCAATAAGGTTTATACCTGGGCGAACCAGGCGGGCCAGGACTTCTTCGGGGATGATGTGATAGGAAGGGAAGCGGGCTTTTACTTCGAAGGTGAGCAGAAAACATATGATCTGGTGAAGCCGGTTTTCGCAGGGAACGGTGAGATTGTCTATGTAGAAAGCTGGCAGAGGAGGAAGGACGGGGAAAAACGCCTCCAGGGTTGGTGGTGCCGTTCGATGAAAGATGGCGACGGGAAGGTGGTCGGTGTGTTGTCTGCGGCCCAGGACATCACCGATCGCAAGAAGGCGGAAGAAGATCTTGAAAAGAAATCATACTTTTTGGAACAAGCACAGAAGCTCGGGCAAATTGGCTCCTGGGAGCTTGATGTCAAAAAGAATAAACTATTATGGACGGATGAAAATTATCGGATCTTTGGCATTTCTATTGGTACAGGGCTCACATATGAATTGTTTCTAGACTGTGTGCATCCTGAAGATAGAGAATATGTTGATAAAGAATGGAGCGCCGCACTGCATGGCAAGCCCTATTATGTGGAACATCGCTTACAAATGAAAGATGGAAGCGTCAAATGGGGTAGTCAAAAAGCTGAGCTTGAGTTTGATGAAGAAGGCAATTGCGTGAAAGGCAATGGCTTTGCGCAGGATATCACCGAGCGCAAGCGGGCCGAGGAGGCGGTGCGGGAGAGCGAGGAGAGGTATCACGACCTGTTTAATTCCATGGTGAACGGTTTTGCCCTTCATGAGATTGTTCTCGACGATAAAGGCGCCCCCTGCGACTACCGTTTTCTCGCTGTGAATGCGGCTTTTGAGCGGTTGACCTCCCTGAAGGCCGTGGATATTATCGGCCGGCGGATACTGGAGATCGCCCCAGGGACCGAGCGCTATTGGATCGACACCTACGGGAAGGTGGCGCTGACCGGAGAGGCCTGCCATTTTGAGCATTTTTCCGGGGTCCAGGGTAAATATTACGAAGTGATCGCTTACCGTCCCACGGAGGGCCGGTTTGCCTGTGTTTTTTCCGATGTGACCGAACGCAGGAAGGCAGAGGAGGCACTGCGGGAGAGCGAAGAGCGCTTGCGGACCGTCCTTGAGACCGTTGAGGAAGGGATTATCTTAAGCGACGAGAAGGGCCATTTCCTGATTTATAATTCCGCGATGGAGAAATTGACCGGCTACTCGCAAGAAGAGGCCAACAAGATGAAGGACTTTATGAAGGTCCTTTATCCTGTCGCCCGGGAATATGATCTGGCAGTCCAGCAGCTCGGGACACTGATGAGAGAGAACCGCAGCCAGGAGCTTGAAACAGTCATTCGCAGAAAAGACGGGGGATCGTGCGACATCCTGACGTATTCCGTTGTCATTTTCCATGAAGGCCGCAAGTTGTTTTTGACCACATTCCGGGATATTTCCCAGCGCAAGAAGCTTGAGGAAACGCTTAAGGAATCAGAGGAAAAGTTCCGCGTCGTGTTCGATCACGCCACTGACGGGATGTCCATGGCAGACCCGGCAACGAAACGCCAGGCCCTTTGCAACCGCCAGATGGCGCAAATGCTGGGGTATACGCAGTCAGAATATTTGAAGCTGTCTGTTGAGGACATCCATCCCAAGGCAGACCTGCCTTATGTGCTTGATCAGTTCGGGAAACTTGTTCGTGGGGAGCAGACGACGACCACCCTTCCCATAATGCGTAAGGACGGCACGGTGTTCCAGGCTGACATTAGCTCGTCGATGATCTGCGTGGGACAGCACGATTTTCTTATGGGCATTTTCCGCGACGCCACGCAACGCCTGAAAGCGGAAAAGCAAGCCGTGGATCTGGCGGCCACAAAGGCATCTGCCGAGACAGCTAAGGAGAAAATGGAGGAGGTTGTAGCGGCTTACAAAGAGCTGCAGCAGGCGCAGACACTCCTCATCCAGTCTGCGAAACTGTCTGCCCTCGGGACTTTGACCGCCGGGATCGCGCACGAGCTGAATAATCCTTTGGCCGGGATCCTGGAGATCATGAGATATCATGTGAGACAAGATCTGGATGACAAGGATCATCGCGATTTTGAAGAAGTCGTGAAGGCCGGCGAACGCATGGCCAAGATCGTCCGGGGCATGCTGGATTTTGCAAGGCCTTCGACAGGAGAAAAGGGAGGCGTGAACTTAAATTCCCTGATCGAGGCGGTGCTTGAGTTCACGCAGAAGATCATGATCAGCCAACATGTGGATGTGCAGAAGAATTTCGAGAAAGACTTGGGGTCGATCAAGGCAGATGAAGGCCAGATACGACAGGTCGTCATCAATCTGGTGGATAATGCCGTGGATGCCATGCAGAACAAGGGTGTGCTTAAAATATCGACCAGGACAATTACGGTCAACGGGACTCGTTGTGTCGAGATGGAATTTTCTGATAGCGGGAGCGGGATAAAACAGGAAGATATCTCCCTGATATTTGATCCATTCTTTACGACCAAAAGGCCAGGGAAAGGCACCGGGCTTGGGCTTGCCGTTACCCAGTCGATCATCCAACAGCATGGCGGGGAGATTTTGGTTCAAAGCCCGCCTACGGGACAGGAGACGGGGACGTCGTTTAAAGTGCGACTGCCAGTAATTAACTGAGCTGTCAGCCGTCAGCCATCAGCTGTCAGTTGAAAGCTTCTGAAAGCTGAAGGCTGAGAGCTGATAGCTTCTGAAGGCTGAGAGCTGTTAGCTGAAAGCTGAAAAGGAGGGCGTGATGGCAACAAAAAACGTTTTGGTGGTTGATGATGAAGCGATCATTGGCATTGGATTTGACAGGGCGCTAACCGAGTATGGATATCAGGTCGATAGTGCCTTGAGTGGCGCAGAGGCGCTGGAGGCTGTCAAAAAGAAGAAATACGATCTGGTGTTCATTGACAAGATGATGCCGGTCATGGATGGCATTGAGACCTGCCGGGGCGTCAAGAAGGTAAGCCCTGATTCGATCTGTATCTTTATGACCGGTCTTTTTAACAAGGAAAATATCCTTAAAGAGATGGCCTTCATAGAGGCTGGCGGCCGGACCTATTATTTATACAAGCCGTTCTCGAGCAGTGAGCTTCTGGACGTGGCCCAAAAGGCGCTGGGGGAGAAGAAGAAATAATAAAGGGAGCTGGCATGCCTGGAGAGAACATACTCATTGTTGATGATGAGCCGACGATCTGTATAGGACAAGAGAGGGAGTTGTCCTGGGCGAATTATCATGTCGATACTGTATCGGATGGAGCAGAGGCTCTTGAAATCGCAAGGCAAAAGAAATACGATCTGGCGCTAATTGATAAATGTATGCCCGGCATGGATGGTATTCAGACCTGTAGGGAAATCAAGAAGATCAGCCCGGATTTGATCGTGATTCTTATAACCGGCGGGCATGCGATTCCAGAAGTGGAATTTTTAGCCGCTGGCGGCAGGATTTGTATATCTAAGCCTTTTCTCCAGGGAGAGGTGTTGGAAGCAGTCCAAAAGGCGCTTGGGGAAAAGAAATAATGGTTGGGTTCTTTGTGGCCCAGCTTAACAAACTGTCCACGGATGGGGGGAAGTCCAAAGCCTTTCGTCAACAAGCTGCAATACAAAAAGCCAAAGCATTGGAGATAGAAAAGATTAAGAAGCTTGAGTTAGAAGCTGTGAGTTGGCAAAGAAGTAAGATCCTACGATCGTATGTTTCGGCTAAGAAAGATAAGTTTGTAGAAAGACATGGCCAAGCTTACGTGGGGAGTGAGCTAGAAAAATGGGTCAATTGGGCTACCCAATATGCCGAGAATCTAGATCCATTGTCAGATAGGGCAACTCAATCTGCCCCCTAAACGTGATGGTTTTGCTCAATGTCCGCCTATATGGGCTGGACAGGCCTTTACTTATCTCGCCCCATAGGGTTGCGTATAGCCGACACCTTATATACAGGACAAACCGGACATACTTTTCGAACTTTTTTATCTCTCTTTCCTTAATATTGTGATATATTAGGTCGCTTTTTAAGGGGCGATATAGAGATTTCGTTATAAGTACGGCATCATCGCCCCACCATTTCATTTGGGCAAAGATTCTTGCTTAAATGTTCCGCTAGCTCAGTGAGGCCGTATAAGGCCTCTGAGCTAACGGGACGTTTCTAAATCAGATTTTATTTTTAGGCTAAATATTTATCAATGAAAGGCCGTGAGCTTAGGGAATGTCCTATGTTTGTGGCGTCTTATTTTTATGAAAATCTTATTTTCGCTTTTAGTATTTTTCTTCGCTTCACCTGTTTTCTCAACTGAGCTTAATCCGCTGCTGGAAACTTCTGCTAAATATGGTCATATCAAGGTCGTAAGGGTGTTATCTGTTGACACCTTGCTTCTAGAGAACGATGAAAAAGTTTCCTTGATCGGTCTTATCGGTCCCACTCCGCCTAAACGAGATGATGTTAAACGGGATAAATACGGATTCATTGTTCCAGATGAGGATCCCACAACGTCGCTTGAGGTTGAAGCCTTCAGATTTGTAAAAGGGCTCGTAGAAGGCAAGGATGTACGTCTTGAATTTGACGCAGAACGTCGTGATGATTTTGGAATGCGGACAGTATATGCGTTCCTCCCAGATGGGAAGATGCTCAATGAAGAAATTCTTCGTCAGGGATACGCACAGCTCAAATTGCGCATGCCCAATATGCGTTATGCAGACCGATTCCGCAAAGCTTATCAAGAGGCTCATCGTGAGATGCGCGGCCTTCAGGGGCAGTGGTAAGACCTGTATAACGGGCTTGTAGCGATCTGTTTTAAAACTTATGACATCCTTTATTGATAAAGTTCGCGATAATATTAATAAACATGATCTCCTTTCACGAGGAGGCCGTGTTCTTGTTGCGGTTTCAGGAGGAGCAGATTCGCTCGCCCTTCTTTATGTGTTGAATGAATTGCGTCATGATTTTGGATTTTCTCTTGTTATTGCCCATTACAACCATGCCTTGCGTTCCTCAGCCATTCGGGATCAGAAATTTGTCAAACAAGTAGCTCAGAAACTGAATATTCCCTTTGTTACTGAGACGAATCAAAAGAAGCCCCCGCAGAAAGGATCTTTAGAGGAGTTTGCCCGGGATATTCGTTATGAGTTCTTGCTAAAGACAGCTTGTTCCATGAAGGCAGATACTATTGCGGTGGCCCATACTCAGGATGACCTTGCCGAGACTGTTCTTATGAGGATCTTGCGCGGCACGGGTCTTTCAGGCCTTAGAAGCATGGCCTTCAAGCGTGTTGTGGAGGGAAGAGTTTATATTCGGCCGTTATTAAATATTCCCCGATGTGAAATTGAAAGTTTTTTAAAGAAGCGCCGTTTATCCTGTATTCAAGATCCCACTAATCGATCAATAAAATTCACACGAAACAAGATTCGTTTAAGACTGATCCCGTATATGAAAAAGGAATTCTCGCCAGATATAAATACACGGCTTGTTTCATTGGCGAATATTGCTTGTATAGATCATGACTTTATTGAAGAAGCCGGTCGATTGGCATGGCCGCGTCTTGTGAAGATCGAAAAAGAGGAAGTTGTTATTAAAAGTTCAGGGTTTAAGACGCTTCATCCGGCTCTCAGACGCGTTCTTTTGCGAATGGCTATTGGCGTGCTAAAAGGTGTCGAGAGGTCCTGGGATTTTAGGCATATTGACATGATCGATACATTTGTTGCTTCCAGAAGTTTTGGAAAGTTATCCTTGCCCCAAGGGTTTGTTCTCAACAAGGCTAAAGGCAGCAAAAGTTTTTTGATCAAAAACTATGAATATCATTCTTGAGATATAAGCATTTTAAAGTTAAAATGATATTACTTTAAATATGAGAAGTTTGAAAATACCCATCTTCATTTCTTTTCTCTTCATTATTCTTGCCTCTTTGGCATGGGCAGAGGGTCTTTTAAACGGGGCTCAAAAAGAGTTCTTTGATGATGGCAACCTTAAGGCAGAAAAGACATACGTTAGCGGCCGTCTGAACGGACCGTTTCGAGAGTATTATCCAGATGGGAAACTTTTGAGCGTCGGCATTTATAAAGATGACAAACTCAAAGGAGAATATAAGTCATATTATGAAAACGGTAATCTTTTCATCGAAAAAATATACGTGAACGGGCTTCAACAGGGAACCAGCAAGGAATACTATCCTGATGGGATGCTTAAAAGTGAGGAGACCTTTCAAGATGATATTCTCAATGGTTTAGCAAAATATTTTACAGAGTCTGGC
>JADGCU010000071.1 GCA_015228785.1 Candidatus Omnitrophota bacterium
AAATCTGGCGGCGCCTAAAAATGACAGGGCATTTTCAGGCATAACAACCATTTCTTCTCTAAAGAAAGAAATGGTGGACGGTGTAGGGCTCGAACCTACGACCTGTTGAATGTAAATCAACTGCTCTAACCAACTGAGCTAACCGTCCATATCTCAAAGCCGCGCTCGAGAAGCCCTTCTCAAGTTTTCTTATCATCTCAACATGTCCCGCACCCTGTGCGGGACTGAGCTAACCGTCCAGGAATCTCTTTATACCCCTGCGATCTCATTAATAATATCTTCCGCGGCAACCTTAGGATCTTTTGCCTGAACTATAGGACGACCAACAACAAGGAAACTAGAACCATTCTTGATTGCTGACGCCGGAGTTTCCACTCGTTTCTGATCTCCTGCATCGCCTCCCGCAGGACGAATGCCAGGTGTCACAATCACAAAATCTTTCCCCAATTCTTTGCGCAGCATTGCAGCTTCCTGAGCTGAAGCCACAACCCCATCCAACCCGGAAGCCTTTGCAAATCGTGCTCGCTCAAGAACAAGCTTCGACGTATCGTCCGTCCCCACATCGCTGGTCAAAACCGTGACACCAACAATCAAAGGACGCGGAACACCAAGTTCCTTAGCGCGTTTATGAGCTGCCTCAGCCGCCGCCTTCATCATCTCCGCCCCGCCCTGCGTATGAATAGTCAGCATAAAAAGGGGGGCAAATATTGTCTTCTTCTCGCCCTTGGTATCCAGCGCATCATGCGGCGCAACGCTTAACCCCACAGCACAAGACACAGCATTGGCAACTGTATTAGGAATATCATGAAACTTGAGATCCAAAAAAACCCTTTTTCCTTGCGCAGCCAGATATCGCACAATGAATGGTCCATAAGCCACAAACTGCTGATAGCCCACTTTATAGGTTGTGACCGCATCCCCCAACATTTCAACGATCTGACGCGCCTCATTGAAAGTCGGAACATCAAGAGCCAAAATAAGCCTTTTCTTAGGATCATCCATATTATGAATCTTCTTTTAATATCCTATTTCTCTTTACCCTGATCTTCCATGTCCTCTTTTTCCACATCCTCAAAAGTCTTTTTCACAACAGTCTTGGTAACTAGATCCATCTTATACTCATTGCCTAAATTCGTAACAGCCGTTAATTGATTATCTCTGGCCATTAAATAACCGATACGCTCCCACTTAAGTTCTGGCTGAGGCTCTTCTTGATCATCCTCCCCTTCGCCGTCATCTTCACCATCATCCTCATCATCATCTTCACCATCGTCTTCCCCATTCTCCCCCTCAACCTCTTTAACCGGCTTCTTCACCTCCGCTACCACCTCCCACTCATCATTTGGATAGTCCTGCGGATTATTCTTAGCGTCTTCATTGCGATCATAAAGCTGAACTTCATCAATCTTTTTATCTGTTACCGCATCATAAAATTCTAAGGTATCAACATTAGCAACATATCGAATTCCTTTATAAACAACAGACTCTTCACCAGTAATCCATCCTTCCGCATGAACGCTGCCGCCTAATAAAAAGAATGCCAGAAGCACAACGCTCCCCAAGATCCTGACCTTATTAAGCCCCTCCTGAATGGTATTGATCTTCATATTTTCTGAATCCTCCCTATCAATTCCCGAATATCTGTCATCTTATTCTCTTTCATATAGGCCTTGATGCCATCAAGAACCTCAAGCGGAGCACGCGGGTTCACAAAATTGTATGTGCCTACCGCTACCATAGTAGCGCCTGCGATCAAAAATTCAAGCGCATCATTGGCACAGGTAATTCCACCCATTCCAATGACAGGGATCTTCACTTTTGCAGCCGTCTCACAGACCATCCTGACCGCAATCGGCCGGATCGCAGGCCCTGAAAGCCCGCCGGTAAAGTTCCCAATCCTGGAACGGCATTTTTTAATATCAATGGCCATGGCCGTAAATGTATTGACCATGCTCACCGCATCCGCGCCCGCTGCCTCTGCTGCCAACGCGATATCGACAATACTCGTCACATTCGGCGATAGCTTTGCGATGACCGGATACTTGGCGATTGCCTTCACACGTCCAACCACTGAAGCCGTAGCCTCTGTACTTTGCGCAATAAGAACTTTCTTCTGAAGATTAGGACAAGAAAGATTAAGTTCAATAGCCGAAAGGCCACCAGCCGCATTCAATTTCTCAACCATAAGAATAAAATCATCATCTGAATGAGCGGAAATACTAACAATCAGCGGCACACCAATCTTTCTCAGTTTTGGTAATTTCTCTATGATAAAAGCATCAACCCCTGGGTTTTCAATACCAATCGCATTGATCATCCCGGCCGGCGTCTCACAAATACGCTTAGGGGGATTTCCCTGTTGAGCATAAAGCGTCACGGTTTTGGGCACAATAGCACCCAATCTCTTGACCTCTTCCAATCCATAGAAGTCCTCGGCATGACCAAAAGTCCCAGAGGCCACTGTCACAGGATTAGGGAAAACCACATTTCCAATTTTTACTGAAATATTCATTATTTCCCGAAGATCAATTTTAAACTTAACACCAGCATCAAAACCCCGAACATTCTTTTAAGAATAGGTGTTGGAAGCGCATGTGCATACTTTGCACCTAAAAAAGTCCCCAAAATCATTCCGGCAGCGACCATCAACGCGACCGGAATATTGATATGCCCGGCTTTGTAATACGTCCAGGCCGCCAGAATAAAAGACGGTAGAATAAACGTCAGGATCATCGTCCCCTGGGCCATGTGCTGCGTAAATCCAAAGATCAATACCAGAATGGGCACAACGATAATTCCTCCACCAACACCAAACAAGCCGCCGATGAATCCACCCAAAAGCCCAAGTAAAACGAACAATATAAACTGCATGAACCTCCCCAAGACACCCAGTGATCAAGCATCAAATCTCAGGACACTAAAAGACCAAATCTTCCAGATCAAATACTGGGCCATCGTGACAAACAGTCTGATAACCTTTTGTCGTTGGAATCGAACACCCCAAGCAAGCCCCCAAGCCGCAGGCCATGATCTCCTCCATCGAAGCCTCGCCTCTTAGACCATTCGCCAATACAAATCTCTGCACAGCAGCCATCATAGGCTTAGGTCCACACGCATAAATCATTGTCGTTGGAGCAACCTTGATCTTCGAGAAAAGTTCCGAAACACGTCCCTTCACGCCTACAGAACCATCATCCGTCGCAATAAATGTCTTCACGCCGTTCTTTTTAAATTCCGCCAAAGAGAAGGTATGTTCCCTGGTGCGCCCGCCATAAAGTAGAACTTTTTCCGCCTTATGACTTTTCAAGAGGTCCGAAAACATCATAAACGGAGCAACGCCGATCCCCCCAGCCACAAAAACGATCTGCTTCACGCTCTTAGAAGGCACCGTAAATGCCTTTCCCAAAGGCCCAAGAATATCTAAAGACTCGCCTTTCTTACGAGAAGCCAGCATTTGACTCCCCTTGCCTACCGGCTCGTAAAAGATCTCCACCTTTCCATTCTGGGCTCGAAAGACACTGAATGGTCGACGGAACAATGGCTCAAATCCATCAGCCACCTTGATCTGAATAAACTGCCCCGGCTTCACGGCCTTTGCAAGACTCGACGCATCGAGAACAAGACGAAAATATGTCCCGTTCACAGACGTGTTCGAAAGAATTCTATAAACATTCTGAATTTTTCTCATAAAATACGGGGCATTATAGAACACCCCAAAGGTTTTGAAAAGATGAAACGTCGGGCTTCCCTATAATCAACATTCCATCGGCGTCCAAAGGCCGTTCTCCCCAACAGGAACATTAATCTCCCTAAAAGAAATATCCTGCTCCTTAATCTTCTCTTCCAACGCTTGGCAGAGACAATCAGCACATACATATTGAGCCCCGGCAGAAGAAAGATGTGCTTCCCCTCCCATCGGGTCATTACTAAAAATTTCAGGCGAACACCACGTAAAGACAGCGACCTTCTGACACTGACAAGACCTGCCCTTGGGCTCCAGCAAGGTCCTCAACTTTTGAACAACGTCATGTTCATACTCTAACCCAGGCATCTCGGAAAAAGAATAGTAATGATACCCGCCATACTTCTTCATGGGCCACACAACAACCGCCTGGCCAGAAAAACTTTTAATGCCTCGCGTGACACGAGCCATCATACACTCCCTGCACAACAACGCTTTCTCTCCTCCCGGCTCAGCCCATCTCCTGGAAAAATCAATATCATTTAATTGGTCTTTTGGCTTTACCACATGACAAGATGCGCAATGCGACTCTTTCTTAAACACATCAAAGAAACCCATTCCCATCTCCCGAATTATTTATTCCTGACACTCGCCATGCTGCATATCCCTCATCAAACGAACCATGATCCGTGTCGCATCGGCAAGATTTCTTGCCCTGATCAAACCCGGCATCTTCCATCCACCCAGGTTGATCACGGGTCTTCCATAAACACGGGCATAACAAATTTCCGACTCTGTCCCGAAACTCCCTGGAAGTGCGATCACAATATCTGCTGAAGCCGCAACAATAACATTACGAGAGTACCCTATCGTCGTCGGCAACGCAATGTCCACAAATTCATTGGCATCCGCTTTCTCTTTGCCAGGAAGAATGCCAATGGTGAGCCCTCCAGCGGCCTTAGCGCCGCGACAGGCCTCTTTCATCAAACCCTGTAATCCTCCGCAAACAAGGATACAATCAAGCTCAGCGACCATTTTCCCCACAGAATAAGCCAGCTTCGCTGTTTTCGGCGTCGCATCATGAGACCCAATGACTGAAACTGTAATTTTCTGTATTCTCTTTTGTCTTGTGCCCTGTATCATGTTCCTCTATTTCTGATAAACTACTCGTCCATTACAAATTGTTGTCTCCACGCGCCCCTTAAGCTTCCAGCCCATAAAAGGAGAATTCTTGGATTTGGAAACTGTGTCTTCTCGGGTCACGGTCCATTCTTTATCAATATCGACAATCACAATATCCGCATCATGGCCCGCCACGATCTTACCCTTCTGAGAAAGACCCATCACACGTGCCGGAGCCGCTGACATTTTCTCAACTAAATTCGACAGCGTAAGAACTCCCCCCTCCACAAGTTCCTTCATAGCCAAACCAAAGGCTGTTTCAAGACCAATCAAGCCCGGTGGCGCACAATCAAATTCGACTTCTTTATCCTCATGAGTATGAGGAGCATGATCGGTCGCAATACAATCAATCGTGCCGTCCTTCAAGCCCTGCTTAATCGCGACCACATCCAATTGTGTCCGTAACGGTGGATTGACCTTGGTCGATGTATCAAATGATTTCACGATCTCATCAGTAAGCGTAAAGTGATGCGGTGTGGCTTCACAAGTAACCTGAACGCCTTCGGCCTTAGCCCGACGGATCAGCTCAACAGACCGCGCTGCGCTCACATGCATAAAATGAACTCTTGTTTTCAAATACCGCGCCAGTTCAATATCCCGCGCAATAATGACCGTCTCCGCAACAAGGGGATCGCCTTTAAGCCCCAAAAGCGTTGAGACCTTGCCCTCATTCATAGCCCCCTTGGCAGACAGCGTCTCATCCTCACAATGCTGCATGACAAGCAATCCCGCCATCTTCGCATACTCAAGAGCCCGACGCATCAACCCCGCATTCATCACTGCGCGTCCATCATCAGAAATGCCCAGACAACCGGAACTTTTCAAATCCATCATCTCTGTGATTTCTTTCCCTTCACGCCCTTTGGTGATCGCTCCCACAGGATAAACATTAACAAGCCCCACCTTTTCAGCCTGATCCAGAATATACTGAACAACCTGCGCCGTATCGATCGCAGGAAACGTATTCGGCATACAAAAAATAGAGGTAAAACCACCCTTTGCTGCCGCCTGCGAGCCCGTTTCGATTGTTTCCTTATCTTCGCGGCCCGGCTCACGCAAATGCACATGAAGGTCGATCAACCCCGGCAGAACCTTCTTCCCCGCCGCGTCGATCGTTTGAACTCCATCGCGCTTGATCGATGAAGCAATCTCATCAATCTTCCCGTCCTTAATCAAAATATCAGACGATTTATTGTTTTCTCCGTCTGCATTCACAATTCTTGCGTTCCTGATCAAAAGCTCCATAGTGTCCTCTTTCATTAAAAGCTAATATTACAATCTCGATATCGCATCATTCAGATCCACTCCTACAGCCATTGCCTTTCTCTTTTGCGCCTTACGAGCCTCCATCATGACTAGACCAATCCCCAAAAAACCCGACAAGGCGAATGCAACACTAAGATAAACAAATATCATTTCTCCTTGGCTTTCCCCCGTTTTCAAGACCGCATCAGAAGGATCGTGAGGATTCACAAAGACCGCAACGCGCGCGCCAGGAGGATAATGCTGTACAAACCGATCCGCCGAAGAAGGATTAGTAAATGTCCCGTCCATCATCCTAACCTTGTTACCTTTGTACTCCAAACCGTTAAAAGCATACCGATAGACCACGCTAACACCGTAAGATCTACTTAATCCATTCTTTCCACTACGAAAACTAAGTGTTGTAACCTTAGCGGATTCCACAACCCCGTTAACCGATGTCCATGACTGACTCGCATTAGCTTTCCTCCATGATACCATCCCCATAACCGCAAAAACACTTCCCATTAACGCAAATATCCCCAAAAAAAAGAGCGCCGACCACATTTCCGAAGATTTACGGGACTTCCTATGATAGTGACGTCCCATGAAATTATTTGCCCTTTCTTCCCAAAAGTAAAAACAAGACCGCCATGCGGATCGCGATGCCATTAGTGACCTGCTCAAGGATCACCGACTGCGGGCCATCAGCCACCTCAGCTGCGATCTCAATCCCGCGATTGGTCGGCCCCGGATGCATAACAATAGCACCCGGCTTTGCCTTCTTCAATCTTTCAGGTGTGATACAAAATTCTTTCACATATTCGACCATCGACGGCAGATATGATTCCTGCTGGCGCTCTTTTTGCATCCGAAGCGCCATGACCACATCCGCATCTTTCAAGGCTTCATCAATATTATAGGTCGCCTGAACGCCCATATCTTCAATCCCCATCGGAAGCAAGGTCGATGGACCACAGGCCACCACATGCGCCCCCATTTTAGCCAGTCCAGAAATATTAGAGCGCGCGACCCTGGAATGCATAATGTCCCCAATGATCGCAACCTTGATCCCCTCAAGCTTCCCTAATTTCTCCTGCATCGTGAACATATCGAGAAGTCCCTGGGTCGGATGCGACCGGCACCCATCGCCAGCATTCACCACCGCCATATCCGTTCCCTGCGCCAGCATCTG
>JADGCU010000018.1:0-3920 GCA_015228785.1 Candidatus Omnitrophota bacterium
CTTTCAGAAACCGCCTTGCGAGATGCAGTCTTCTGGCTCCTCTTTCGGATCGCTCCAAAAATCGACCCCGTTATAAAAACGGATCCCAATAGTCCAAGAAATCCTACGATATATCCCCAACCATCCTTCACATCCTGCCCCCAACTTGACCATATGTCCTCCGTATTTTTAGAAAGAGGCTTTCCATCCTGAAGACGTGTTGTCTTGCTCTTATAAATGCTGGGAGCTGTGGCCTCCATCTCCAGGGACGTAATGTCCGTCACCGGATCCTTGCGCTGTTCCGAGACCAGATCGTGACCGGAAACCGTATCAGAAAGTTTGTCGACCCTGGATGATGTCGAAACAGAAGAGAATGCCTCAACCTCCGGGACCTGGGTGATCCGCTTTATACCATCTTTCCCTGTCTTAAGCCCGTACAGCGGCACCTGGAAAGGAGAGAACATGTCGTAAACAATTTCTTCTACTCCCTCGGTTGCAACACCCAATTTCCCGGCCGCGACCCGGTGCACGAGATGTCTAAAATGCTCCCGCATGACCCGTCCGCCAGGCGACAGCTTCGCACCTAGCATAAACTCTGCATCAAGGACACGATAACGATTCGCCTTGATCTGAAGGTTGGCGTCGTTCGGATCACCCGCCGGTGTCAGCTCGGTCTTGTCATATACCAGCGTATGCTTGTATTTCCCGTCCTTGCCAATGACCACAACGCCGGGCATGATCCCCACCACAGGCTTGACATCTATCTGAGCAGGGCCATCGGTAATACGGACAGGCACGCCCTCAAACCACCACATCGGAACCTCAAGGTTCCCGTTTGGCATGATCTGAAACGCATCACGCCCGCGGCTGTCATTGGGAATAAGATAATGATCCGTGGCCAGGCCCTGATCTGACGAATAACTGATCTCCCGGGCACTCCGGTTCGCCCGCACGATCTGTTGGATCTGATCAAGAAGGCTGTTCTGCACGGCCGGATCTGTCGTCACGGCATATTGCTCGACCAGCTTCCGCACCTGGGGTTCCACTGTCCGGTAATCCAATTTCCTCGGGTCCTGCGTTCCCGTCTTCACGATCATCGGTATTTCCATGACCCTCGTAGGTTTCAAATCCAGCGAAATACCAATATTAGAAAATTGCTGTTCCAGGCTTTCCGTATTATTAGGGAAGTGCCGGCCCATAAGAGCGGCATAGACCTTTTCAGCCCCGTACTTCTTGATAAGCTCTCTCACGGTATCGTTATTCGGCACAGTAAGCCTGATCGCACTGATCTGAAGATTGGGGTCTTTCGGATCCAGAGCCGGCGTCAACACATAAGCCACCACAGGACTGCCCGTTTCTTTTTTAAACTCAAGTCCAACAGTATAATCAAGGATATGCCCCGCCTCTTCCCGTATTGTAATGAACGGCTTTTCACGGCTGTCGCCCTTGATGCGATAGGTCGTTGACACAACGCCCTGTTCCGTTGTCAACACTCCCGCGAGCCACGGAGTCGTCGCATTCAACCCATATTGATCAAATATCTTTTTGATCCTGGGATGTTTAAGCAGCTTTGACACCATCTCCGGTTGGGTATTGGTTCCGCCGGGTGTAATCGTCCAGCCCGGCGTCCAGGAAGCCTTGGCCGGATCGTTTGACTGATCAGCATTCAACCTGACATCACGCCGTTTCTCGCTCCCATCAGGATTATATGTATAGGGGTCATCAAGACGCAGGATCCTGTGATCCCTGGCATAATCTTGAATCGCTTCTTCCGAAAGCGCGCCCGCTTCTAAAGCCGCAAGATCAAGCTTCACAAATCCCGTCACATCTTCCTTCAAGCGATCATCCTCATACCGCTGAATGCGGGCAGATGCATACCCGCCGTTATCTCTCAGGCCACGCAGACTGACACCCTGCGCGACCACTGTTTTTGTCCCTGATGTGGAATCGATCGTTGAAGCCGACTTGGTCAGATGGACCACATTCTCCTTCAGCTTTCCATCGATCACGACCGAAAATCCCTTATCCTTCGCCAGATCGGTAGAAATATAATAACTCTCGCGCTGGCGTCCATCATCACCAGGAGCGTAGAAAATAACCTCCTGCTGCAGTTCACGAATACTGTAACGAAGGGTCAGTTTAAAAATCGGCTTCCCGTCCTCGCGAACACCAATAGTCTCTTTTGCATAAACATCCGTGACCTTAATATCCTTGATATCACTGTTTATAGGACGGGTATCGGTCTTTGATACATGACGGAACTCCCCTGTTTCGCGTAAATAAGGATCCTCTCCGCGAACATCCTCATACGTTGTGATCTCAACAGGCGCCATGTTGCCCCCCAACTCATAGGAGGGGAGTTCATAGAGCCGCGAAGTCGTTCCGTCAATGCTCTCGACCCTGCTGCTGGCAAAAGCAGGATCCAGATAGATCCGGGCGACAACATTCTCGCTCTCATCTTGCATCTCAATGCCGTCTGCTGCCAAACGAACCTTCTCATGGGTCGCAGGATCTTTCAGCTTCTCAACCTCAATGAAACCCATAGGCGTAGCACGCGCCGCGGCCTTGAGGGCCTCAAGTTTCTTCGGGTCCTGATTCGCTTTGGGCGTGGAACGCTGATACTCAGCAAGGTTTGCCCCGGCTTTGGTAACAATAAAAGCATGCGTCTTGTTAAAAGGCACGAGGCTGATCCCCTGCAAAACAGGCCACACCTGCGTGAAACCTTTTCCGGCAACGGCTTTGACTTCTCCTTCATTAAAATGCCCAACGGCCCGCGCCTTTTTCACCATATCATTATCAGGATTCAGGACAACCGCCTTGGGCTCTGTCCCGTCTTTTGTAGGAATAAATTTAAAAATACTGCCAGAAGCGGCCGGATCCAGTTGCGTCCCCCTCACCACATCATTCGTCGGAAGCTGGGAGCGAAGAACGATCCCCATCTCGGCATTGGGCACCCGCTGATATCCTTTTTCCCCGAAGACCGGGACCATGCTTTCGATCGGTTCTCCGGTAGGGTTCATCACAAGGATCTGCCTGGCCATAAACCGAAGGTCCGGACTTGCCAACTCCTTAGCTGAAACGAATCCAAAGCTGTTGGGATCCCCGGTGAGCACAAGAAAATTTTCCTTCACAAAATCTGCTATTCCGGGAACCGCGGGCGCAACGATCGGAGCAGGTGGAGGCGCGACTTGAGGCATCTCCGCAGCGCCTAGCGGGAGTTCAAGCCCCGTCGCCAGTATCCCAAGAGCCAGCGTTGCTTTCAACCAACCGAGGATGCCTTGCCCGAGCGCGGCCATGGCCTTTTCTGGCGTATTCACCCGCACCCATCCGCCATTTAACATCGGCAACATGCGGCCCGTCGTGCTTCCGTCAAGACCAATGATGAGAAACTCCTTAACATCAGCCCTGGGAACATCAATATTCGCGGGATCTTGCACAGACGTAAATCCGGCATGTTCGCCATCTTTGGAAATAACAACACCGTTATCACGCAGAAAGCCATCCAGATCCACGACAGACTTGTCCGCATAATGCATATCGCTCTTATTATTGTTCCAGATCGGAACCATGTAGCCAGCCGTTCTGCCGTCCTTCCCGATCTTAAGAACCTGCCCGATCTTCGGGTCAAACGCCCCGGGCTTCGCCAGATCAGTAACCGGCCTGAACCCAAAGCTTCCATCCTCATTGATCACAAGGCCATTGTTCTTTAAATATCCCTCCATGCCATCGCTCGAAACCTTCTCATATCCCGCCTTACCATCAGCATGAAAAGTCGGAACCCTGCGTGCAACGGTGCCTCCCAGCTCGGCTTCCAGATCAATGATCTCCGTGGCCTCTGCTCTCAAGCGCGCAATAGTATCCGGATTCTCAAGATCCTTAAGATGAATGAACTGCCCCTGATGTAAAACACCCCAAATCTTCCTAACAGCATCCTGTTCACT
>JADGCU010000018.1:3930-32253 GCA_015228785.1 Candidatus Omnitrophota bacterium
ACATCCCTGACCGTACCAAGAAGGATATCCTGGAAACTCATCTTAGAATCCCGGACTATCTTCTCTAGGTTCTCCCTTGATTCCAGCTGCAAGCCACCGGAAACTTCCTTTAAAATACCCTTCGCCTTCAACGCACCCCGGATCTCCTGCCCCTCAGGGAATCTTCCCTTCCCGTCTCTATCATTAAAAGCAAATTCTGATTTTGCGATCACCCCGTCACGAAGGAAACTCGCCATGACATTCTTCGCCAAAAACTCTGTCATCGTCGGCGCTGTCTCGGCAGGAGAGAATCCCGCCTTAACTGGCTGCTGGGCAAGGGTTATCTGAGGCTCCCAGTAAACATGACCGGCTTCATCGACCCCGCTGACAACCTGTACATGATTACTCGCCACGGCATCGACCAGCCTGTCCTCACCGCCCATTTTAAATGGCGCCTGTTCCGCAGATACCGGACCGCGCGTAAAAATCGTGGGAATAAATCTTCCCGGCTCACCGAAAACCTCCACACCAACCTCACGGGCGCCGGCTTCAAGTGCTTTCTGCTCAGCTTCAAGCCGGTCGTTATGGGCCTTGATCGCTGCAGCGCCAGGCACAAAAATCTCAACAACCTTGCCGTCCTGAATCTTGACCATGGCCTTGCCTGATACAGGCTTACTGATACCAGGCAGAATATAATCCCCTGATGCGGGATCTTTCTGGGCGTCAGTTACTTTAGCTATCTCAAACTGAAGCGTCTTATAATTGTCAATATCGCTCTGCTGAAGAACAGGAACAAGAACAGGATTTTCCTGTGTGGGATCGACCGCATACCCGAACCCCGCAACAGCCCTCCCCCATGTCTCAAGCCTGTCTTTTTCTTCCTGCGTCGTGGCCGCATCGGTCCATTTCTTCATCGTGGCAATGTTGGGCCGGAAAATTCCCGTGATCTTCCCATCTTCAATCTGGACCAACGTGCCAAGGGGTAAAAGAAGAGACCTTCCGCTCCCAAAAGTAACCCGAAGGGCATCCCCATCAACCTTGGCATTGGCCGGAAGCGCCTCATACTTGGGATCCGTTGGGACACGCCTTGAATTTTCAAACATCCAAAAAGTGTTCTTCAGGGAATGCTTCTCGAGCGTTGCCTTGAGGCCACCGACATCGGGAATAACATCAGGCTGCTTGTTATACAGATGATAGATCGCCCCTACATTATCAGCATCTTGGATCTGCTTTTCCAGATCGAGAACCCTTCTTCCAAGATCAACTCTATCAGCCATCCTGTCTGCCGGGTTTCCAAACCCATAAGGAAGACGATTCACTATGGGACGATTATTGTATTTATACTTGCCATCCTTACCGCTTTGATATCTTTCAAGTTCTTTTTTACCACTGGTATCCCTCAACCATTCCAGGGGCTCTGTGAATTCGCTTGTCAGCATGGTCCACAGCTTTTCTCCTGTTGTAAATTCATGAGCGCGCTTAGCAGGGGTTAGCTGGATAGGCCTCTGGGCCTCACCAGAAGAAGGCCGCTGAAGAACGCCCCTGTCATCAGATTCTAATCCGAGAAGATCACCCCAGTCTGTAACAAGCCCCTTAGCTAACAAGGACAGTCGACTCCGCTCCAAAGCAAGAACCCCGCCACCTGTCAACTGACTCTCCTTAAAAGCCAACTCAGTCACAAGCGCTGTATTGCTTGGCAGCGCTTCTAAGATTGTCCAATCCTTGTTGGCTGTGCGTAATCCGGATATCTCTCGCGCTGTGGCATTATTCATCAATGTGTCACTATGACAAAATTCTTTTACCTCAAAAAGCTGACCTCCAGTTTTGGGATCTATTCCCAAATACTTCATCTCAAAACCTGTCACGGAGGCATCATAATAAGGATCCTCAACAGATTCACCCTCCTTCACGTACCTAAATAATCTTTTCTCAGGATCGGTAATAACATACTGCTGCTCGGGACGTAAAATATCCCTGATCGTCTGAAAATCCCCACCCTGCATTGACGTCGGCAAAGGATTGGTGCTTCCATCCTGATTTCGTTTTAACCGGACCCCCCGCGTCACTCTTTCTAAAATGCCTTTGTCGAGCGCCTCTTTTAGAATTCTACCCCCATTCTTCCGGTCAGCCTGAGCAAATTTAGATTCTGGAACAACCCCGTTATACCTGTGGTAATCAAAAAACCGGATCACGTTCGAATCTCTATTTTGTGCCGCTGCCACCTTAAAAACCTTCTCGAAAGGACCGGCCACAAGAGCCCCTTTTGTATCCCATGTATAACTTCCGTCAGCGCCTCCCGAAATGCCTCTGAGATCTGAGTCATCTTTGAATAGCCTTCCGGCTCTCCCTATAAATGTCCCGATATTCTGGAGCAAACTAACCCGCAGAGGGTGCGTAATGACCGGCTCACCATTCATATCATGAGATCTTCTTTCAACCCTATTTAAAATCACCGAATTAACCAAAGCCTGTCCGGACGTCCTGGGACGAATACTGAAAGATTGCCCTTGTGTTGGTAAGGAAGTATACTTATTTCCCTTTTGTAAAAGTAGATCCAGCAATACAGGAGGCCCCGCCCATACGCCCAAAGCACCGCCACCCCCGGTCGCGATACCATTTGCAAGCACCCCCATATCAACAAGACCTTCGCCTGGATAATGCACTTTAACAATAAGGGACGCGGGCGCACCAGCCAAAGGCATGGCATAAGATCCCATGGGTCCGCTCTGACCAGGAACAAGACCACCAGTAATCGGCGGGGTGACCTCTGTTACACGTTGCGCTAATAACTTCTTATTAAACTCAAGACTTTTCCTAAGATAGGCGATCTGCTCTTCCAGCGGAATCTCTGGCATTTGAATATTGTTTTCTTTTAACCTTGCGTTTTTTTCAATTTCCAACAAAAGAGCCCGGAACCCTAATTCTGTTGCAGCTCGCTGTTTCACAGCAGTTTCAAGATCTCTTACGATCTCCTCTAGCGCGGCTTTATTCTCTTGAAGCTTCAGTTGCCGCGCCGCAATAGCATTGGTATTGGGAATAAAGTTCTGCCCAGCCGCCGCATTTCCCATAACAGCCGGTGGCTGCGCAAGCGGCATGTTTGGGGCCTCAGCGGCTTTGATAGGAGTCGCAAAAAGACTTTGCGCTATCGCGGTAACAAGCAATACCTTTTGGAACTTATTGGCAAGCCACGCCCGCAAAGTCTGGCGCGCCACAGCTCTTTCTTTTTTGTGTACCGCTACTCTATTAACTCTGGCACTGGCATTAGCTACAGCCGCCAAAGCCTTGACTCTTTGCGCATTAACCCTATCAATTTCTCTCCCAAGACGTTGACGCCTCTTTTCAACGTCTAACTTGGCCTGTGCCTGCTGGGCTACGTTCTTGCCCTTTTCTTCCTTAATAGTAGCCATCGCCTTTTGAGACTGATCCTGCTCCAGAGCTGCCCTGTTCTCAAATACTCTTCCGGACGCAGAATCTACCAAATTAACAAATAAAACATCCTGATGAGACCGATCTTCCGTTATCACCCTGCTCGCAAGGAGAGGATGCGCCATGGCCAACTCTTGCCCATCCGGTGAAAGCGCCTGGAGCCCACCCGCGAAATACTTACGCGGCAATGTCTCCTGAGATAGGGAATCGTACTCTTCCTTAATATAGTTAAAGACGCCTGTCTTGTAGGCCGCCAAATACTGTTGATAGATCCGGTCCTTAGCCTGCGGATCATTGAGGGCAATCCCATCGACCTTGCTCTGATCCGCATACACCTGGCCCAAAAGAGTATCCTTGAGCGTCTTTTTAAACCAGGTAGCCAGGATCATGGCATGATAGGCCTGACGCACTGTTGCGAAATTCCCGCCTTCATTGACCTCTTTTTCAATGACCGGAATGATCACATTGCGGACAATATCAGACGCCATCTTGCGGGGACCGGAATCGCCTTCTTCAGATATACCACCCTGAAGCGAGGCATCACTGCCTTGTGCTGCCAAAAGGTCCTGTTCCAGCATGACCTTCAAATGACTCTTCACAACAAAGGCCGTGTCATCCTTCTGGTAAATATCAGCCCGATCTACCTTGATCCAGACTTTATTAAACGTATCAACCGGAATATCGGTCGTGCCGTATTCCTGATAAGCCTTTTGATAGATCTGATTCCAGAATTGCTTGCCCAGATCATCCTCAGGATACATAAGAGAAGCCGTAAACTGCTTAAGAAGATAATCCTGAGACAGAAGATCCCGCCCCATATCAGTCATGGAGAAGTTGTCGGGAATGATGCGCGTGGATTCTTTGGGCGACAGGTTGACCCACATGTCACGGTTAGGGATCACGAGAGAAGCCATGAAATACTTGATCAACTTCTCGTACTCTTGCTGCCTGGCGTCACCCGCAAGGGCCTTTTCGCCATCGCTCATCAGGAAATATAAATTGAAAGGATTAGAAATATCAACGCGCAGCCCCTTCATGAGGGTCGGCGTAAAAGCAGATGTCCCACGAACCATCTGGCCTGGGGCAGGCATAAAGGTCTGGGCATATCCTGACTGAGCGGGGATCATACCTACAAAGGCAATAAGCACCGTAATTGCGATGCCTTTAAATAATCGCCATTTAAGTAGATTCTTAATCATGATCCAGCCCCTCAAAACTTATCATCAAGAATGCTGACAAAACCACCTAATGAAGTATATACCATGAACCAATTATATATCAAGACACGCCATAGAATACAAGAAAACACTTTCTCGGTTTTCCATAAGTTACCTAGCAAGAACGACTTAAGCGCTTCGAGAAAAAATAAAAAATGAAAAATTTATTTAAAATATAAATATGTAATAATTATTTAAATACACATGAAATTCTAATTATCCATAAGCCTTTGCCTAACATAGTCTTATGTAATGATGTAACACTATCTATTAAATCAATATTTTCTTCTACTTAATATATTTAGTTATATTATAAAATATTTATCATTCTATTAAAAAATATAGGGATCAAATACGCCAAAAGAAATGTTCTTGTCCAATCTGAAATCACGAACTTTTACTACTTATTCCACAAGTCACTATATTCCATTAATTTATATACTTTCGAATGTCCAGATTGGACAATTAACACGTTACTACAAATAAAAAATTATAAAATTATTCAAACGAGAGAATGAAAAATTGATTCTAAGCTTCGATAGGATCAAGCGAGATGAAACCCATTGGCAAGAATATTAAAAACCTTGTTACGCTATCTTTCAGAGCATCTTTTCGATCAATACACTCCTTCACATTCTTTCCTGAACGATCGCGGAATTCACCCGAACCGCCCTGACAGGGATAACCGGACATTTATTTTGACAAATGCCACACCCATTACAAAGCTCTTTATCCACATAAGGCCTTAACATCTTGACCCCCTCAAAGACCTCTTCCTTCATCCTGATCGCCTTGTCAGATATAGGACAATGTTCTTCACAAACAATACAATCCTTCTGGCCTTTCCAGGAAAGACACAAGGATTTATCAATCTCAGCCAACCCCACCTTCCACTTCTTTTTCTCTTCCAGCGCCAATTTGGTGATCGCCCCTGTTGGGCAAACTTCTCCGCACAGTTTACAATTGTACTCACAATACCCGATCTCCGGGATCATGCGAGGCGTCCAAAGTCCCTCAACCCCTGATTCAAACATGTCTGGCTGAAGAACATTGGTAATACAAACCTTCATACAATTCCCGCAACGCACACAGGTATTAACAAATCTCTTTTCAGGTAAAGCGCCAGGAGGACGAATGACCGGATGTCCTGAAGCCTGATCCCCCTCAGCCGCGAAACTGGAGCTATTCTTAAGCCCCAACATGGCACCAACTGAGCCGCATACAAGAAGAAACTGCCCCCGGGTGATCCCTTTTCCCGGTTCCCCATGCGCTCTTCGCCCTCCCAATCTCCAGGAAAACCTTGTTGATTTCTCAGGGCAGCTGTACACACAATCCATACATAAAATACATTCTTCCTTCCGGTAAGAATCCCCTTTAGCGATCGCCCCCATGCGGCACTGACGCACACACTTTCCACAAGACGTACACCCACTGACACGCCGTTCCAAAAGCGAAGGGATCGCACTCAGCGCATAGCACGCCCCTAAAGGACAAAGCATGCGGCACCACAACCGCAGGATTAACAAAGAACACACACAAATCACCGCAAAAAACATCAATGTATCCAGGGAATTAGAAAAAAAGTGAACATTGATCCCCAAAAGACTTTCTTTAAGGGACCGGTAAAAATCATAAAACCCACCGTAAAGACCAAATTTCTGGATCATAAATTGAAAAAACCCATCCACAGCCAGCGTAACAGCAGGAATGACATTCAGCGAAATAACACGGGCGATGATGACAATGGGGTCCAAGACCCAGGCTACCTGAATACCCCCGAGCGCCAGAAAAAAGATGAGGGCCAGGATCATAAATTTCGGCCAACGGATCATCGCCTTATGATGATCTGCCAGATCCTTTTTCTGATCTGGCCTGAACTTCCCTGCCAGATCAACCATGGTTCCCATAGGGCAGATCCAACCGCAGAAAAACCGTCCCAAGATCAACGTTAAAAAAATCATGATTACAGAAAAGACCAAGCCAGGCAAAAATACCCGCTGACTAAGGGAGGTGAAAACCATAACCAAGGGGTCAATGATAAACAAGGCCTGTGAGGAAATAGCACTCTTAAGTGGATAAGTCGTAGCCCAGAGGATATAAACAAACAAGGCAAGAAAGAAAACCTGCGATAGATGACGAACCAAAACAAGCTTTTTCATGGAGCCCCATGAGCCAAAGCCCATGGCACCTTTCCTTTCGTTACAACGATCCCGTAAACCACCCATGGGCAACCTCCTTGCGCCCAAAGGCCATCATCCACACGCCATCTTCTCGGGAAGGAATAAACCCCTTTACAGATCGATCGTCTTGATCCTGGCCTTTGTCATATCTCCAAGGCCAAAATTCCGCCGCGCTGCTTCCTGTAAATAACTGATCGACATAGGATCTTTCTCAACCATCTGACAGGCAAACGTATCCGCCAGAACAGGATCAATGGAGGCAAACACCTTATTCAAAGAAACAACATCCTCCAGATTCCCGCCACTCGGCCCATGACGGGTCAACATCCGGGTCGCATCAATAACGGTCAGCTCAGGATTTATAAAGTCCGTCAAATCAACCAGCTTAGGACCAATATCCACATGGATGAGCCCCCTCACGCCAGTACAGATACCCATCAGATTTTTCATCGACAAAGTAAGCCCCGTCAACCCATGATGCTTCAAGACCGGAACATTAATAAACGTGTCACACACAACAGCATCACGCAACAGCGTCCAGCCCTGCATAGGGGTCTCATACGCAAATTTAGCCTTCACCACATTCCAGGTATCCGCGAAATAAACCTGAGCCCCCTTATCTTTGGCCGCCTGCTGGATCCCGCTGTTCTCATAGCAACGACGCGCATCATTACACGTCACATCAAAAACGTTCACCCGACTGGCACCCGCCTGATAACATAACTCGACCAGCGCGGCCACAACAGCAGGATTGGTATTCGCCGCCTGTTCCGGAGTGCGATCCCAGCCGATATTGGGCTTCACCACAACCACGGCCCCTTTTTTTACAAACCGGCCCATCCCGCCCAGTCCTTCAATAACAGCGACTGTGTTCTTGTAAGGATCCGAACCGCTGGCCACCACCAGATCATGCTCGGTCACAATCGTCTTTTTCTGACGGGGCCCCGACTCTGTCACCTCGGCAAAAGCCATCTTCAGGGTCCTATTCTCGACCAATAACGCCAAGACCCAACCTAAGCAAATCTTCAAAAAGGCCCCGCGTCCGACCTTCCGGCGCAAAGCACATTCCAGAAAATAAAGAAATCGCCTCATATGCTCCTCCTCAAAAGTTTCCACGGCCAATCCACACATTCCCTGATCTTGGGAAAAAGCACGAAATCCGCCTTGCCCAGAAGAACGAACGTCACGACCTTGCAGGGCTTGAGCATTTTCTGGGCGGCCTTAAGGGTCTCCCCTGTTACAGACACATCATCAACCAGAAGGATCTTCTTCACGCCAGATGGCAATCGCCATGGTTTCAGAACTCGCGGGTGATCATAACGCGGGTGATTCTTTTCATCGCGATAATTAATGCTTATCAATCTCAAATCCTTGCCTAGTTTATAAGCAATCAGAGACGCGGGAACCATCCCGCCCGTTTCGATACCAACGACAAGATCAACTTCAGGAAAATTAACCCCGTTCAATTTCTTTAGGATCTTCGCGAAATCAAGCTGGATCACGAATTATCCCTCCCCACGACCCGCCCCATGATCTCAGCCAACAAAGCCAGCATGATAACTCCCGGCCATGCGACAAGCAGTGAATGCGCCAGTTGAATGCTAACCCCTTCCCCTGTCTTAGAAAATATCAACAACGACAAGATGCGAACCCCGATAAAAACAGGCACAACATACATTCCGCGCATCTGTCGCTGCTTGCTGATCAGAACCAAGATCGCGTTCAAAACAACAAGCTCAAAGATCAGCCCCGGAAGCACACGACTATCCGGCATCCCCAAGAGCGCATGATTAATTAAGGGCGCGCCTACCCCAACAATCAAGGATACATGCGGACGAAACAATAGACTCGCGATCAAGGGCGCATAGAACATCGGCAGCCACCGCATCCCCCATTCAGGACCAGAGAACAGCGGAATCGCATGGAACATAAACGGCATCGAGCACGTAAGAACCATGGTTACCACAATCCTATCAACCTGACTGAAGGCCATCACCTTTCTAAAATCCAGCTCTTTATTAGAAGATACCATCTATCCCTCCCCTTTCTTTCTTTGCCCCACCATCCATGACAACAGAATCCCCGCTTCGTAAAGTGCGATCATAGGCCCCGCAAAAAGCAGCAGATTAACAATATCCGTCGTTGGCGATATCATAGCAGCAACGATTACAAGGATCAAGATCGCATGCTTGCGACTCCCCGAGAACTTTCGAACATCCACGACCCCGGCCTCTGTCAAAATACCCATGATCACAGGGATTTGGAAAATACATCCCCCTGCCAAAAGCATCATACTGACAAATGATATATATCGCGAGATCGTTATGGCCGGACTTGCGATGCCTTCTCCAAATCCTATCAGAAAATGAATGGCCGCAGGCAGCAAAATCGTATAGGCAAAGGTGATCCCGCCATAAAAACATACCAACGAGAAGAAAATCCACGCCAGAATCGCCTTACGTGATGACAAAGACAGGACTGGCGATAAGAATGCCCAGAGTTGAGAAACCATAACGGGGAAAGACGCCATGAACGCAGCCAGCAAAACCACCTTAACATAAACCGCAAAAGCCTCCGTGGGATCAATGAAAATGAAGATCTTGCTGAATTCGCGGGCAGGCTCTTCCAAAAATGCGATCATCGCATAACCTTGCGAGAACAGAAGCCCACACACAATCACAAAGAACGCCAATATGAACAGAATCCGGCGACGTATCTCCTCCAGATGACCAATAAAATCCAACCGCTGTGATTCAGGGGGATAGAGCTGATTCATGCACTCTCAGCATCTCTTTCCGCAGGCGACACAAAAATACTTCCTTAAGGCAAAACAAGAATGAAGGAACGGCTTCGTGATCTCCCAACCAGTTAAAACAAACCTCGCCAAAGCCAAAAGAATTTCTTTCCCTTTTATTCTCTCGAGAAAACAGCGTTGGTGATCAGCCCGGCCTTTTCCAATCTTTTGAAGAACACAGGGAAATTCCTGATGGCCGGCATCAAGTCATAAACATCCTTCCCATACTCATCCTTCTTATCAAAACGATAGACGAATAAATCATTGAACGCGATCTGCTCGTGTTCCACACCACGAATTTCCGTCACATAGGTCACCTTACGAGTGCCATCACGCATGCGCTCCATGTGAACAACAATCTGAACTGTTGAGCCAATAATTTTCCTGACTTCCGCCAAAGGAAGATTAAACCCGGCCATCATGACCATTGTTTCCAGACGAGAAATAACCTCACGAGGGGAGTTTCCATGTACGATCCCAATCGTGCCTGTATGCCCTGTGGCCATGGCCTGGATCAAATCGATCGACTCGACCCCTCTCACCTCACCAACCACCAGGCGATCAGGCGTCATACGCAAGGCATTGCGGATCAAATCTCGCAAAGACACCCCGCCCTTCCCATCCCGGTCCGGAGTTCTGGTCTCCAGCGAAATCACATTGGTCTGTTCCAACTGCAACTCCGCGGCATCCTCAACAACGATCACACGTTCCTGAGGAGCAAAATGCTGAGACAAGACCTGTAAAGCCGTGGTCTTCCCCACCCCCGTCCCGCCTGAAAAAAGAATATTCACCTTGCCTTTTATACAAGCGATAATAAAATCCAAAGCTTTCTTATTTAACGTGCCTAACCGTATAAGATCTTCAGGGGCATCGATGCCCTTGGCAAATTTACGAATAGTCACGGATACACCAAAGCGGGAAATGGGCGAAATGATCGTATTGATACGCGTTCCATCCTCCAAACAAACGTCCGCATAAGGGACATCTTTATCTATTCTCTTTCCCCTGACGGTATAAAGATCCGCTATCATCCCCAGGATCTCTTCATCACTGGCAAAGGTAACATCCGTAAGAGACTTTTTACCACCTTTTTCAACAAAGACCTTGCGAGGCCCATTGATCATGATTTCCGAAATGTCCGGGTCGTCCAAAAACCTTCGCAGCTTTTCTTTAGCACTGCCATAATCCATCATATTCCCTCCCGTTCTCCCAAAAATTCTGGAAGATATTGAAAACAACACTCCTCGGCCAAACGATCGGAATTTATTTTAGTTCACGACCCACTTAACCCTCTTCTATCAATAAAATAAATTATACTCTACGCCTCAACCTTTCACATAAATTTTATAACAATTAAAATCTCCATCAAGAGAGAAAAGCCTGCCTAAGAATCAAGCCCTCTGCCCCTAAGGCGAGGTCGTTTCAATGCCAAGCGTTGCGCTCTCATCCCCGAACGTATCAAGACTGGTATGCTTCGTCTCTCTGGAAAGCCAAATAGCAATGAACGTCAGCGCCCCAAGCACCGAAAGATAAACTCCCACAGAACCCACCCCGTAATGTCTGGCAAGCCAGACAGCAACAAAAGGAGTCAGCGCAGCCCCCAAAATGGATGAAGCATTGTAGGAAATACCAGATCCCGTGTAACGCACATTGGTCGGAAAGAGCTCTGGAAGAACGGCTGACATCGGGCCAAACGAAAGTCCCATAAGCGCCATCCCAGTCGACAAAAACAACAACATAAGCCCCATGTTCGCCCCCTCTCCTGTCCCCATAACCTTGGGATCAAGAAAAAGGTTAAATGAAAACCCGAAGAGAATGATGGCAGCGGTCACGACCAACAAGACACCACGGCGACCATACCTGTCCGCGAGCCAGCCTGAAACCGGAATCATTCCCGCGAAAAGAAGGACAGAGATAAGCTGCAAAACGAGAAAACTGCGGTAACCAATACCCAGGAACCCCAGTTCTATCTTGCCAATAGCATAAGAAAGGATCCACGTCGTCATCAAATAAAAAACACCATAGGTGGCCAGCATTATAAAAGTGCCGAGAATGAGCGCTTTTAAATGACGCCTGAAGACAACAGCCAGGGGCGCCTTAAGTTTCTCCCCGCGAGCCATGGCCCGGGCAAAGACCGGTGTCTCATCAAGTCTAAAGCGTACGTACAGACCGATCGCCACCATGATAAAAGATGCCAAGAAGGGAATCCGCCAACCCCAGGTGAGAAAATCACTTTCCAACAGAGCCTGAGAAGAATTGTAATTAAATAGAACGGTAAGAAGCAGGAAGAATCCGTTAGCCAGGATAAACCCGAATGGCGCACCCAACTGGGGCCACATCGCAGCCCAAGCCCTTTTCCCTTCCTTGGCCGTCTCCGTCGCCAAAAGAGCGGCCCCTGACCACTCCCCGCCAAGGCCAAGCCCCTGACAAAAACGCAGGATCGTCAGAAGCATAGGCGCCCAAAGGCCGATCTGCATGACCGTTGGCAAAAGACCGATCAAGAAGGTCGCGATCCCCATGGTAAAAAGCGATCCGACCAAGGTCGCCTTGCGCCCGATCCGATCCCCAAAGTGCCCGAAAAGAATGGAGCCAAACGGACGCGCCACAAAGGCAACTCCAAAAGTTGCCATAGACGCCAGAAGAGCAGCCCCCGCATCACTCTTGGGGAAGAAAAGAAGAGGGAAGACCGAAACAGCGGCTGTGGCGTAGATATAAAAATCGTAAAACTCAATGGTCGTGCCGACCATGCTGGCAATAATGATCCGCTTACGCGACACCTCACCCACATTATCAGCTCCAGAGTTGCCCGCAATCTTATGTGGCAAGAATCCCTCCTCGTTGAACTTCTTTAATCTATTTATAAGAAATGCCCCCTCGATAAAAGGACATTTTACCAGGGAAGAAGTCGCACTCAAATAAACCCATCAGAACGCACTTATGATATCACACAACGAGGTAAGCGCAAATAAACGGCAGGTCCAGTCCTCCTCGCGAGATCAAAAGTCCCACGAACCGTTCATAGAACTGGATTGAGTATAATTAGTCACCGTCGATTCAAAGAAGTTAGTCTTTTCACTGTTATTATCTGCCATGGCCTCAAGATGCTTGTAAGGATTCATCGTCGCCTCAGGAAACATAGGTGCAATCCCCAACATTTCAAGACGAGAATTGGCCAGCCACTGCGTATAAAGCCGTGTCGTCTGCTTGGTGATCCCCGGGATATCATCGCCAATAATATGATCAGCCCAAACGATCTCCTGCTCGATCGCCATCTTAAACATCTCCAAAAAAACCTTCTCGTCATATACATGCGGGAATTCCCGGCGTATCTCCTTGATAATATTCACAAAAAGAACCACATGCGTCAGCTCATCGCGACGAATATAACTGATCATGCGGCCTGTTGCGATCATCTTCGAGGCATACACCAGATTGTCAAAGAAGGCGAACCCGTTATAAAAGTACACGCTCTCCAAAAGAAAATTCCCGATCAGCGCCCGAAAGAAATTCTTCTCGTTAGGATTATCCTGAAAGGCTTGATAAATATCTCCCACGCTCTCATTTCTTTTCTTCAAAATCTCATCATCGCGCCAAAAATAATAAATCCCTTCCCGCTCGCGTGCGTCAACGACCGTCTCCAGGATCGTGGCATAACTTTGAGAATGGATGGCCTCCTGAAAAGACTGAATCGAAAGCAACAAATTCACTTCGGGAGATGTAATATAGTTTGAGAAATTCGGAAGATTCACCGTCTGAATGCTATCAAGAAAGATCAAAAATGACAACATCCCCCGGTAGGCCCGTTGCTCGGCAGGGGCAAGGCCACGATACATGATGGCATCCTCACTTAAGCCCCCGACCTTCTCGGGAACCCAGAAATTCCCGATCATCAGCTGATACATTGATTTGGCCCAGGGATAGCGAACCGCATTAAGATTAAAAAGACCCGTCGTGTTCCCCTTGATGATACTTCTCGTTTCCACCGCGTCATCGCCACCAGGATTAAAAATTCTGTTCTTATCCATGCCGAAATATCCTTTGATTGTTGATCCTAAAACTAGCCGCTGCAACTCGAGCAGCCTTCCTTCACATCCCCGCTCATGCTGCGCAGATAATACACTGTCTTGATCTTCATCTCCCACGCCTTCATATAATATCCGTAAAGTTCTGCAGGAGAAGTCTTCGATGGATTAATAAGCCATTCAAAGGACACGGACTGGTCAATCCACTTATAAACAGTCGCGATCATCTCGATCACCTCGTTCATATCCATATGAATATACTCTTTGTAATGCCAGAAGTTCTTGGTCGAGAGATTCGGGGCAACCGTCACAACAGGTGCGATCACATTAGTCTCCACAAAAAACTTCTTATAGATCGGCAAGAGTCCCGCGGTCGTTCCCATGACGGAAGCCGTCGAGGTGTTGGGAGCGGGCGCCAAATGATAGGCAAAACGCAATCCCGTCTTTTTGATCTCCTCAATAAGATCCAGCCAGCTCTTGGACTCTTTCGCATTCGCACGAAACCAATCCGCATCATGACCGAACAGAATTCCCTTCGACCATTCGCTGCCTGGAAAGAGTTCATAGGCCCCGCGTTCCTTGGCAAGTTCACTCGAGGCCTTAAGCGTCGCATGCCCATATTTCTCAAACAAGGTGTCCACATGTTCCCTGGCCTCGGGTGATCCATAAGAAAGCCCTCGACATGCCAGATATTCCGCAAGCCCCATGAATCCAAGCCCAACACTGCGATAACGCTTAGCTGTTAGTTCGGCTTCCTTGATCGGATAGAAATTAAGCGTGATCACATTGTCAAGAACCCTCAGGGCAATAGGAAATATTTCCCTGATCTCGTCATCCGAATGAACCCTGGCAACATTGATGGAAGCCAGATTACACACAACCGTATCACCTGGAACATAATTTAAAGACACCTGCCCATTTGCCATCCGCTCGCCGGAGAATATCGAATCAGAGGTGTTCTGACAAATTTCGGTACACAGTTGTGTTGAATAAACCCGCCCCGCGTGCTTGTTGGGATTAAGCTCATTGACCGTATCACGAAAAAATACATACGGCATCCCTGTCTCAACAACGGTCTTTAAGAACCGCTTCATCAACTCCTTAGCCGGGATCGTCACACGAGTTGCTATCAACGGATCCTTTTCGCACGCTTCATAAAGCCTGTCAAACTCCTCACCATAGCTATCTTCCAAACGAATTTTCTTGTGCTTCAAGATCTCGTGGGGATCAAACAGCGTCCAGTCCTGATTAGCCTTTACGCGTCGCATAAAAATATCTGGAACAGAAATAGCCGGAAAGATATCAAAGGCCTTGGCACGGATATCGCCAGATTCAACCTGCAAGTTTAAGAAGTCCAGTACATCACGATGCCAGATATCCAACGTCGGTGAAATAGCCCCCAGACGCGCGCCAAGCTGGTTCACCGCAGAGGCCGTATTATTAATAAGCCTCACCCACGGGATCACACCGCCTGACGCACCCTTCAGTTCCCGGATCGCCGCGCCCTTTGACCGAACATGCCCCAGATAAACCCCAACCCCTCCACCAAACTTGGAAATTTGCGCCATGTTCTCAAGAGAATGATAGATCGCCCGAAGATCATCATTCACATTCAACTTGAAACAACTCGAAAGCTGATGAAAATTGGTCCGGGCGTTAAGAAGCGTCGGTGTTGGAAGCGATAATTTTTGGGATGAGACAACCTCATAAATCTTCTTAGCGATCGCCAACCTCTTCTCTTGATGTTCAGGGATCGCCAGAAAAAGCGCGATCGCCATATACATTTCCTGCGGTAACTCCTGAACATCCTTATTGGGATTAAGAAGATACCGACGGTCAAAGGCAAGGACCGTGGAATAAATATAGGTCAGGTCGCGCTCCTTGTTCAAGGTCCTTCCCGCTTCCAGAATATCTTCCGGCGTGTAATGCGCATAAAAATCCTTGGTATAACGCCCGATCTTAATGTAATGATTAAAATGATCGCGGAAGGCTTCGGGAGAATAAATAGCGTTGATCGAAATACGACGATTGCGAGAGGCCTGCTTATACAGATCCATGATATACAAACGACCCGCAATATTCTGCCAGTGAATATTGTTGACCGAAACAAGATCCAAACAAACCTTGCGCAGATTCTTCATGATCTGCGCTGATTTAATATTATCAACAATAGTGAGCTTCAGGCGCTCGTACAATTCATCGAAAGAACAATGCGGTTCAAACCCCTGTACGGCCACAGCAAAGACCTTTTTAATCTTCTCAACCCGAAAGATCTCACTCTCTCCCTCATGCTTCGTAACCTTAAGAAGCCCTTTGTCGATCTTGGCTAATTCTTCGATCCGCCGTTCCGCGCGCTTTCTCGCATGATCAGCGCGATAAAGAATGTAGGTCTTCGCCACCTCAAATTGTCCGGCCTCAACAAGCTTATGCTCCACAATATCCTGGATATGTTCAACGTGGGGAATACGCTGGCTTTGAGAAAACTCGGCCTCAAGGGCATCCACCACCTCATCCACAAGTTGAGGAACAAACTCAAGATCAATGATCACGCCTCCCACGATCGCAGCCTGTGTTGCCTGGGCTGCACGCGCGACAGCGCTCACAATGCGTTCGCGATCAAAATCAGCAATATCTCCATTACGTTTGATTATTTTCTCAATAGGCATGACTATTTTCCTTAAATAACAATGGTTCAAAAAGGCAATTAGCCTTAAAGAGTTCTTCTTATATTAATATTCTTAATGCGTGAACTTTGTCGAAGAAAAGATGAACTCCTTACAAACAGGCAGGCCAACTGACTTAAATCAAAGGAATTTGATCTTTTTCATGGCAACCCAGCACATCCTCAACAGCAACAGTCCATGTCTAAAACGCTGGATCTGAGTCGTGCCATATTCCCGTTCCCTATAACGAATGGGAACTTCAATAACTTTCAAATTAAGCTTAATCGCACCAAAAATCAGATCAAAATCTCCAAAAGGGTCGAAATCTCCAAAATAACTTCTATTGGCAACAAGCTCATTGTAATGATGACGAAAGATCACCTTTGTCCCGCATAACGTATCCTTAAAGCGCTGGCCAAGCAGCCAGGAGAAAAAGAGCCCAAAAAATTTGTTGGCCACCAGATTAAGAAATCGCATGGCCTGTTTCTCCATAGGATAAACCAGTCGACATCCGTTAATAAACTCTCCCTTATTAGTCCTGATCGCATGATAAAACTTGGGAAGATCCTCAGGCGGCATGGTCAGGTCGGCATCAAGGATCATCAGAATGTCTCCCTGGGCATGGCCAAACCCAAAATGAACCGCATCCCCCTTCCCTTTGCCTGGCTGCTTATAAAGCTTGATGTCCTTTTGCGGGTATTTCTTGATGATCCGCTCAACCTCTTCATATGTTCCATCAGAAGAATGCCCTTCAACAAAGATGAACTCCTGCTTTGTCCCAAAAGCTGGCGTTCGGGTGACCGCCGCCTCCACATTCCCCTTTTCATTACGGCAAGGCACAAGGATTGTCACAGAGAAATCACGACCATGGTCAAACAAAGGACGCGCAATAATATAGTTATTCAATGAAAGAGCATTGAACAGCGGAAGTTTCGAAAGAAACTTATTAATAAGCCAGCTTATCCCCCATATCTGAATTGGACAAAGAACAGACCGTTCCTTTTTGATCCCTTCGAAATCTGTCAACGTTAAGAAATTAAGAATGTCTCTGTACGTTAGCCAATTCTGTTCCAGCCGAGGAATAGACAACCCCAAGTAACCGGAAATTTTCAGAAAATACTGCCAAAGGTAATTATGATATTCAATAATAATCCGGGTATCCGCAGAACAAAACGCACGCAGCGAGAAGAGAAAGTCTTCAATATCATCAAGCTCCCCTAAAAGCCCTGACAATATAATGTAATCAAACTTATCCTTCGGCGGCAGCGCAGCAAGAGGGCCGACAATAAATGAAAGTTCCGGATGACTCGCCCTCGCGATCTCGATCATTTGAGGGCTAAGATCAACCCCAACGCCAAGACATGGCTTAAGACTGGCCAAAATATCCCCAGAACCACAACCGACCTCAAGCACCCGTTTTCCCTCAGGGATGAAATAACGATACTGCTTCTCCCTGAGCTTTGTGTAATACCGTCGCCTGGCGCTAAAACGCGCATAGCGTTGCGAAATCGAATCATAATGATCAGCGATCTTATTTGCGGACATCTGCGTCTTCCCCGATTCTATTCTATTTTCTAAAAGGACAAACTACTCACGTCTATCAACGCTTAAAATACGGCTCGAGAGTTTGAATGAAATCCTGGGTCCTTTTATCTGGTTGCAAATGAAGTTCCCGGCTTCTTAACGCCATGACAAAAGCCTGGCCGTAATCCCCTTTCGCGAAAGCCCGCTTGGCCGCCAGAAAAAGATGCTCCGCCTCCCTCTCAGTTGATCCCGTTAACCTATAGGCACGAAAATACTGGCTTTTCTCCAGAAGACGCACACTGTAAGGCGTTCGAGAAAAATCAACATCCTCTCCTATGAAGATAATACTGGGAAAATGTGCCAAAAGATCATCTGCCAGAAACCGACTTTTAAAATGCCAAATATATCCCTGCTCCAAACAGAATATTTTGGGATACAATTTCGAAAGCTGGTCAGAAAATGCCGAATCATCTCCATAGGAAAGAGCATACTCAGGACTCGGCGTAAGATGGCCGTAGTATCCGATCAATATTGACCCCGGATACTTTGATTGCAACCCTTCACGAAATCCCTTAAGGTCTTTTTCTAATCCAGATAATTCTCTACAAAATAAAACCGTACTGATGCCCCCGTAAAGTATGGCCACAAAAACAAGAACCCAGGCGATTCGTTTCACGATTATTTTATGCACGACCGGATTCAGGTAAAGAAAGACCAGAAGGGCACTGAATAACCCAATCCCAGGAACAAGATAATGATCATCAAAGTGTTTGGCCACAAAGAAAAATTGCGCAAGAACCCCCAAAGAAGTTGCCCAAAGAAACCGCGCCCACCGATCGGTCCGGTCTTTCTGAATTCGGATCACCCCCCATACCAAACCACTAAGAGCGGGCAAAACAATGAACCAATACCGCAAAAGAATTAGGCCGCATGCCATAAAGAAAGCAGAAACATTGATGACCTCAGTCGTGCCGCCCCCATAACGACCAGAATGGGTAATCAAGCCTGTTATCCAGCCCCACATCCGCGGATATTGCGACATAATAGGAGATGTCCACAGGAAAAAAGATGCCCCTGTTACGAGGAGAAACACAAATTTCATTCGCCAGGAAGCAATGATCAGCGGCACGATCAATAAAGGAAGAAATATTAACTTTGTTGCAACCCCTAACCCGCAGATCAATGCTAAAAGTAAAACAAAGACAGATTCTCTCTTGGTAGTCTTCGCAAAGAACGCCCCAAAAAGACCAAGACAAAAGAGATTTATAATACTCATCAGCAAAGTTTCAGGATAGACATTAGCGACAATAGGAATATAGGGCTGCTCATACGAGAAGGACTTCATGCTCAAAACACAGAACAAAGCCAACGAGGGCAATAGAGCGGCCATCTTGTCTTGTGTCTTATGATACGCATAAACACCGACCATCACGGATGTCGCAAAGAACAAAACCGGTAGAGACGCATAAATAGCATGTAAATATAACTCTGGATTAAGCAGGACCCTGGTAACAATATCTGCAGAAGAACGACCGATGTTCAAACACCAGATAACGAGCATTCCCAGGATTTGAAGCGGGGTTCCGGGATGATCGGTATGAGTCGGCGAAAGACCTGCGATCAATTTAAGACTATTAAAAAGATATTGATACGAAGGATCACAATATTGCCAGAATGGTCCAGAAGCTGATTTAGTTAAAAACGAGAAGAAAGTAAAAATCCCGGGGATAATAAGAATGAACCAATACGTACGTAGAATTTTCAGGGGCATAAGGATTATTATTTATTCTATTTAAGTTCTAAATATATCATAAAAACAAAGGCATACTATTTCTTTTTCCCTTCCCTACTAAGCAAAAAAACAGGACCTCCATGAAGAAATCCTGTCTTTACCACAAAATAAGGGGCACAAGTTAACACGGCTTCAACTATCAAAAATTCATGCTAGAATTAAAACAATGCTACTCCCCATAGAAATCATCTTATTGATCATTGCCGCATTGCTGCTACTCAGTGTGGCGGCCAGCAAGGTTTCTGACCGCTTCGGCGTACCCGTCCTCCTATTATTCTTGACCATTGGCATGCTCGCCGGGTCAGAAGGCATTGGCGGAATTTATTATAACGATCCCTGGCTAACCAAAACATTAGGGACCATTGCGCTGGCCTTCATTCTTTTTTCTGGCGGTTTTGAGATGGACAAGAAGGATATCAAGCATATCTTCTGGCCAGGCCTCAGTCTCTCCACTATCGGCATCGTATTAACAGCTTTATGTGTAAGCCTATGCGCAACATTTGTCCTGAAACTATCGCTTCTGGAAGGATTACTCCTGGGCGCTATCGTGTCATCGACAGATGCGGCTGCCGTATTCGACGTCTTGAGGTCAAATAAAGTAGGTTTACGGGGGAAACTACGGCCACTTCTCGAATTTGAATCCGGCAGCAATGATCCGATGGCTGTCTTCTTAACGGTGGGAATCATCAGCCTATTACAGCAACCAACCCTCTCCCCATGGAACCTTATCCCCAACTTCTTTATCAACATGGGCATAGGTGCCGCATGTGCCTTTGGATTAGGGCATGCCAGTATTCATATCATCAACCGCCTCAAACTAAATCACAGCGGACTTTATCCTGCGTTAATAATTTCACTGGTATTCTTCATTTACGGAGTCACCACGTTTCTCAACGGCAACGGCTTTCTCGCTGTTTATATGGCAGGGATCATCATCGGCAACGCAAATCTGATCCACAAAAAGACTATCAAGAACTTCTGTGATGGCATTGCCTGGCTCATGCAAATTATTATGTTTCTCATGCTGGGGCTACTGGTTTTCCCCTCGAAAATCATCCCCATAATCGGATCGGGACTATTGGTCTCAGCATTTCTGATATTTCTCGCAAGACCGTTCAGCGTCTTTATTTCTCTTGGCCTCACAAAGATGAGCATTCAGGAAAAAACATTAGTCTCCTGGGTGGGCTTACGGGGAGCTGTTCCTATTATTCTCGCAACATTCCCGCTTTTGTCTCACATACCCAACGCAGAAATGATCTTTAATATTGTATTCTTCATTGTCCTTACATCCGTCCTGCTTCAAGGAACAACTCTGGCTATGGTCACTAAGCTTCTTGGCGTCAATGTCCCGTTGAGAGCCAAACGTAATTATCCCATCGAATTTGAACACTGCGGCAATATTAATGCCAATCTGGAAGATTTGATCGTCCCCTATAAATCTCAGGCCATTGGAAAACCTCTTTTTAAATTAGGTGTCCCTCCGGGGTGCCTGATCGCGCTCATCTCCAGAAATGACAAATTCTTTATCCCCAATGGAAGCACCACTCTAAACGACGGAGATGTGCTCCTTGTCATTGCCAGCAAACAGGACTTCCAGAAGCTTCAATCCATCCTTAACGAATAAATCAAAGATGTAAATCTTTCTTAAAGAATTATCCCAAAATACACGCGCCTCCAACCCCAAAAAACAAAACCCCCCATAATATTATGGAGGTCTTGTGCCCTAAAACGGACTATGGAATGGCTGAAAGGAACCTTTTTAATGAATAGCCACTAACCTATAGCAGGTTAAAATCTCTATTCTGTAGTCTTCCCATCAAATTCTTCGTCGTTTGCTTCAGCTTCTTTCTTGGTTTCCCGCACTATGCCGTCTTTATGATGTGACGGAGAATAAATGGTATACAGTTTCAATTCCTTTGAATCTGATGTATTGATAATGTTATGTTCCGCTCCCGCTGGCACAACGACAGCGACACCATCACTAACTTCGTATTCATGGCCATCAATAATAACTTTGCCTTGTCCTGCTTCAAAGCGGAAAAACTGGTCATTCTCCGCATGTATTTCCATGCCAATGTCTTCTTTAGGACGAAGGCTCATCAACACCAATTGGGCATATTTCCCCGTGTATAATACTTTACGAAATTTCTTATTTTCTAACGTGTCTTTCTCAATGTTCGCTTTAAACCCTTTCATAAAACCACCTCCGTTTGCAAGCGAGTCTCTTACGCTCTATAAGGTTATTTTAAAATCATAATAAGAGTGCCAGACACAATCAATCCAGCGCCAAGCCACTGATATATATTGAGCTGTTCACCCAAAAACACAACAGAAAGAAGGATCGCGATAGCAAGGCTCAACTTATCAATAGGCGCAACTACTGACGCGGGACCGCTCTGCAGCGCCCGATAATAACAAAGCCATGAGAGCCCCGTGGTGATACCGGAAAGGATTAAAAATACCAGGCATCTCCTGTTAAGCATCATAGGATTCTTCCATTCATGCCGGATAGCAACCAGCAAGAACAGAAAAGCGATGATAACAATAGTCCTGATCAGCGTAGCCAGATTAGACGGAATATCCTTTACGCCCACCTTTGCCAATACGGCTGTCAATCCGGCAAAAAAAGCTGAACCTATAGCAAATAATTTCCAGTCCACCATCTCACTCCCCTACCTTTCCCAAGAATCTTTCTTAGTTTGGTAAATATTTATAATGCTTCAAAGAAGTTCATTATAGAACTTACCTTCTAACTTGCACATAATAATTAAAAGGTTTGAACTCCCCAAAGAAATCCGCCCGACCCCGGCTCGCTATCTGCTCGCCGGACAGCCTCAGGACATTTCGCCCTGCCCTGGGCCTGACGCACCCGACAAGACAGGGCCAAGAATCCTTGGCAAAATAAAAACCCTCGCAACTCATGGAGTCACAAGGGTCTTTAAAATGAGGTGGGCTACAGGACGTATTCCGCAACCCGACCAACGATTTCAAGGAGGAAATTCTGACATACAGCTCCTTCTTGAAGGAAATCAATGCTGAACACCTTCCGTTATCAAGCCTTCAGCGACGCCATATCGATCACAAAACGGTATTTCACATCGCTCTTCAACATACGCTCATATGCTTCATTAATATCCTGGATCTTGATCACTTCGACATCTGACGTGATCCCATGCTTACCGCAGAAATTAAGCATTTCCTGTGTTTCGGCGATGCCGCCGATGACGGAACCCGCTACCGCTTTACGCCCCATAATCAACGGGACTGTGTTCAGTGCCGGTTCGAGCCCACCCAAAAACCCCACCAAAACCAACGTACCGCTAAGCGACAGGGTCGGCAGATACGGATTAAGATCATGGGCATACGGCACGGTATCAATGATCAGGTCGAATTTGCCTTTAACTGCAGCCATCTGTTTCTCGTCTGTAGACAACACGATCTGCTTGGCCCCGAGACGACGAGCATCCTTTCCCTTGCCAGGCGAACGGGTGAACAGCGTTACATCAGCACCAAGGGCTTTTGCTAATTTCAACGCCATATGTCCGAGGCCACCGAGGCCGATCACCGCGACCTTGCTCTTCTTCCCCACTTTCCAATGACGCAATGGCGACCAGGTCGTGATCCCGGCGCACAGAAGTGGCGCTGCGCCCTTCAGATCCAATCCCTTGGGGATCTTGACAACAAACTTATCCGAAATAACGATCTTATCGGAATACCCGCCGTACGTGGGCAACTTGTCATGACGATCTAACGAATTATAAGTAAAAGTCGGAGCTTCCTCACAATACTGCTCCAGCCCTTGTTCGCAGGCTTCGCAATGCTGGCAGGAATCAACCATACAACCAACGCCAACCTGATCTCCCGCCTTAAATCGTTTAACCTTCTTGCCAACACGAGAGACGCGCCCAATGATCTCATGTCCCGGTACCATCGGGTAAATACCCGGGAACCAATCATCGCGGACCTGGTGCAAATCCGAATGGCACACACCACAATAAAGAATATCGATCACCACATCATTGTCACGCGGATCACGCCGAGTAAAGTTCAGGGGCGCCAATTTTACTTTGGCGGCCTTTGCCGCATAGCCAGATACATTCATCGCCATAAAGTTTCTCCTTTTATTAGCAATTACGGTCAATTGCGGTGACATATATTAAATTAACTTTTTTCATAATATCATAAAAGCCTGCCGATCAACCCCCTAAAAAACAAAGTCCCACACAGTGCTATGAAGGTCTTTTGCTTTACTTCTTCAATATGGGGTCGCTGGAAGGACGAGGTTCGTACCTGTTTAATGGGCAACCCAATCGCGCCGCCCCACATTACTGCCTGACGGTGGTGTGACCGGATTTTCTTCCACTGATACTCCGTCTCCTCACAACAACAGCCGGTTCGGCCATGACATCTGTTTTTATTCTAGCTGTCGGATGATCCCAGAGGCGCTTGAGAAGATATGTCGCCGTGATGGCGGCTGTGATCGGAAGAACCGAAGGGGCAATAAACAACAGACCGGTTCTGGCAACGGCATTGCCTACCACAATACCGACCACAGTGCAAATCCCCATCTTTCCTGATTCATTGACCGTATCAGCAATAGCTTGCTTGGCGGTCTTTCTCTTTTTCACATAATCAATTCTGTTGGTGACGGCGTTAAGGGCGATATTAACAGCAAATGCAATCAATCCGGTAGAAAACGGATTCGCCGTCCCCGCCTGCAAATATGTCCGCCCTTCCTGCGGCAGTTCCATAACCCAGGGTGTTGCATGCTGAGCAGCTACGACGGGCATCGGTCTAGGGGGAACCATGTTTTGCCTCCTTGCGAAATCCATGTGCGATCAAATCTACACTATGCCATTAGTGACTCTTTTGAGACAACTCCAAAAATTCTTTACTGGTGCCATACAGCTTCTTGCTTAATATTATTTTAGAGAGAGAATAAAACGAATCAATTATACCGAGGTATAACAACAAAAACCCCCATGATGTTATGGAGGTTTTTTGTTTTAATTCAAAATATGAGGTAGCTGAAAAGATGACGTTAGCCCCTATTTACTAACATCAATAACCACTCTGGCCTAGCGAAAACCTCTTGAAAATGCGACACGCAACCCTAATCCAATCAACACAACGCCGGTTGCCCTTTCAACCCAATGAGACGCTAAATTAAACTGTCTTCTAATAGACGCCTGCCCAATGACGCACGCTAAACCTGCTAATATTACAAATTCTAACGCAACAATAGTAAGTCCATACCCAATCCTGGCAGAGATCGTTGTTTCAGGACGGATAAGCTGTGTAAATAACGCCAGAAAGAACAGCGTCGCCTTGGGGTTAAGCAGATCAGTTAAAAATCCTGTTCGCAACGCAGCAAAGGCACTTAGATCAGGAGGGGCATCCCTATCAACATCTATTGTTCGTGGCTGCGCCTTAAGTGACTTTATACCAAGATAAATGAGATATCCCGCACCGGCCAGCTTTACCATATTAAAAAGCATGATGGATTGACTGATCAACACACCAATACCAATTAAACAATATGTAATATGAACAAGATTCCCGATAGCCAACCCTAGTGCCGTCCAAATACCTGCCTGCCTTGAATGAATCAAACTATTCCGAAAGACAATAAGCATATTGGGTCCCGGAACAATAATGACAAACCATCCAACAACAATAACCGTTAACCAATCACTCAACAACATATCCGTCTCCTGTGAATCCTTCTCGTCTAGTGCTCAAAGAATCTTGCGGATTATACCTTACAATCCCCGCCTTTACTTGGAATTAAATAAAGCGGTTCGACATCCCTCAGAGGTCAAAGAAATTCACTCGTAACTCATGGGATCACAAGAGTCTTTAAAATGAAATGGCTGGAGGAATGAGATTCGAACCTGTTTAATAAACAACCTGTAGCAACTTAAAGTTTCCTTATCAGATCACTTTAAAATAACTATGAATGTCCCCGCAACGATCAGGCCGGCCCCCAACCACTGATATAGATTCAAATGTTCTCCCAGAAATGCGACAGATAGGAGGATCGCAACGGCCAGACTTAATTTATCAATAGGGGCGACTATTGAAGCGGGACCATTCTGTAGAGCGCGATAATAACAGAGCCATGAAAGTCCTGTTGTAATGCCGGAAAGAACCAGAAAGATCAGGCATCTCCTGTTAAGTAGTAACGGATTCTTCCATTCTTGCCGAATGCCAACCAATAAACACAAAAATACGATAATAACAATAGTTCTGATCAGCGTGGCCAGATTAGAAGGAATGTCCTTTACGCCCACCTTTGCCAATACTGCTGTCAATCCGGCAAAAAAAGCTGACCCTATAGCAAATAATTTCCAGTCCACCATCTCACGCCCCTCCCTTTCCCAGCGGTCTTTCTCAATGTGTTAGATATTCTTCATGCTTCAATGAAAATTATTATAAAACTTCCCTTCCAGCTTGCCCATCATTATTAACAAGGTTCGAACTGCACTAAGGGGCCAAAGAAATCACTCGGCCCCGGCTCGCCATCTGCTTGCCCGGAGGTCTCGGGACTTTTTGCCATGCCCTGGGCTGACGCACCCGACAAGACAGGGCCAAAAATCCTTAGAAAAAAACCCTCGTAACTCATGGAGTCACGAAGCGACCATAGGCAGCGGAGTCCTGCCCGCCCCGCTAAAGCGGGGCAGGCTGCAGGACAAAGGTCTTTAATATGGGGTGAGTTACAGGACGTATACCGCAACCCGAGCAATGCATTTAAGGCAGAAGTACTAAACTATAGCACCTTTCTAAAATCCCTTATCCCCTCCGGTAACGTAGAAAAAAAGACACTTGAACCTATTTCTCACTCAACCGATATCTTACAGCCCTTGCCGCGCCTTCTCTAATGACAATGCCAAAACGAACAAGCGGACTGATGAGCTGATTGACGCGGGCGCGATTGATCTTCATAGTCTTTCCGATCTCTGCGGCACCCATAGCACCTTTCTTCTCCAGCAACCCCAAAAGCTCTTCCTGTTTAGGCGTTAATGAAACTCCTTGTAGCCGAAGCGTCCCGGCCTTGATCCGATCTTGCACATCCTCAAGAGAACGGGCGATCCCTTCCGCCACATACTCCACCCAGTGAGTAAAATCGCCATCCATATCACGCGTCTGCTGGATCAAGTCGTAATACCTGGGCCGATCCTGAGCAAAGAAATCATCAAGTCCCAAGGTGCACAGAGGATCCAGCCCCCTCTCCCAAAGCAACCACTGACCAACCGCTCTGGCCACACGACCATTGCCATCAACAAACGGGTGAATCGTTAAGAACTCGTGATGAAAGATCGCGCTGCGGATGATCGGATGCAGGCTTTCCCCCTTCAGCCAAGCCAACAGAGACTTCATTCGACCCGGGACCATCCCGGGTGGCGGTGGAGTAAAGATAACTTTATTACGGGCATCCACAATATAATTCTGAATACGGCGATATTTCCCGATCCGCTCCGCCGTCAAGAGCCCTTTGATCATCCGGTCATGAACATCTAAAAGCCCTTTTTCTGTGACCAGGTTAATTTTGTTCTTCAAAACCAAGCGCATTGCTTCAAGACAATTAGCCACCTCCATCTTCTGCTTCTCTTCCACCAGGAGATCCTTACCATCAACGACAGCCCTAACCTGCGCCAAGGACAGCAAATTCCCCTCGATCCAGGTAGATGAATGAACACTGCGAGCAAAAGCGTCTTTCTCCAGAGGAGCTTTAACAGAGGCCTGCAGTCGGGAACTCCTGACAAGAGCCCCAGCTGATGCAACCCCCTCGAACAATCTTAAAAGATACGGCGTGATACGACATTCGGGCTTAAACATGAAATAAGCTTACCATATTGTATAGGAATTGTATAGGGTATCGTATAGGGCGTCGCCCAGGAAAAGTGGCGTGAGATCATAGACAGTCAACCCATCAACAAATTACTCAATGGATTGAGCAATCTGTATTTGCCCTGCGACAAACAACTTGCCTTAACAGAAAACTTGTTAGTTAACTTATTAGCTATGCTTCGCACTAACAAGTTTACTAATAAGCTTGAAATGTACGCACTTTGACTTATATCTGGGATGACTTTTGAACTCATAATATACGCCGTAAGTGCTTGCCACAAATAGAAAACCCTTCAGCTTTTGGGCCAAAGGGTCTTCTTGTCCAATATGGGGTGGCTGGGGGGACGAAGTTCGAACCTATTTAATGAGCTACCCAGTCCGGACGCCGCCGTGATTGGGCACAGTCCCGTAAGTACATATTAATCAGCTGCTGGTAGGGAACGCCCATCTCCTCAGCCATTGTCTTGAAGTATTCGACCACATCAGAACCTAACCGCATAGTGACCGGCTTCTTTAGGCGCGAGGCATACGGGTTGCGCCGTCCCTTCATCTTGGAAAAATCGTATTCTGCTCTCATATCATCCCCTCCTCGTAGTACTTGACCTCATGCCGGGCCGCTTTTCTAGCTGAAATGATCCTAATTACATCCCCATCCCTCTCACAATGAGAAACAACCAGTACGCGTAACCTGAAACTCATCCCGACCATAATAAACCTGTCTTCATTAACTGAATGGTCAGGATCATCATACTGAACAGCGTTCTCGTCATAAAAGACAGTCTTTGCCTCCTCAAAAGAAACACCATGCTTTCTCTTGTTGGCCAATGACTTCAACCTGTTCCATTCAAAACGAATTTCATTCATATGTACAATGT
>JADGCU010000019.1:0-8068 GCA_015228785.1 Candidatus Omnitrophota bacterium
CGCCTGTTGGGGATTTAGCTCGGCTTATGGGGGAAGAGATTTTGGGTGGTGTGGCACTCGATGTTTTTCCGAACGAGCAGATATTGGCCGATGCGTTGCGCGCTCCGTCGGGGCCACAGGCTATCGTGGAAGAGGTTTTTCATTTACAGACATTTGGCAATGTTATTTTTACTCCACACAATGCTTTTAATACGGAAGAATCCTTGGAGCGAAAATGTCAGCAAACGGTTGAAGCTGTTTTGATGTTTTTAAGTGAAGGGCGCTTTCCTCAAACATTACGCTAGTGAATTTTATGAAGGTTGCAATAATTCAGATTGATAGTCGTGCCGACAAGGCCAGTAATATTAAAAAAGCGCTCGTTTTGAGTGAAGAGGCCTTTTCTCAGGGAGCTGATTTTGTTCTTCTTCCGGAATTTTTTTCTTTTCGAGGGCCTATTAAGAATTTAGCATATATGGGAGGGATCGCTGAGCCAGTGAATGGTCCGACAGTACGGGCCTTTTCTGTTCTTGCCCAGAGATTTCGTAAGCATCTTTTATTGGGAACTATTTATGAGAGAGCGACTACTGGGAGGAAGGCATACAATACATCTATTTTGATCTCTCCTGACGGAAAAGTTGCGGCCAGTTATCGCAAACAAAATCTTTTTCATATGCGACTTTTGGGACAAGAAACGCGAGAAGGAAAGGTGTTTAAAGCGGGTCATAAGTTGACCGTTGTTCCTGTGGGAGAGTTTCATGTGGGGATTGTTGTGTGTTTTGATTTAAGGTTTCCTGATATTTTCGAGCGTTGTGCGAAAAGGGGGGCTAATCTTTTTGTGGTACCGTCAAGCTTTGCCTATGTGACCGGTCAGGCTCATTGGGAAGTATTGTTGCGGGCACGGGCTATTGAAACGTTCAGCTATGTAGTAGCGCCGAATCAGATAGGAAAAAATGCGGAAGGCGTTAGATGTTGGGGGCACAGCATGGTGATTGATCCTTGGGGGAAGATTCTAGTTCAGGCATCAGCAGATCAGGAAGAAATTGTGTATGCGGATATAGAGATCGCTAAAGTAAGAAAATATCGAAGGCTTTTTCCTGGGTATAAGAAATAAGAAAGTTGTTTAGTGCGGTTTTTAACTGGGAGGCGCGTTATGAGATATATTGTATCCGTAAATAAAAAATACAAATTCTTCTTATATAAAGAATAAAAAGTCTTAGAATATAAAAAGGAGTTTCTCTGTGTATAAACGGACTATAAAAGTAGCAGTAACAGGTGCGGCTGGACAGATCGGGTACGCCCTCTTATTCCGGATCGCTTCAGGGGACATGTTTGGTCCTGAGACAGCTATTGAGCTCAGCCTTTTAGAGCTTTCGCAGGCCATGGGTTCTTTGAAAGGAGTTGTCTTGGAGCTGGAAGACTGTGCTTTTCCGCTTCTTAGAAAGGTTTTGGTCTCTTCTGATGCTGGGGAAGCTTTTGATGGGGCAGATTGGGCCATTTTGGTCGGCGCGGTTCCTAGGAAGGCCGGCATGGAGCGCAAAGATCTGTTGATGGTGAATGCGCAGGTGTTTATTGAGCAGGCCAAAGCCCTATCCCAGTGTGCGAAGAGAACATGTCGTGTTCTCGTCGTTGGAAATCCATGTAACACCAATGCGTTAATTGTTAAAGAAGGGGCCAAGCGATTAGAGGCGCGTAATATTTTTGCGATGACTATGCTTGATCAGAATCGTGCGGTTGCTCAGATCGCCATGAAGGCAGGTGTTGGCGTGGAGGCGGTTGAGAACATTGCTATTTGGGGGAACCATTCTGCAACACAATTTCCAGATTATGTTCATGGCAAAATTAGCGGACGCCCGGTTCTTGAGGTGATTGGGGATGAGGCTTGGTTACAAACGACATTTCTTGAAACAGTGCAAAGGCGGGGAGCGGAGATCATTAAAATGAGAGGCATGTCGTCTGCTGCGTCTGCTGCAAATGCGATTATTGATACTGTTCGGGGGTTGACAACGCCTACGCCACCAGGCCGGTTTTTTTCTGTGGCTGCTGTTTCTGATGGAAGCTATGCGGTTCCTGAGGGATTGGTTTATGGATTTCCGGTCGTTTCTGATGGAGAACGCTGGTCGATTGTTCGCGGCATGGAACATAATAGTTTTTCTAAAGAAAAGCTGATGATCACGCTGCAAGAATTATTGCAAGAGCGCGATGCTGTTTTAGCGTGATAAGATGTCATAAGGGAATGATTAACAAAACGGAGGGTATTATGGTTTTTTCTAAGAAAGAAAATGTTATTTTTGTATTGTGTTTCATGGTTGTAACTTTTTCAGGGTGTGATTTTATTATAGATCTGATGAAGCCTAAACAGATCAAGAAAACAGTAGCGGCACAGCCTGTTGTTGCGCCTAAACCGGCTGAGGACAAGAATGCACCGTTGTCTTCGGATGTTTTAGCCAGAGTAGGCGATTGGACCTTGCCTTTGGATGAATTTAATGTGCGCATTATGGCGGTCAAAAAACAGGTTCCTGATTTTGATGATAAGGATCCGGCTTCCAAGAAAATGGTTTTGGAGGAGATCGTTCGGCAGCAACTTTTGGTTGAAGATGCGCGGGCGCAGGGGCTTCATCAGAAAAAAGAGATTATGGATGCGACAAAAGACTTTCAGAACAGTCTTCTTGTTCAAGAGTATGTGAATAACATAACAAAGGATGTCAAAGCTGACGATGCAGAGGCAAAAGCTTATTATGAAGCTCATGCTAATGAGTTTATTGCGCCCATGGTAATACAGGTTCGTGAAATTGCTGTGCCAACCGAGACAGAGGCTAAGGATATTCTCGTTCAGGTTTTACAGGGAGGGGATTTTGCACAATTGGCCAGGGAGCGTTCTAAGGCCAAGAGTGCAGCGAATGGTGGAGACTTAGGGTTTCTTCAAGAAGCACCGTTTCCTCAGATGTTGTCTGCGGTTCAAGGGTTGAGCAAGGGCGCTGTTTCGTCGGTGTTTCAGGGGCCAGAAGGATATTATCTTGCGAAAGTGGAAGATACAAAAGGCGGCAACAAGGTCCCTCTTTCTGATATTAAGGAAGACTTGATCAAGGCGCTCACCCTTCAGAAGCAGCAAAAGGTAGTTGTAGATAAGCTCAATGAGGTTAAAAGTCGGGTGGTTAACAAGGTAAACCTGGATTTGTTGGGAAAAACAGGAGACTGATCATGGCACTGGTCGATCTGGAGAATAAAAAACAGATTATTATTTTAATGGCGGCTCTTGGCATTGGTATTTTTGCCGCAGCCGCTGTGGGTAATTTTGTGACCATGAGCATTAAGGAAGAAACGACACGGCTTGCGATCCAGTATGAAAAGGCCCAGGAACTTAAAGATCAGCAGCATACTGCAGAAATGGATACACTTAAGCAGCAAATTGTTGCCATGGATGAGAATATAAAAAAAGCAGTAGAGGATGCTGCTCGTGCGGCGGCGGCGGCGGAAAGAGCCAAGAAGCCAGTGGTGGAAGACAAGGGGCCCAAGAGAAAGAATTCTTTGGCGCTTCGGACGCCTACTGGGAAAAGGGCTATTACGGTTAAGATTGATTCATTAGGCGCTGTAGGAGGACTTGTTAATCCAGGGGACTTTGTGGATGTTATCGCCCGATTAACACTTCCTCCCGTTACTAAAAAGGGTAAAGAAATTAAGACGACCGTGACGACAATGCTTTTTCAAGGATTGCAGATCTTGGCGATCAATACAAATCTCGACGATGCGGGTCTTTACGATGACCAACAGAAAGATGCTTTAAGGATAACAGTTGCGGTAGATCCGCAGGAGGCAGGGCTTTTGTCTTTTGCTGATCAGAATGGAAGATTAGAATTGGCATTGCGTTCCCCTAATGAGAAAGGGCGGCAAATGCTTTCGACGGCGACGTGGTCAGCTTTGGCTGATTATGTTTTGGAAAACAATGGAGCAGATATTGAGGCTAGTTCGGAAAAAGGAGATTCGGGAGATTCGGATAAGTCGGGTACGCCGAAGCAACAATTCCAGATTTATAGAGCTGGAAAGGAGCATTGATCCATGAGACAAAGTAGCCCGAGGATTTTTTTAAGAAGGATATTATTACTCGTGCTTGTTGCGGGGTTTCTATGTCCACGGGTTATGGCGGCGTCATTTGATGTTTGGGATAAACCAGAGGATGTTCAGGTGGTCAGGGGTGATGTTTTTACAATGACGGTGAAGAATTTACAGCGCGCATCGATCACGGATCCGGAGACTGCGGATATCAGCGACGCTCAATCGGATATGATTTCTGTTATTGGTAAAAAGGTTGGAAGGACTCCTCTTTTTGTGTGGGATGATCAGGGCAAACACACGATGATGATTCGTGTTATGGAGGAAGATCTCGCGACGATCAAGATGCGCTTGAGAACACTTTTGGAGAGTTCTGGGATTCCGAAGATCGCGAATGTGTGGCTTCAGGAGAATGAAAATGAGGGTAAAGTTGTTTTATCTGGAAGCCTTCCTGAAGATCAGTTGACGATGATGAATAGAGTGGTGGAGCGTTTTTCAAAAGATATTATCAATTTAGTTCGTAAGGATATTAATGAAGACCTGGTTCAGATCGACGCCCAGGTAACCGAATTAAACACGACACTTTCAAAAGAAATAGGCATTGATTGGTCTAAATCAGAGGATTCAACGAGTGTCAATAAAATCCGCTCTACGGGACTTGAGGTTAAGGAAACGGATCCCACAAATCAAGATTTCTTTAAGATAGCAAGTTTTATGAGAACATCCGCGATCATTGCTAAGGTTAATGCGTTGATTGAGGAGGGGAAGGGGCGTATCCTTTCTAAACCACGATTAGTTGTGTTGAACGGAAAAGAAGCTAAGCTTTTGGTTGGCGGGGAAGTTCCGATTAAAACTGAGAGTACGGTGAGTGATGCGGGGGCGACCCAGACGTACGAATATAAAGAATACGGCGTGACAATGGCGATTACGCCGACTGTGCGAAACGGAAAAATTGATGTTTTAATGAATGTCGAGATTCGAGACCTGGATAGTGCCAATGCCCAGGGAGGGAATGTTGCGTTCTTAACGCGCACGGCGCAGACGCGACTTTTCTTGGATGACCGCCAGACCATTGTGTTGGCCGGGATGATTCGAAAGAGCTCTTCAGAAACGACGACGCGCGTTGCGGGCTTAAGTAAGATTCCTGTCTTGGGAGCCCTTTTTCGTAATAACAAAATTCAGCCAGCCAGTGAAGATAAAGAGGTCGTTATTTCATTGACGCCTACGATTATTTCTTCGTCGTCGGCCCCGCTTGCTCAGCTCATGGTATCGCCACAGGTTGTCGGGTCTTCAGTTTCTGAAGGACTTTTATCAGAGGGAGGGAGGAACAATAGAACACTGCCTGTTATTACAAAGAATGTTGCGACCGTTCCAACAAAGATTTCAGGTGATTTTAGAGATTACGCAGCTACTGTTCAAAAGAGGATTTCGGAAGCTGTAGCCTATCCTTCAGAGGCTCGGGATAACGGATGGCAGGGGACAGTAAAGCTGGGACTTGTGATTCGCATGGATGGCTCGCTCAGGGACGCGTTTGTTCAAGAGTCTTCGGGGTATGAGGTGCTTGATCAGGATGCGGTTAACACGGCCCATTTAGTTGCGCCTTATGCGCCTTTTTCTGAAGATATTGGGCAGGATAAAATTTCAATTACGCTTCCTATTGTGTACAGTACAGATAAATTCTTGAAAAATATTGTTACGCGTAATTAATAGAGATAGATAATTATTATGGCGGCGCGGACGATTTCGATTTTTAGCAATAAAGGAGGCGTTGGCAAGACATTTGTCTGTGTCAATGTGGCCACTGTTCTGGTCAAGGCAGGACATAAGACGCTTTTGATTGATCTGGATTTGCAGGCTGGTCAAGACATGGCCAGAATGTTAAATTTGGCGCCACGTTTTTCCATTGTAGATGTTCTTCCTGATATCAGTAAAAACGAAGAGAAATTTCAACTTCGTGATCACGTATCTTCACATTCGAGCGGTTTAGATTTTATTCCGACTGTTATGGGGGTGCGTCAAGGTGGGTTGATTTCACCTGACAACATGAAGTTGTTCCTTAAAAAAGCAGCAGCATATTATGATTATATTATTATTGATTCTGGGCGATCATTCACAGAAATTCTTCTGAGTGCTCTCGACTTAACGAATTTAATTCTTCTTGTAGCTACTCCGGATATTCTTTCTGTGTATCAGATCAAATGGGCTATTGAGATCTTGCAAAGTCAGCATTTTCCGCTCAAGATGATCCGTTTGATTCTCAACCGTGCTGAAAGCTATGGGGGCGTTTCGTGGCAGGAGGTAAGAACGGCGATAGGTGTTGATATTATCGCACGTATTCCTTCTGACGGAAGGTCTGTTGGCGTTGCTCTTAATCGTGGCGTTCCCTGTGTCATTGATAGTCCACGTTCCAAGGTTTCTATAGCTTTTCATGAATTAGGAACAGCGCTTGGGGATGCGAATCTTTATCTTCAGACGACAGAAGTTGGGAAGATTCGTACGGTGGATGAAAAGAAGCAGGAAGATTTTTGGCAGAAATTTGGGATCACGGAGGGGTCGGCAATAAAGCAAGTTGCCAAGAAAGAAGATAACGAGCTCATTAAGTTAAAAATACGTATTCACGAGAGATTGGTAGAGCGTATGAATTTGCGCGCCATGACACCGGAAGCGATGCGTGATCCCGATCAGGCGGCGGCTATTATTAAGGAAGCCAAGAGAATTATTATTGACCTTTTGGCTGATGAGTCTGGGGCCATGCTTTCCTCTCACGAAGAGCGCGCGGCCGTTGCACAGGAAATTGCCAACGAGGCCTTGGGCTTAGGTCCTTTAGAGGAATTCTTAGCAGATCCCACGGTCACGGATATCATGGTTAATTGTAAGGATGAGATCTATGTTGAACGACGAGGCAAGCTTATTTCGACGGGAAAGAAGTTTATGTCTGATCAGCATGTACGCCTTGCGATCGACCGTATTATCGCGCCTTTAGGCCGGCGTATTGATGAGTCTGTTCCCATGGTCGATGCGCGAACGCCGGAAGGGTCACGTATTAACGCTATTATTCCTCCCGTATCGTTGCGGGGGCCGATGCTCACGATCCGAAAGTTTGCGCAGGAACGCCTTACAGCTGCTGATTTGATAACCCGGTATAGAAGTCTTTCTCCGGCGATGGCAGAATTTCTGGAAGCCTGCGTTATTGCTCGTCGTAATATGCTGGTTTCTGGCGGGACAGGATCGGGAAAAACAACTCTTCTTAACATTATTTCTCATTTTATTCCCGATGACCAAAGGATTATTACTATCGAAGATGCGGCGGAGCTCAAACTTAATAAAGCTCATTGGGCGCGTCTTGAGTCGCGCACATCGAATGTTGAGGGAAAGGGCGCGATTACTATTCGTGATCTTTTTGTGAACACTCTGCGTATGCGGCCGGATCGCATTATTATTGGTGAGTGTCGTGGCGCCGAGGTTTTGGACATGCTCCAGGCGATGAACACGGGTCATGACGGGTCATTGACAACGGTCCACGCTAACTCTGCCCATGATGTGTTAACACGTCTTAATTCGCTTATTTTGTTAAGTGGCGTGGAGCTTCCGATTCGGGCGACCTATGAAATGATCGCCTCAGCGATCAATATTATTGTTCAGGTCACGCGCCTTCAGGATGGAACAAGAAAGATCATTGGGATCACTGAATTGACGGGAAGACTCATTGATAATTTTCCAGAGACACAAGATGTTTTTATATTCAAACAGTCAGGGATTGATTCTCAGGGACGTGTTCTGGGTCAGTTTGAGCCCACGGGATATATTCCAGCCTGTTTCGATGAAATTCGTCGCCGTGGAGTTATGATCAAAGAAGACCTTTTCGGCTCAGATCAGATTTATGCGGGGCAATGATCTTGCGCCTTGTTAATCACACACACAATACGATTTTGGCGGAACAGGTTATCGTAGCTCAAACACCGTTGTCGCGTATGCGCGGTTTGTTGGGGCGTCCTGCTTTATTATGGGGGGAGGCGCTTGTTATTACGCATTGTAATTCCAT
>JADGCU010000019.1:8078-31285 GCA_015228785.1 Candidatus Omnitrophota bacterium
GAAGTTCGCGATCGATGTCATTTTTGTAGATTGTGAAGGGCGCGTCGTTGGTTTATTGGAAAATATTCGGCCTTTTTGTTTGAGTCCTATTTTTTGGAAAGCAGACCGCGCCATAGAACTTCCTATCGGATCCATTACCGCATCTCGTACGAGGCTTGGCGATACGATCCTTATGTTATAGGGTAGTTTTTGCTGAAGGCTTTTCGACTCTCCCATTGCTATTTATATCTGGCATGTTATATTGAAAACGTCCAGAATGGACAAATCTTCTTTGATGCCACGATGAAGTGTCGTGGAATTTTATATGGGCGTTGTCTATAAACTTAAACAAGAAATTATAGATTTTATTATTTTAAAGAAGAAAGAAGCCCCTTCTTTAAGTTGCCGCAGGCTTGTAGATATTATCAGGAGCGATTTTCGGCTGGAGGTTTCCAAATCTTCCGTTAATGCTGTTATTAAAGAATTTGAGTTGAGTAGTCCTGTTGGTCGTCGAGCGACTTATAAAGCGCCCAAAAATTTCTTGATCCCCCAAGATAAAAAAGAAAAACTTCTTCAAAACGTCACACCCTTCTTATCTGAGATGCCTGCTACACAGAAATTGTCTGTTGATGAAATAAAAGACGCGGAGCCAGTAGTTTTCCCTGAGCGCTTTTTTGAGTCGCAACCTGTTTTAGAGACTGTTTCTGACCCAGGCCAAGAACAGACACCAGTTTTTCCTTCACAAGAACAAGAGGTTTCTGTTGAAGCAGAGGAGCTCAGGGACTCTTTCTTGGATCCCTTGGCGTCATCATTGTCACAGGAAACAGAACCTGTTGTGGAAAGCCAAGAAGATTCTTTGGATGTTGCGTTGCCGACTACGCATCTTTTACCAGATCCTATGGCGCGACTATCTGTTTCAGAAGGGCAGCGCATTGATATCGCGCTTAGTAAGGTTAATCCTTCTCAGGAGCCTGGGTATGAGCCTTTTTGGGGAGAGGAGAAGGGGTTTAAGTATGACAATATAGGGCTTCTTGTGGCCGGGGCCATGTTATGGGATATGCAGAGGCGCCCTCTTCTTGGTGAGATTTTGGCGGGTGAGCTTAGAGATCCTATTGAATTTGAGCAACTCCCAGGACTGGAACTTTTGGCCCTGCATCAACTGTTTTTAAAAGAACCAACCTCCAGGCTTTTCGAGGATGGGGGAAAATTCTTGTTTGATTGTTTTGGTTTGGAGCGGCATCGTGCCGAGGAGTGGGTTGCAGATATTGCTACGTTGAAGGATGAGAAAAAGTTCTGTTTGACAACAGTTTCTTTGATGGAAACAACCGGGACCCTTGTGGCAAGCGTTCGTGTTGCCTTGAAGAACGGGACGGTCTTTTATTTTGATCCGTTTTTTACTTCGTGTACAACGGAATTTAGCGGAGCACAAAACGGGCTTGTCCCTTTATTATCAGCGACGGAACGTGTTGGAGATATGTTCATTAGCAATGTTTGTCCCATTGTGTTGAGAAATCGGCCTTTTCCTCTTTCTGATGTACGGTTAGGGGCTTTCTTTGAGTTGTTTGATGGGAAGGGGGCCATTGCTGAACTGGCTCTTTTAGATGCGTCAGGCGAAAAATGTGTTGTGTTTCAGGATATTCCCTGTATGCCCAGGAAGTTTATTATGGGGGCGCACCTTTCATCTGGGGAGGGGGCCATGGTTGATACGGAGACGATTGGAAATAGCTTGGAATACTTTGATCCTTTTGGTGGGCAGAGGGTGTCTTATTTTGAAGGGAAGATTGCGAAGGTGTCTTTTGGTGAGGGCTTGCGCACGATTATGATCGGCCCAAGGGGAGGACGCAAGGATTTTGCTTTATTATCAAACATGAAAGAGCGGACAAAGGATATTTTTTTTCAGTATGCTTTATTGGGAAATGATCTGATTGGAGAAATAAAACATGAAGATATGGTTCAAAATAGTGATTTTATGGGAAAAAGTCATATTATAGGCCATGAAAACACGATAATCACTCCACAATATAAAGGATTAATATCTTTGAAAGGATATCTAAAAAACATGATTTGCGGTTTGATTTTAAATCACGAATCAGTTCTTGATGATGCCAGGTTTTTAGAGCTTTTTATGGTTTCAGGGTATTATAAAAGAACACATCGTGGGGTCTTTATCCGCTTTGCTTCGATCAAAGAAGGTGCTATTCAGGACATGATCGAGAGGAGCGTTTTCTTGCTAAACCGCAGGGCTATCTTTTCTTACGACGGACAACGGGTTCACTTTTCGTTTGAAAAGGCATGAAAATAGTTCGTTTTTGCGTAATAATTTATTAATTATATATGATATACTTTTAGTACCCAATGCTGTGTTGGTTGGGGGGGAGAATGGCTTTCAGCTTCGCCATAATGGCGGGGCATAAATGGCCAGGGCTTTTTTTATTTTAGCCTGGCTGACCTGTAGGAGGGAGCTCCTTCAGGATATAAGCTCAGGAAGGGTGCCGGCTTCGATGGATGAGGTGAAGAAGCCCTGGGCGAGATTACCTGCTAGGACATAGGGGCGTACGATGAGGTTCTTGAAACACACACATAAAGGACAGAATCTGATTGAATATTCCCTTATCGTGGCGATCGTTGCCGCAGCTCTTGCGGCCATGAACACCTATGTCTTCCGTGCGGTACAGGCCAAGCAGCAGGCCGTCATACAAGCATCCAACGAATAAAGTGTAATTTTATATTATTTCATGGAGGTGCAGAAAATGACCAAAGTTAAAAAAGGTCAGAGTACGCTCGAGTATATCATCCTTGTAACTGGGGTTGTCGTTGTTATTCTTGCTTTTGTGGGTCAGAAAAGCGGGGTATTTCAAACAACGGTGACCAATACCCTTACGAACGCCACTAAACAAATGCCGGCTATGATCGGTAAATGGGAGTTGCCGTCTGGTAAGGCAGGTGATCAGGGGGGAGGCGGAGATGAGGATAAATAAAAAAGGTCAAAGCACGGTAGAGTATCTTGTTCTCGTGGCAGCAGTTGTGGCCGCTATTCTTGTTTTTGCCGGTAGTAAATTTAAACCAGCCCTGGAAAGCACGTGGGGTAGTGCTACTGATAAAATGAAGAGTTCGGCAGCTCAATTTTAATGAGAAGAGTCATTGTCACGGGAGGACAGTATTATTTCTATTAAGGAGGAGACAGACAATGTTTAGAAAACTAAGAAATAAAAAAGCACAAAATACGGCGGAATACGCCATTTTGATCGCCTTGGTTATAGGAGCCGTTGTGGCTATGCAGACCTATGCCCAGCGCGCATTACAGGGGCGTATTCGTGATGCGAGCGTTTATATGAAAGACCAGACAAGTGGTCTGGGAGGCTCAACCGGACAATATGAGCCTTATTATCTTTGTTCGAAATCAGAAACCCAAAGGAATTCGCAGGATAAGTTTACTGAGACAGGGTCTACGACGAAGTCTCAGTCTGAAACCTTGGAAAAGGAAGATATCACTTTGGGGGCTCAGGATTAAGTGTTTTAGTGATTTGTACAGAGACCGCCAGGAAAGGGGCGGCATCATATATGAAGGAGGAGACATGTTAAAGAACATAAGAAAGTTTAAAGGGCAGAGCACCTTGGAGTATGCGATACTTGTTGTTGTTGTTATTGCGGCCTTGTTGTCGTTACAGACGTATATTAAGCGAGGCATTCAGGGTCGGTTACGCAAGTCATCCGATGATATTGGCGATCAGTTTTCAGTAACGAGCGATGCGTCGTATACCAGGACGTCGGAGTCGACTTCTAAAACCAAAGAAACCAATGATCAAGGAAAGGTTGAAACAAAGAAAACCGGAGAAATTTCATCCAATTCGACAGACAAGGTAAAACTTGGAAGTGCGTCGGGTGAGTTTTAATAATGTGAGATGAGGCGGCGGGACGTGTTCCCGTCGCCTCTTTTTTTAAGACGATCCTCGTCACAAGGATTGGGGAAAAGACATGTTGATCAGGCTTTGTCAGAGACGAGCACAGGCAGTTGTTGGTAATTATGTTATTGTGTTTTTTGTTGTCATCGGGGCAATAACGGCTATGACTGTTTTCTTTCGTCGAGGGATTCAGGCGCGCGTTTATGATGCGGAGACATATATGGTGAGGACTATCGCAACGCGTTCGCAGTTGCCGGTGGCCGGACAGTATGAACCGGACTATATTCATCGGACAACGGACCGGAGTTCGAAGCAGAATGAGAAATTTGGGTTCAGCGGAGGAGCTTTTTCACAGTCGAGCTCTGAAAAAACAATTATTAATACTCAAAGTCATTAGTGGGTGTTGTATGTGTCGTGCCGATGGGGGAGAGAAGAAGCTGGGGATATGGTTTTTCAGGCAATGTGCGCAGAGTTTAATTGAATATGTGACTTTGATCAGCATTGTGACTATGGCGCTAACAGTGCTGTTTCCATTCGTCAAGCGCGGGATTCAGAGTGTTGTGAAGACCGGGGCAGATCAGGTTGATCTTTTGCCAGCGGAAAAAGATACGAGTACCGGAGGAGGGGGAGAGACGTTGACGTTGGGACAGACGTCATCTGATCGTTCAACGACACAATCGCCCGGTGAGATTCATATTCAAGCTGCGGAGAAATTTTCGTCCAATAGTTGGACGACCAGTGCATTGAAATAGTAATGGCTATCGGGATACAAGGTGTTTTTATTGGGGAATTGATATGCGGATATCGTCTAAAGCGCAGAGTTTAGTTGAATATTCGGCGCTTGTTTTTGTTATTGTTCTGTCTTTAGTCGCGATGCAGGCTTATATGAAGAGAGGCCTCCAGGGGCGCTGGAGAGATTCGGCCGATCAGCTGGGAGAACAGTATGATCCTAAAACAATGACCGGGTCGACAACGCATACGATGAAATCCAAGACATCAACACATATTGTTGGTTCAGTGCGAAATGATGAGGACAATACCACAGAAGAAAAGACGGTTTCGATGAGCGGGAAAATGTAATATGAGAAAGAATCGGGTCATATTCTGGAAATGTGTTGATGGTCAATCCATGGTCGAGGTAGCTGTCTTTGGGGCGATCATTGTTTTCTTGATTGGTGCTCTTGTGAAGAATGTGACGACAACATCATTTGCCCAGCAGTATGCTTTGCGGACCATGCGTGAGGCTTTAACAGGGGCATCTGAAAAGCGATTTGCGTTTATGGATCCGCTGACTAACGATAAGATAAAAATTCAAAAGCCTTATAATCTTCTGATTGTTGAAGATCGGCTGTTTCCAGGAGTTACTAAATATGGATCCACAGAACGGGCACCATATATTACAAATACGAATGCTGTCTTTTCTAAGGATCTTTTTAAGGCGCCCTATATGGGGTCTGATGTTGAGGTGCCGGTGTTGCATATGAGGGTCAATGGCAGGACATTTAAATATACGTTAGGTGCGTGGAGGCAAATGGGGAACACGGGGTGTTCCATGGCTGAGAGAACGGAACCATCTTCGGGGGGTATAGCCTGGAAGTCAGTAACTAAGACTGCTGAGGATTTGGTAAAAATTATGAAAGAAGATGGACGCGCGATGTGCTATGACGGCGGATCTATAGCACCCGTATTTCAGAAATTGCCTTCGGGGGAGCCTCCAGATTTCTGGATGATGGATCCTAAGGCCGGTCAGATGAATCCGTATGATGCCAAGCAGGGTCTTCAGCCGGATGTGATTATAAAAACAACGAGTGAAGGAACGCTTACGGTTCCGACTAATGGAAAGGGAAGCACGTCAACGATAGAACAAGGGGACGTGGTAACGCGGTTTTTTAATACAAATCAAGGCCAGATGCCTATTGTTACTTCTATCAAGAGCAATCGTTCACATTCATGGTAGTGGTCATTAGGATTTCCTGGTGAAGAAATATGAAAAGATATAAGCAAGGAGTACAATGGTTTTTAAGGGAGAGGAAGAAGAGAAGGGCGCAGGCTATTCTTGAATTTACGACTGCAGCCATAGTCTTTCTTATGCTGGCTTTTGGTATGGTTCAGATCCTTCGTTGGTCACCGAGAATGTTATATGAAAAGACCAATAAACATGATAAATGTATGGAGCGTTCTGATATGAGCGTTGGTTGTATGGGAGAGTTTTCAGCAACATCATTAGATGCCACGATGTAGTTGGGAAAAAAGGGATATTTTATGGAACAGAAAAAGATAAGCGATCAGAATTCGTGGACGAAAAACATGTTAAGGGCGAAAAAGGCCCAAATGGCACTTGTTTTCTTGGTTTTGATCCTTATTGGTTTGTTCTTTCTGGGGATTGTGGCAAATTGGAATAAAATGGCGACCAGCAGGACGCAGGTCACTCTGGCGTCGAATTTGGGGACTTCGGCCCTTACGTCCTATGTGGGTAGTTATGCGCAGGCCAAGATGGATAAGCATCTTGAAGGGAAGAGACAACTATGCAAAAAGACTTCTTGGCTTTGGGACGTCACAATGGGTCTTGCCATTGCTACTTTTGCATCGTTAAGTTCGTTTTGGGGGGTTGTGACTGTTGCGGCGATGGCAGCGGCGGTCTCAGCCACTGCAGTTCAAGGGGTTAGTGTTCCGCCCGGGGTATCAGCTATTTGGAGCGTTCTTCCAGGTAAGGATATGTCAGAGGAAGATCGTTTTACGGAAGCGGGCATTGGGGCGGCTTTGCCTTTGGCTGTGGCGGATACTGTTCAGATGAAAGATGATCATGACTTTATGATGAATGGTCCGCAGGTAGACAATATTCCTCGTTTTGCGTATTTGTATTCGATGCGGGTGTGGAATCGAAAGGGATTAGGGGGAGCAAGCTCAGAATGTACTGAGTTTTTCGCTTTGCAAAAGGCGCTGAAGACTGGTTTGGCAAAAGATCTGGGGTTGATAGAGCGCAAGTGTAAGCCTCCGTCTGTTGGCGATCCGTGTTGTGTTCCTCTTGAGTTCCGCGATATGAATAATTGTCCTAAGGACGAGGAGCAAGCTGCGAAGTGTCAACCCTTGCTCATTGATAAGCAGGAGTGGAATTATGACGATGGCTATTGTGAGGGGGGCAAGGCAGGGACGTTTCTTAATTTTATAGGAGTGGATGATACAACGACGAAATATAAAATGACCGCAGAAAACACGTTGGGTTCCCCACAAGTGGATGATCCCCTTGGCAAATATTCGGGGAGAGATAGCGTATCAAGTGATCCTGCTAAGGTATTTGCTTTATTATGGACATTACATGATTCTGTTATTGATATTCATGAGATTAAGAATGTAAAGGAACTCGAACCAGAGTGTCATTGGGCGGATACGATAGAACTGCGCAAACAGAATGCAGAGCAAAAAGACTGTCAACAGGATCCGCCAGAAAACAGGCTTTATAAAAAAGAGGATACGTCAGGGGTATTGTTTAAAAAAGCAGAGGGAACGCTTACAGGGTGTATTCAAAATTGGCCTAAGACGTGTTACGTGAGTTATCCAGATACTGATGATATCCTTGATAAGGTGAAGACCGTTGAGCCGTTTCTTAAGAAACCCGAGCCTACAGGCTGCCCTCAAGACCCCGGACAAGTTTATGGCCTTGATTATAATTCGATCATGAATTGTGCCAGCAAGATCAAGGGGAACAAAGCGCTTCAGAAGCTAACAGCAGTATGGCGTCGAGGTTGGGATGCGGATGGGAAAGATTGGCCATCGTGGGCAGATTGGGGGAACGTTAATCAGAGTGCGACATGTTGGAATGAGCTGGTTCCTGCAGATGACAAAGAGCCTTTTGCCTCAGCATCGGCTAAGGGGGACACATTTATATGTAATCCTGTTTTGGACGATAAACTTCTTCTGAATTCATGTAAATGCCCTGAGCTGGCCATTAACCCAGACAAGTGGGATACAGATACTTTTGATGAGATGGCTATGCATTTGAGGACGATGATCAGAGAAATGGCATGGGTTCTTGACGCAAAACAATGTAAACAGGTGGATCAGGTTTTGGCATGGTCACAGGCTGTTGGGTGGGTGACGCATTTGAGAAAAATGAGCTGCGATCTAAGGGCTTATCGGGAAATATATGATCTGTGGTTAAAGGAAAATTATTCTGGCGGAGATGAGACGTGGTGTTTGTCGAAAGAAAGACCAAAAGATATGGACGACCCAGAGTGGACGGCGATTGAAGACAGTGTTACGTATGAATGGGGTGATTTAGACAGCACCATGGCGTGTTTGGAGTTTCAAAAGGATAATCAGCACCTGTGGGCTGGGTGTAAGAGTAATTGTAAGAAAGTGATACCTGATCCTACGGACTGCGCAAAGAAATCATCTTGGCCGGATGACAAGGATGACAATGGGTGCGGAGTTTGTATGGATCAGTCAGCCAGAGTAGGGAAAGATTGTTTTAAGAAATGTTTTTATGAGAAGGTTCCCCACTCTAAGCCTAAACGGTTCGTATATGTTGGTGAGGAAGAAAAATGTCGTCCGTTACTGGCAGAGGTTTACGATACGCCCCGTCGTGGTTGTCGTATTACATGGGCGCCCAATAAAGGGCCAGAAGAGCAGAAGTGTCGCGACCTTCCCCGTTCTTTTTACGCGCATGAGACGGACAATGATGGTCAGACGATGGAGGACAATTTTGATGCGGATACGTGTTGTAATACGGTGAAAATGAAGCCGCCATTTGCCAACATGCGATATGAACATATCGAAGAGGAGGATGATGTTCCTTCTGAGGACAAGTGTGACCATTGGTATGAAACAGTGAAGAAGACTGATAAAGAACCAGAATGTCCGCCGGAACATAGCAGTAAAAGATTAAAAACAACTCGTTGGAAGAAAAAATCAGGGGGCGAAGAGAAATATTGTAATATGTGTATGAAGGAGTGGGATGAGAATAAAGATGAAAGCAAATTGAAAGATCCGAGCGGGAATATTTTGAAAAAGCCCGAGGATACGCTTGTTAATATATCGGACATGTTTCAGGCCATGATGATCAATCGTTGTGACCAGCGATATAAATATTTGGAAGAAGCACAAAAGAAGATCAAGAAAGCGCTCGATCCTCTTAATGAGATGGCCAATAAAATTGATACAGCTGTCGCAGCGTTTGAGCCTTATGTTCAAAAGCTGTGTGAGGTGATCAAAACCGATAAAGGCCCTGAGAAGGCGTATTATGTGTGGAGAAATCCATGTCAAGGGCCAAAGTCTGATCCCACATGGCATGCGATTATGGTTGAGGCCGCAATTCCCTCGCGTTGTAATGGCGCATGTTTTACCGATAAACTCCCGTATGTAACGAAACCGGGAGAGTATGGGGGTAAAAAGCAATGTGCTTTATTAAAGAGTTCGAGGGGAATCGTATCGATCAAGGTGTCGCGGTATGATGAGGAGCGCGACCCGTTCTCCGTCGTGAATAATGCGATCAAGGCGCCCTTTAATTCACCTCTGAGGCAATGTGGAACCGACAAGTGTCCGGATAAGGATGCGCATCCTGAGAAAGAGGCTTTTATTGGTTGTGAGAATTGTGGTTCTTTCTCCGGGAAGCTCGAGGGGCAATGTAAGACAGCCGTTGAGACCGTTATAAGCCAATCCGGACATTCTGTGAAGACTGAGGGAGAGTATTGGGTAACGAGAGATCCGGATCGCAAAGGAAGAAGCATGGCTAATATAAAAATAAGGCAGGTACCGAAGTAGTCTAAGGAGTAGTTAGCAATAGTTGTGGTTTTTTTCTTAGCAGGTATGGGGTGAGGACGATATGTTTTTTTCTTCTCAGCGAAAATATCGAGCGAATACTCTTCTTGAATATGCGGCGGTCTTTTGTATGGTTGTTGGCGTTTTTGTAGTTATGTCGCTTTATATGAAACAAGGCATGCAGGGGCAGATTCGCAAAGCGGGGGAAGTGTTTGGCTATGGCCGTCAATAGGCTATGGTTATGTCCTTCTGAGGAGGAAGTAGCCCAAGGAAGAGGGTAGCGACAAGGGTTTCTTCTTCTCGTCGTATAGAATGAAACTCAAAATTTCAGAAAAAATTGTATTTTATCCCGCTGATAGAAAATCATACATATCCGTATCCATAAGGTCTAATAGATTATTATGATCTCTCCTATTGTCACAATCGTATTCTTTATATTCATGTCGGTTGCGATGCTTATTTACTTTAGCGGGCCTTTCATTGTTAACGCCACAATCAAAATAAATCAGGAGAGGGCCAAGAGGTTTGCATCTCAGATGGACCGGACTATGCTTTTGGAGGACATTCGCATTGTTGAAATGTTTTATTTGGCAGGACCGTTTATTTTGGGGATGATTGGGCTTTTATTTGTTCCTGACAAATCCTTACGTCTTCCAGGACTTGCATTGGGGGCGGTTATTGGCTTCATTATTCCTAAGACTATGGCAAATTATTTGATCGCAAAACGTCAAAAGCAGTTTGGGAATCAGTTGATCGATGCTCTTCTTATTATGTCGAGTTCTTTTCGTGGGGGGCTTAGCTTAATCCAGGCTTTGGAGGCGATTGTGGATGAGATGCCTAATCCGATTAAGAATGAGTTTTCGATTGTTCTGGGTGAAAACAAGATTGGCATGAATATTGATGAGGCCTTCAACAGGCTCTTGAAACGGATGCCATCGATGGCGCTCCAACAGGTGGTAAGTGCGATTTTGTTGGCACGTGAAACTGGGGGTAATCTCCCGGTAATTTTTTCACGTATTGTGTATACAATTCGTGAGAAAAAGAAACTGGAAGACAGTTTGGCGGTCTTGACGGTCCAGGGAAAACTCCAGGCAGCTGTAATGAGTCTTTTGCCTGTGGGTTTTTATCTTGTTGTAAATGGTATGAATCCTCATTATTTTCATGTTTTCTTTGACAATGATTTAGGAAGGGTTCTGGGGATTACCTGTATTGTGATGTGGCTTATTGGAACATTTATGATTCTTAAAATTAGTAGTTATAAAGATTTCTAATTTCTAAAGGGCAAGGGCTATGTTAATAATCGCGTTACTTATGTTCTTTTTGTCATTTGCCCTTTTGGTTCTTGGATTGACGGCTTTTTCTGCAACAGCAGACCGTCCAACGCTGAAGTTGCAGGACCTAGGAGGAGGCGATGCGCATTTTAGTGTCAGATCCAAGGCGCAGGGGCTAAGAGAAACAAGTGCGTTTGATAAGGCTGCGATGGTCTTGCGTCCTTTACTAACGGCTAATATGCGCCGTAAGTTGACGCGCGATCTCGGCATTGCTCGTGTGAGGATTTCACCTGAGAGCTTCTTTCTTATTAAAATTACAATGTTTGTTATTATTATTGTCCTCATTCCTGGCATGATTCCAGCGGACAAAATGGTTGCAGCTATTATTTTCACGCTTGTTTTATCCTGGTTCCTTCCTGAATTATGGCTTAGGTCTAAGGTTAACAAGGCGAAGGAGCAATTGGTTAAGCTTCTGCCCGATATTGTTGATCTTTTGGGTTTGTGCGTGAGTGCAGGCTTGGATTTTATGATGGCGCTCAAGTGGGTCGTTGAAAAGGCGCCTTATAATATTGTTGTTGAAGAGATGGCTAACCTCCTTCAGGAAATTAGCATTGGTAAGCCGCGTCGTGATGCTTTGAGAGATTTGGCTAAAAAATATGAGCTGGCGGATTTGTCGACTTTTACACGAACACTTATTCAGGCGGACAAGATGGGAACATCTGTTAGTGAGGCCTTGACGATCTTGTCAGAGGACATGCGTATTGCGCGGTTTCGTCGAGGGGAAGCTATGGCTCTGAAGGCGCCGCTTAAAATGTTGGTGCCACTTCTTTTCTTTATTTTCCCGGTTGTTGGTATTCTAGTCGGCGGACCAATTTTCTTAGATTTTATGCAGGGAAATCCTATGACAGCCCCGGGAGTTAATAAACCAGCATAGGTTTTTATTGGGACACGCTCGAATATGATTTGTATTCCTTTGATGGTTAAAGGAGTTCGATAATATATGATTTGAAATCCGTCTTTTGAGACGGATTATTTTAGGAAGCATTTACAGCCGGAGAGTGGGCATGTCTGTGGTGATAGAACTTTTTGTTATTGTGCTTATGTTGTTTATTAATGGTGTTTTTGCTGCATATGAGATGGCTTTGGCATCTGTAGCGCGTGCGCGCTTGACAGTTCTGGCGGCTAAGAAACTCAAGGGGGCCACAGAAGCTGTTTTTATGAAAGATAATATTGAAGCAAGCCTAGCTGTTGTACAACTAGGGATTACCTTTTCAACATCGATTGCTGCGGCAACAGGAGGGCTTGGGGCCTCCGATACATTATCTCCCTGGCTGGTCGAGAGGTTTCATGTTGGGTCTGTTTTTGCGGACGTTTTAGCTATTGTGTTTTGGGTGATTCCGTTGAGTGGTTTTACGATCGTCTTTTCTGAGCTTTTGCCAAAACTGATTGCATTAAATAATCGAGAACGTGTTTGTTTGCGGCTTTCCCCCGTGATGAAGATTTTGTATCATGTTCTGACGCCCATTGTACGGATTTTTGAGCAGACCGTTAAGGGACTGATTCGCTGTTTTTTAAAGGGATCATCTTCCTTAGAAGGAGAAGCCCAAGGACTTCATGAACTGCAGGCTGCTGCCGCTTTGGCGCGTACGTCACGGCTGATTGGAGCGCATCAGGAAAGGATTGTGGTGTCTGCGGCACAGCTTTCTGCGCGGAGTATCAAGACTATTACGATCCCGCTCACGGATATTTCTTTGATTCCTATCACAGATTCTTTGAGCCAAGCGCTTATTCGAGCGCATATGGACATGCATACGCGTTTTCCGGTTTGTAGAATAGAAGATGATCCGCAGTCGATTGATGGATATGTGAATTTTAAAGATATTATGGCTGCGCTTAAGCTTAATCCTGCAGATCCATCAGTGAAGGGAATCGTCCGCCCTCTAAAGGTTCTTGATGGAGACAAGATGATTTCAGATGCGCTGGAAGTTATGATCCAGGAAAAGCTGCATATTATTATGGTTGCTGGTAAAAAGGGGAACTTGATTGGCATGGTGACTCTTGAGGACATCATGGAAGAGCTGGTTGGAGAGATCGAGGATGAATTTGATCGTTTACCGGGTCATGCGCATCCTTTTCCAGGCGGATGGATTATGGGTGGCGCCATGGCAATGCGTTCGGTGGCTGAGATTACGGGTGCTCCCATTTTGTTGACAGAGCCTAATGAGCGGTTGGCTGAGTGGTGTGTACGACAGGCTTCTGGAAAACTGATGGGGAGTCAGGAGATTGTTGCGGAAGGGTTACGCGTGACAATTCGTAAATTTCGGCGTCGCAAAGTTAGTGAGGCCGCGGTTTCAGTGGAGGCGGTATGATACAGAATAGTTTCTTGGTTTTTGTTGGTGGAGGAGCTGGTGCAGTGGCGCGATTCCTTTTATCTACGGCGATTCAACGCGTACACGGGACAGCGTTTCCGTGGGGGACGCTTGCCGTTAATTTGATTGGATGTTTTTTGATCGGGATGCTTTGGTCCTTGGCTGGACGGGTATCGATGCCCTTTACTTTCAGTATTTTTTTGTTTGCTGGGGTTTTAGGGGGCTTTACAACGATGTCTTCTTTTGGTTTGGAGGCTTTTTCGCTTTTTCATGATGGAGCCTGGCGATCGGCTGTGGTTTATATTCTTTTGACAAATTTACTTGGTCTGGGCCTTACAGCTGCGGGGTTTTTTATCACAGAGTTTCTTTTTAACTAAAAATAGATTTCATGTGATCTCGTATTGTTTAATTTGTGAGTTAAGTGCAAGGCAATTCTTCCTTTTTCCTCTTCTTGACACGGTCCGCCAGTAATGAATATACTATAAATAGAGAAACAGGAATAATGCGTTTTTTTGGATAATGGTGTTAATATAATTTATAAAAGATTTAGGTAGGGGTTTAGGTGTTATGAGGAGTTATTAGATAGGAAGCAGTAAAAATTGTTTTATGCGAATTATCTTGTTTTGAAGAAAATCGATGGTCTTTTTCCTGGGGTATCGAGGAAAGGGAATTGTCATGATGACGCAGGAAGATCTTTTAAGACGGGTTGTTTTTTGTTCGCCTAATTATTTATTTTGGAAAAACCGGCAGAATGTGTATGCGGGATGTAATGAGGGTTTTGCAAAATTATGTGGCGTGGTTGATGCTGAAGATGTTGTTGGTAAGGTTGACCTTGCTTTAGCCTGGCCCCGGGAACAGGCAGAGGCTTTTATAAAGACGGATTTGGCTGTCATGGAAAGCGGGCAGGCCCTTTTGGATCATGAAGAAATGTGCGTTGGTAATACTAGTAAGAGAATGTGCGTGTTGGCTAGTCGTGTTCCGCTTTCTGATGATAAAGGAAGGGTTATTGGGCTTGTGGGGATGTTTGTTGATATTACAGAGGGGAATCAGCGTGAGTTTGCTTTGGGAGAGGAGCTTTTTGATTTAAAGCGATTTAAAGAATTATCTTTTGATCGGGAGATCCGTATGATTGCGCTTAAAAAGGAAGTTAATGCGTTGGCTCAGGCTCTGGGGCGTCCGGTTGTATATGATCTCAGTTTTCTTTAGGGCGAATGAGTGGCTTTTAAAATTTTTATGGAAAAGAATAGGGAAAAAGGTAAACTATATTAAATTAGAATAGCGAATTTAGCGGGAAAGAAATTCTATAATTATTTCAAAGGAGGCAGTATGAAGATTTTACAGTGTTTATTAGGGCTTGTATTTGGCATGTTTGTAATGACTTCTTATGTTCAGGCGCAAAAGATTAAGGATGAGACGAAAGCCATCAGTTCTGAGGTCGGCACTAAACTCGGCTTGACTCCTGAACAGCGCGATAAATTGGCAGCTCTTCAAGAGAGGTTTACTGCGGAGTTAAGGGTTATTGGGGATACGTTGAAGACAAAACGTGTAGGACTTAAAGAGGCGCTTGCTGTCGTTAGTCCGGACCGGAAGAAGGTGGATAGTCTTGTTGGCGAGATTAATCAGCTGAATAGTCAGGAGCTGACCAAGAGGATTGACCAGGCGTTTGCGGTAAATGCTCTTCTTACTCCTCAGCAGAATCAGAATCTTCAGAAATTGCTTAGTGAGCAGAAAGGTGCGTTGAAGACCAAGGGGGAAGGAAAAAAGGCGGGTAAAGCTGCTAAAGCTGGCAAAGGTGAGAAAAAAGCTAAAGGCAAAAAGAAAGAAAAGTAATAAAGCGCTGTTATAAATAGTTCTCTACGGGAATAAACGTTGAGCATAAAACAAACCCCGGTCATAGTGGCCGGGGTTTTTGTTTAGAGGAGAGCGTTATGGAGGGAATTATATTGAACATAATAGCGTATTCGAATTAATTCTGATCCATCGAATGGGGAAGCAGGAGGGGCATATTTTTATTGATTTTCTTTTTTATTGCCCCTGGATGAGGACCCTTGTAAAATAGCACAACTTTTCTTTTATTAAAAAAATTATATTTGTAATAGGATGTGGGATTTTAAGTAAAGGTTTTATTAACGAAAGGATAGATATGCTTTCAGATAGGATCAAGAAGGGCTTGGAGCGGATGCCGAATCGGGCACTTCTTTATGCTACGGGGCTTCATCATTCTCATATGGACCGTCCCTTCATTGGGATCGCGTCTTCTTTTACTGATGCGGTGCCGGGGCATACATCTATGAGGACGCTTGAGCGCTATGTTGAGCGGGGCATTGAAAATGGCGGGGGAACCCCGTTTGTCTTTGGAGTGCCGGCTTTGTGTGATGGGATTGCGATGGGACATTCGGGAATGAAGTATTCTCTTCCATCGCGTGAGCTCATTGCGGATGTTGTTGAGTCTGTCGTCGCGGCCAATGCCTTTGATGGCCTGATTCTTCTCACTAATTGCGATAAGATTACACCAGGCATGATTATGGGCGCATTGCGATTGAATGTCCCGACCATCGTTGTGACGGCTGGTCCCATGATGACAGGACATCATAAACGTCGTCGTCTCAATCTGATTACGGATACGTTTGAGGCAGTGGGGCAGTTTAAGGCAGGGTTGATTACAGAAGATGAGCGCAAGAGCCTTGAATCTGAGGCCTGCCCGACGTGTGGATCTTGTCAGGGCATGTATACGGCTAATACTATGGCATGTTTGACCGAGGCGCTGGGATTGTCGCTTCCTTTTTGTGCGACGGCGATGGCAGTGTTGTCTCAGAAGCAGCGTATTGCTTACGAAAGTGGTCAGCGGGTTGTGAAACTTGTGAAAGATGGCGTGAAGCCGCGTGATATTGTGAACAAGAAAGCGATGGAGAATGCGATCCGTCTTGACATGGCGCTCGGTGGTTCTTCTAATACGGTCTTACATTTGATGGCGATTTCTCATGAGGCCAAGGCAGATGTGACGCTTGATGACTTTGATCGTTTAAGTCGAACGACGCCCCATTTGTGTAGCATGAATCCGGCCGGAAAATGGTATATGGAAGATTTGCATTACGCGGGGGGCATTCCGGCGGTCATGCGCATGATGGGTAAAGAAATCCATGATCTTCCGACAGTGTCAGGGATGACAACGCGCAAGATCATGGCGGGTGTGAAATATTATGATTCTGAGGTGATCAAGTCGCCTAAAGCGCCGGAACATAAAGAAGGCGGCATTGCAGTTCTTTATGGAAACTTGGCAGAGGATGGCGCGATTGTCAAGCAGTCGGCTGTTGAGGCGGATATGTTGACGTTTACTGGAAGCGCGAGAGTATTTAATTCTGAGGAAGATGCGATGGAGTCGATTCTAGCCAAGAAGATCAATAAGGGAGAGGTGCTTGTGATTCGCTATGAAGGACCGGCTGGGGGTCCAGGCATGCGTGAAATGTTGTCTCCAACGTCTGCTATTGTTGGGATGGGACTTCACAAACATGTGGCTCTTATTACAGATGGACGCTTCTCAGGGGGAACGCGTGGGCCTTGTGTGGGACATATTTCTCCAGAGGCAGCAGCTGGTGGCCTTATTGCGTATGTGAAAGATGGCGATCAGATTACGCTTGATATTCCGAATAAGAAGATCAATGTTAATATTTCTATTGCTGAAATCAAGAAACGGAAGAAAACCATGAAGCTTCTTCCGATCAAGATTGAGGGTGGTTATTTGGGCCGTTACGCACGCATGGTAACATCGGCTTCTACGGGCGCGGTTTTTAAATAAGAGATGACAGCCAAAGACATTATTGAACGACTAGGTCTTAAGCCGCATCCTAAAGAGGGTGGGTTTTTTCGTGAAATTTACCGGGCCGATGAATCAATAAGTCGTTGTTTACCAAATCGTTATGGAGCAAATGCGCGGTGTTTTTCAACTGCGATTTATTATTTGCTCACACCTGAAACTTTTTCAAGAATGCATCGGCTTAAAAGTGATGAGGTATTTCATTTTTATTTGGGAGATCCGGTTAAAATGTTAAGGCTTTTTGATGATGGGCACAGTCATACGGTTATTCTTGGGAATGATCTTGATAAAGGATTTGAGCCGCAAGTTGTTGTTCCAAAAGGAGTTTGGCAGGGAGCCATGTTGATGGAGGGCGGGGCGTTCGCTCTGTTGGGCACAACCGTTGCCCCTGGTTTTGAATATGAGGATTATCATGAAGGGGTACGGGAAGAGCTAATTAGCGGCTATCCTGATCAAAAGGCCTTGATTACTCGCCTTACAAAGTAGTTTGGGTTCTTAATTCTTCATTGCCAAATACTTGGAGCGAAAGCTTTTCTAAAAAAGGATGGATGGCTCTATAAAAAAATTATTGACTACAAGGTTGATGTGGGTATAATTCTTAAACGTCACAGTCGTAAGTTCTTTTTGTTCAAGAATTTAAAACGCAAACCATAATTTAGGGCCTAAGAAGAATATGGCAAAACAGAAAGAAATTTACGGATCAAGCGCAGATCTGAGCCAGGAAGACATCAAGTCTTCTCTTCAGGATATTCGCACACATTATCTTGCCAAGAATAAGAATACCGCAACGACATTAGATAATTTTCATGCGCTTGCCCTAACAATTCGTCATAGAATTGTTGATCGATGGATGAAAACACAGAGCATTTATCATGAAAATAATGTTCGGCGAGTTTATTATCTTTCGATGGAATTCCTGATTGGGCGTCTTTTGGGCAATTATATGTTCAATCTTGGAAAAGAGAAGGACGTTGACGCTGCCTTGAGAGATATGGATATTAGTTTGGATCAGGTTCGCAATGCGGAAATGGACGCAGGCCTTGGCAATGGGGGCTTGGGGCGCCTTGCCGCATGTTTTCTGGATTCTATGGCTACTCTTGGCATCCCGGCTCAGGGGTATGGGATCCGTTATGATTACGGTATTTTCAATCAGAAGATTAAAGATGGAAATCAGTTTGAACTTCCTGACGAGTGGATGCGTAATGGTAATCCGTGGGAAATCCCTCGTCCGGAATATACGGTCAAGGTTCAATTTTATGGCCGTATTGATAAGTCTCTTCAGTTTTCTTCACCCTGGGTTGATACCCAAGCGGTGTTGGCCGTTCCCTATGATACGCCTATTTCCGGCTACAAGAATGATGTGGTTAACACCTTGCGTTTATGGTCTGCTCGTTCGACCGATGAGTTTGAGTTTGATTATTTTAATCATGGTGACTACGATAAGGCTGTTCAAAGTAAGATTTCTTCAGAGAGCATTTCTAAGGTTCTTTATCCCAACGACAATGTAAGCCAGGGGAAGGAATTGCGTCTTAAGCAGGAGTATTTTTTTACGGCTGCTTCAATCGCGGACATTATTCGTCGCTACAAACAGGATAATAGTGATCTGAAGAATCTTCCTGAGAAGATTTGTATTCAGCTTAATGATACCCATCCTACACTCGGTGTAGTTGAGATGATGCGCGTTTTGATTGATCAGGAGAGTTTTAATTGGGAAGAAGCATGGGGGTTAACGACTAAGATCTTTGCTTATACGAATCATACCTTGATGCCTGAGGCTCTCGAGTGCTGGAATGTGGATTTGATGGCGCGTGTCCTTCCGCGGCATCTGGATATTATTTTTGAAATGAATGTTCGATTTATGGAAGAGGTTGCCAAGTGTTTTCCGGGAGATCACGACAGGATGGGGCGGATGTCGCTTATTCAGGAAGGGGACGTGAAGCGTGTGCGCATGGCCCATATTGCGATCATTGGCAGCTTGTCGGTGAACGGGGTGTCGGCGCTTCATACGGAACTTCTAAAGGCCAATCTGTTTAAAGACTTTTTTGAAATGTTTCCGGAGCGGTTTAATAACAAGACCAACGGGATTACGCCCCGGCGCTGGCTATTGAAAGCCAATCAGAAATTGTCAGATTTGATTACCGAGACAATTGGAGACAAATGGGTAACGGATCTTGATCAGCTTCAAAAATTGGCGGATCATAAAGAAGATAAAGAATTTCGTCGTCGTTGGCGCTCGATCAAGCAGGCTAACAAGCTGATTTTGTCTGAGTATATAACAAGGACTATGGATGTTTCTGTGGATCCTAATTCTATGTTTGATGTTCAGGTTAAGCGACTTCATGAATACAAGCGTCAGTTTATGTTTGGTCTCTATATTGTGTCCCAGTATCTGCGCATTAAAGAGAATCCTCATCAATTTGTTCAACCGAGAACGTTTATTGTTGGTGGTAAGGCGGCCCCGGGATATTTTACGGCCAAACTTATTATTAAGTTCTTAAACAGTGTCGCCGAGGTGATCTATCAGGACAAGGCCGTTAGGGACAAGATCCGGCTCGTCTTTTTGGAGAACTATCGTGTGTCGTTAGCGGAGAAGATTATTCCCGCGGCAGAACTTTCTGAGCAGATATCAACCGCTGGCCTTGAGGCGTCAGGAACGGGGAACATGAAATTTATGCTCAATGGCGCTCTGACGATTGGCACATATGATGGAGCGAATATTGAGATTTCTGATTGTTTAGGGGGCAAGGATATCTTTATTTTTGGTCTTAAGGCCAATGAGGTGCAAGATCTTCGTTTGCGGGGATATTCTCCTCGAGATTATATTAAGAATTCACCTATGATGCGGGAGATATTTAAATTATTGGAGAATGATTTCTTTTCTAAGGCACAGCCGGGATTATTTGATCCTTTGGTTGATACGATTTATCGAGGTGATTATTTCATGGTGTGTGCTGATTTTGATGCGTATTGTCGTGCGCAGCAGGAAGTTTCTGATTTGTATGTGGATCAGGATTCATGGACGAAGAAATCGATCATGAATGTATCTAAAGCGGGATTCTTCTCGAGCGATCGCACGATCCGTGAGTATGCTCGGGATATTTGGAAAGTGTAGTTCGTTATTATTAATTAATATGAAGGAGTGTTCCATGGAAAAGACCAAAACAAGATCTGCTAAACGAGTTTCTTCGCCGAAGACTTCTGCCGTAAAGCCCTCGACCGTTAAGAAGGCTGAAGGGGCGGTTATTTCTGCCACAACTCCGGTGCGCCAAAGGGTGTCTGCCGATGAGTATATTCATCGTGTGCAGTATAAGGCCTATGAGCTTTATGTTAATCGTAGCTATAATCATGGCAATGATCTTGATGATTGGCTTGAGGCAGAGCGCCTTGTTAAGGTTGAATTGGGTCTTTGATCTTTTTTGACGGGAAGGGGTTTTCTTTGGTTGCTTCTTGGAAGCGACAGCGCTTTTTATGGCCCTCGGGGCTGTTGACCAGGATAGTTTTGCATAAAACAACAACCAAGGGAGAATGAGAATGCGCAGTAAAGATACATCGCATCGTCGAGAGACTGAGAAGTCAGCTCTTTTACTGAAAGAAACGAAAGAGCGCATTGTCCAAGAGGCGCGAGATGTTTTAATGGAGGACAGGACCGTGTCACATTTTCTAACAGAATTTGATATTCATCTTTTGAAAGAAGGGAACCAGTTTCATCTTTATGAGAAACTGGGGGCGCATCTTGTTGTTAAAGATGGCGTTCACGGAGTTCTTTTTGCTGTCTGGGCGCCGAATGCTGAAACAGTATCTGTTATCGGGGATTTTAATGGGTGGAAGTGGGGCGCAACTTCTCTTTATCTTCGTGGAGACGGATCGGGTATTTGGGAATGTTTTGTGCCACATATCGGCCATGGGATGGCTTACAAATATGCTATCAAGACGCGTCAGGGATGGTGTTTGGAGAAATCAGATCCTTTAGGATTTCATTCCGAAGTGCCGCCTAAATCAGCCTCTCTTGTTTGGGATTTGAAGTATGCGTGGAAAGATGGCGCCTGGATGAAGAAGCGCGGCGGATATAATGCGCACAATAAGCCTATGTCGATCTATGAAGTTCATTTGGGGTCGTGGATGCGTTCGCCGGATGATGGCAATCGTTCGCTTACGTATCATGAGCTTGCGGATAAGTTGTCTGCGTATGTGAAGAAGATGGGATATACGCATGTCGAGTTCATGCCTGTTATGGCGCATCCTTTTCAGGGTTCATGGGGATATCAGACGATAGGGTTCTTCGCGTGCGCGTCTTTTTTCGGCGATCCGCAGGGACTTATGCACTTGATCGATGCGCTCCATCAAAATGATATTGGCGTGATCTTGGATTGGGTACCGTCCCACTTTCCTAATGACGGGCACGGACCTTATCAGTTTGATGGAACGGCGCTCTATGAACATGAGGATCCGCGTAAAGGATTTCATCCAGACTGGAAAAGCTCGATCTTTAATTACGGGCGCGATGAGGTAAGAAGTTATTTGATCTCCAGTGCCATGTTTTGGCTTGAAAAATATCATGCTGATGGGCTTCGTGTGGATGGCGTGGCTTCCATGCTTTATTTGGACTATTCTCGCCAGGAAGGCGAGTGGATTCCCAATTGTAATGGAGGTCGCGAGAATTTGGAGGCGATCTGGTTTTTAAAACGCCTTAATGAGGTGGTTTATGGCGCGCATCCGGATATTCAGATGATCGCTGAGGAATCAACGGCTTGGACTAAGGTCAGTAAGCCTGTGTGGGATGGCGGACTTGGTTTTGGCTTTAAGTGGAATATGGGGTGGATGCACGATACGCTCGTGTATTTTACCAAGGATCCGATCTACCGGAAGTATCATCATAATCAGCTGACCTTTGGTCTTTTGTATGCGTTTACTGAAAACTTTATGCTTTCTTTATCGCATGATGAAGTTGTTCATGGCAAGGGGGCTCTTCTTCGGAAGATGCCTGGTTATGACGAGGAGAAGTTTGCTAATTTACGGCTCTTATTCGGTTATATGTTTGGTCAGCCGGGTAAAAAGCTTCATTTTATGGGTGGGGAGTTTGGGCAGTGGGATGAGTGGAATTATGAGACAAGTCTTGATTGGCATCTTTTGCAGTGGGCCCCGCATCAGGGGGTTCAAAAGTGGATGCAGGATTTGAACAGAACGTATAGAAATGAGCCTGCGCTTTACGAGAACGATGCGTCTCATCATGGTTTTGAATGGATCGAGTGTGGGGACTGGGAAGGAAGTGTTTTGAGCTGGATCCGTAAAGGGCAGAATTGGGAAGATGATATTGTGATTGTTTGTAATTTTACACCTGTTTTACGGCAAGGATATCGGGTGGGGGTGCCGCGGGCAGGGTGCTGGAAAGAGATGTTGAATTCTGACGCTCAAGAATATAACGGGGGTGGTCGGGGTAATTTAGGCCGCGTCTGGTCGGAGTCATATCACTGGAATGGGCGTGATAATTCTGTGTCGTTGACGTTACCGCCTTTTGGGGCGTTGTTTTTTAAACGAGAGAAATAAAACCTGGGACACGTTGATTTTTTCCTCCTGAAGTTAGTCGGGAAGGAAAAAGTCAACGTGTCCTGTTTATTTTAAGGAGGGCACAATGGGGAAAATAGTTTGTAGCATTCTTTGTTTTTCTTTTATGGTGTCGATGGCGCCTCTTGGGCGTGCTGAGGAGATCCTGGTAGATTCTGTGATTAAGCAGGCCGTAGTGTACCCTTCTTCAGCTCGTGTGACGCGTGTTGCTAAAGTGTCTTTGAAAGAGGGAAGTCAGCTCATCAAGTTTAAGGGTGTACAGCCCGGGTTTGATGAAAATTCTCTTTCGGTTTCGGGCAAGGGAACAGCATCAGCAAAGATCCTCGGCGCCGGAATTAAGGTGACGTATCTTAAAGAATCTCCTGATGAGAAGGTGCGCGAACTTGAGGCTAAGCTTCAACTGCTGGATGATCAGTCCGCGGGGCTTCAAGGCGAGATGAATACGCTTCTTCAGAAGAAGACATTTTTAGATTCCATTAAGCTTTTTACAGGGGGACAGCTTCCTAAGCAAGGACCATCCGAACGCGTAGCCACAGCACGATACTCCATTGTT
>JADGCU010000020.1 GCA_015228785.1 Candidatus Omnitrophota bacterium
CTGGGTTTAGAACGTCGTGAGACAGTTCGGTCTCTATCCAGTGTGGGCACATGATGATTGAAAAGGAGCTCTCCTTAGTACGAGAGGACCGGGAGAGACGAACCTCTAGTGTTCCGGTTATCCCGCCAGGGGTAATGGCCGGGTAGCTAAGTTCGGAAGGGATAAGTGCTGAATGCATATAAGTACGAAGCCCCCCTTAAGATGAATCATCGATTCTCCTTCGGGAGATGAAGGCACCTCGTAGACTACGAGGTTGATAGGCAGGGTGTGTAAGGCCTGAAAGGGCTTCAGCTAACCTGTACTAATTAGCCAAACACTTGTCCTTTTTTTTAATTAGCGAAAAAGTATTCGCTGATTGTAGGGAACCACCAATACATTACATAATTGTTGATATTTTTCCGGTAATAATGCTAAAGGGGCAACACCCGTTCCCATTCCGAATACGGTAGTTAAGCCCTTTAAGGTCGATGGTACTTGGTCCTTTGGATCTGGGAGAGTAGATAATTACCGGTTTTTTTAAAAGACCCACTGAGGAAACTTGGTGGGTCTTTTCTTTTTTAAATTTGCATCAAAGCAAGATAAAAAATTTTTTGATTAAGTACTTGTATTTTATCTTAAGATGACAAGTTTTATCCTGAATTCAATTTTTTGATTATTTCTAAAATATTACTGAAATTCAAGCAAAATTTGTAGAAATATGTTATATTTAATATAATTGTTTTAATTTAGACAATTTATAGAGGAAGTTTTGTGGATAAAACAATGTCTAGCGCTATTCTCGTTTCATTTCTTTTTTTCGTTGTGCCTTCTTTGGCGTTTTCAGCTAAGCTTTCTGCTTATGATCGGATTGCTGTGATTAATTCATCTTTGGATGATTTTGAATCCTCTGAAGTAAAAGAAGGCGCTTCTTCTGTTTCAAATGTTCCTTCGGTACAGGCGCCTGTTGTCAAAAAAGCTCCGATAGTCACGAAATACGCTCGTAAAAGAGGATCCCTCGCGCGGGGTTCTGGGTCTTCTAGTTCTGCTGTAGCTGAAGGATGGAAAAAAGCTTTTAAGGTCAGTGGCGAGGTCAAGATGGGGGTGGGTGTTGAGGATAATAATGTTTTTGGGATGACGGCGGATGGGAACTTAAATGAACGCAACTGGCGTATTATTGATGACAGGGGGCTTAATCGTACTGAAAACACATTTGATCCAGGTGTTTATTCTCGCCTTAAGGTGGTTTTGGATGCGGTTATTGAGGATTCTGTCCGCATGCATTTGAATGTCACGGTTGATCCGTGGAGTTATACGGGAAAGAGTTCTATGAAAACGGTGATGGGCACGTGGGGAGACTCGATTAACATTCAGTATCTGACGTGGGGGAACAATCCTTATACGATTGCCCGGACTTATAACGGAATGCTTAAAGGGGACAGTACGAATATTGGGGAGATTAAGGTAAAGGGCCGTAAGGTCCCAGCCTTGACTGTTCGAGGCGCCTGGGAGAACCAGTGGGGTCAGTATGCCACGTGGGACATTCCTGAAATGAAGATGGATTACACGTTTAATCCTCTTCGTGAATTATGGTTTGATTTCAAAACAGGAGACAAAGGATATATTCGCGTTTTCCCCATGGCCTATGACAATCAAGCTCTGACGTCTGATGATCCTTTGCATCTTTCCAATAACAAATCGTATTGGGAGGAGAGTCCTTGGTTGCAGGATTGGACGCGTGGGAATTATAACGCCTTGGCGACGACGCCGCTTTTAGTTTCTCAACCAAGTTTCACCAAGGGCATGTGGGATAGATCTTTTGCCAATTACAGTCGTGATAGTGACGGGACATGGTTGACGGCATTGCGTGGCGTTACCCTTGATATGAAAACAAATGAGGAGGGGACGTTAAAGGCTGTTGTGGCCACTCCCAAGACCTTATGGCAGGATTATGGGGATGTTACGGCGGTCCCGGGAAGTATCCGTTTGAAACAGTTTGTTGCTGATCGACTTTTTGTTGGCTTAACGGGTAATATGCACATTGGCATTGTGGATAATCATCGGATCGATGCTGAAAATTATGTGAAGAGTGCGGATATGGGTGTTGTTCCTTTGGACGGCATGGAGATTAATGCGCAGGTGAGTTCTTCTGATAGTGTCATGGACCAGACGAATTCTACGTACAAGTCTAGAAAACACGGCGATGCGTACTTTGTTTCTATGGAACTTGCTTCAGAAGGGGAGGATGTTCTTAATAAAGATTATTTTGGTCTTGTGGCGCCGAAGGGGGCGCCTATGTTTGCTAAGACACGGTTTTTCTTTGGAAAGATGGAAGATACGTTTGAGTCAAGCTTGGCAAATTATCATGCGACACGGGATGATATGTTTTGGAGTCGGCATCTTACTTTCTATCCGTCGCCTTACCGTAATATGCCCGGGACTGCGCCGACGATGAGTCATTATGATATGGAGCCTTTTGCTCTGGGTAATGGCCTTGATTATGGCCGTAAGGTCTTTGGCTGGCGGGGCGATGTCTCTCTTTTTGAAGATCGTTTGAAAGGGTTGGGAGACACGCGCTATGTGATGACAGATGATAAGGAAGGGAAAAAGATTGAGGCCGTTAGCCGGACGCAATGGGAATACATGGCGACTGATAAGCTTGTGACCAAGATGCTTTTATTGCATCACGGCCTTCCGAAGACGACCGCGGGGAAAGATCCGTTCATTGTTTCCGGGAATACGGCAGAACCTTTGGATAATACAGCTGTTGCGGGTGGCGATGATCCTAGTTTGAATACCGGGACACTGGGGCTTCGTTATCAGTTGACCGATCGAGTGGCCTGGAACGGTGTGTGGGAACGGACAAATGATTTTACGGAAGCGACCGATAGTTTTCCCAACGGCATTTTTAATAGTGGGTATAACGGGACTTATGCCGAAGACGGGAGAATTTATAGTGCCTCTGTGCCTTTTTTGTATAGTCAGGGATATTTTGATCAGGCACCATATGCCTATCATAATATTGTGAAGACTGGTATTGAGTTCAAGCCGTCCGACCAGTGGGATATCTATATCGATTATACGCGTAACCCCAATAAGTTTGCCGGGAACATTGATGACAATTCCAATCATGTTGGCATTGAGTCGAGTTACCGGCTTAATGAAAAGTGGGGGTTCTTTACGAGGTATACGTATTCCAGGATGTATGATTTATATACGTTGGTTAATGATGATGTTTTGGATTATCACAGCTATCATAATTTTTATGCTGAGGCGCGGTATTGTCATACTAAGAGATCGAAGCTTTCGCTGATGTATGGTGTGGGGCCGGCGTACAATATAGGTGTTCAGGGGATCAATCCATCGTTGGCTTATTACTCTACACCGAGTGTGGAGACGCAACATATTGTCCGAATGATTTATCAGCAGAAATTTTAGACGTGTGCAAGGCAATAGTAACCTCCTGCGGAGAATTTTCTGCAGGAGGTTTTTTTATTTAGGGGGATCAGCCTTAAAGACGTAAAGGAAGTGGACCCGGTATGAAGGGTACATAATTGCTATAAATAACGATAGATTTGTTAGCCCTATGAGCGGTTCTGAGATGAAGGAGCCTGTAAGGAATTGCCATTCGTAATTGTGTCCCAAGATGTCACCCAGGATGCGGATAAAAAAGAGCGGTTTAAAGAACCACATCCCAATCCTGGGCAGAAGAAACGCGTGAAGGAACAATGGAATGAGAGACAGGGCCAGCAGGCAGGTGTTAATGATGGCAAGTTTATAAAAAATGATGCTGTTGGGTTGAAACGTGCTGATGATGTGGTAATAGGTGTAAATAGCTGTTTCAGGGTAAAGCAGAGACAGCCCGTTTCCCAGAACGATCAAGAAGAAGATAAAGAAGTATGCCTTAGCGCCGATTCTTTGAGGCCATTTCATGGAAGATATTATGACATAGAAAAAATTTTCAATTAATAAAAATCCTTTTTTCGGCACAGGGATATTTGTGCTAGAATACCGCCCATGAATGAAGAATTTCACAGCATAGTTCAGAATATTTTCTCTCAGGATGCTCGTTACCGCCCAGGGGCTTATGAGTTTATTATGGAAGGGCTGGCCTTTGCCCAGAAGAAATTCAAGCGTGAGAGGCATGTCACAGGCGGGGAGCTTCTGGAGGCCTTAAGGGATCTTTCTGTACACAAGTTTGGTCCTTTGGCTGAGACGGTTCTTAATTATTGGGGGGTTCACACGACCGAGGACTTTGGTCGTATTGTTTTTAATATGGTCGAGCATAAACTTCTGGCGAAACAGGATGAGGATACTTTCGAGGCGTTTCGTAATGGCTTTGATTTTCGGGAAGCGTTTACGAAAGGGTATCGCCGGCAACTTGAAAAAGAGATCGGGCGAATTAAATAAGAGGGGGTGTATATGATAGCTTTATGGATTATTCTTGGTGTTATTGTCCTTATCGTTTTGATGGTTATAGGGATTTATAATTCTTTGGTCCAGATGAGGGTTGGCGTTCAGAACGCCTGGTCTCAGATCGATGTGCAGCTTAAGCGTCGTCATGATCTTATTCCAAATCTTGTGGAGACTGCAAAAGGCTATATTACTCACGAGCGGGGAACTTTGGAGGCCGTGATCAAGGCCCGACAGATGGCCGTTGATGCTTCGGGTATCAAGGATAAACTGGCCGCTGAAAACATGTTGACATCGACCTTGCGCAGTCTTTTTGCTGTGTCGGAGAATTATCCGAATCTCAAGGCTGATCAGACGATGATGCGTTTGATGGAAGAACTTACGACGACCGAGAATAAGATCGGTTTTTCACGTCAATTTTACAACGATGAAGTTGGTCGGTACAATGCCTCGCTTCAGGTGTTCCCTAATAACATGATTGCTGGACAGTTTTCTTTTAAGGCAGCAGATTTCTTTCAGCTTGAAGATGCGGCCGAACGTAAAGCGCCGGAAGTAAAATTTTAATGAGGCTCAAATTTATGGAGGCGGTTGAGCTGACATAAGGTTGTGGGCCAAATTAACCCCGTCCCGACTGCAGGTCCGGATCGGGGTTTTTCTCTTATGCCGTATTCTTTTACTGAGATAGAGCGCCGAGAGACACGGGTGATTCACTATCTGTGGCTTGCTCTTTTTTTTGTTTATGATCTTTTGTTCTTCTTGATTTTTCTTGGCGTTCAGAATATTACACAGAATATCCTTCAGTATTCCCTTCATGGTCTTGTGTTTTATTTTCTTTCCCTCTGGCATATTCTTTGTGTCGCTTTTGTGAGCATTGTGTTGACAGCGTTGACTTGTCATTTTGCTCAACAGGACCCCTTGGGCAAGATTAGGAGGATTTTTCGTGCGCGGGCTCTTAATGATTCTTCGCGTGAACAGATATTGGCTCACATTATTGAAGAAGTAATCGTTGCCTGTGGGAACAAAGGTGTGATGGAGGGTGTTGTCTTGCCATTTTCTTCTTTGAACATCCTGGCGGTTTCGGATAAGGGTGGACGAGGGCTCATTGCGGTTACAGAAGGAGCTCTTGAGAAGCTTTCTCGTGCGCAGTTGGAGGCCGCTGTTGCGCATGAGGCCGCTTATATTGTATCTGGGGATGCGGCAATTAATACAACGGTCTCGGTTGCTTTTACGGTTTATAGTGCTTTGTTTGAGGGAATGGTAAATTTTATTCCTGATCTTATGTCTGATTATGGAGAAGGTGAGCGATTTGGTTCTAATGGGCATCGGAGAACTACATTTAGGGGGAGAACAGCGGGGGAATTCGGAGAATCTGTGGGAGCCCCTGAGGAGGGGGGCGTTCCTGTCGTGCCACAGTTTATTATTATTGTTGTGTTGAGCTATGTATTTTGTGTGGTCGCGTTTTTTTTGGCATCGATTGTGACCAAGGTGATGGCTATGGCCATCTCCCGTTCCATGGTGAGAAAGGCGGATGCGGTTGCGACTCGCATGACCCGTGATCCGAAAAGTCTTGCTGAAGCGATCTATATCATGGCCTATCATTTTCGGGGTAGTGAGTTGCCTGTGGGGAGATATTTTCATCCTATCTTTTTTATCCATCCATCGCCATCTTCTTTTGATGATCAAGAAGGAACTTGGGCGGAGTTATTTGGTACTCATCCCCCAGTTGATGAGCGCATTCAGACATTGTGTGCGATGGCACATGTTGATTTAAGGGAGCTAGAGGGACTTGTGCCGAATTTGCGCAAGGTGGTTCCTTATGTTCCGTCACTTGAGGGCGTTAATATATCGGAGCCTTCTGTGAGTTGTTGGCAGGTTTTGGAAAACAGTGTTTGGAAGGGGCCGTATGATCTGGCGCAGTTGAAGGGGTTACCTGTTTTTCATCCCGGAATGTATGTGAGGCGTGATCCAGAGGATGTGCCGCGTAAGGCTGCAGATGTTGCGGAGTTGAGCGCAATTTTTACGGCTGTTATGTTGCTGGGGCACGGCATGGGTCTTTCATGTCCCTCTTGTAAGAGGGAACTTAAAGTTGTAGTTTATGAGGGAGAACAGATCGGAGTGTGTTCTGGGTGTTTAGGGACTCTTGTTGATGAGGCAGGCCTTCGTCAAATTCTTGCTCGCGAGGAAGTTGTTTTCTCTGAAGAGATCAAAGTTAAGGCTAGGGCGTTGTGGAGTCACTCGTCTAGGAATAATGAATGGCGTTTTCGTGAGCAGGAAAGTCCGTTGGGTTGCCCGAGCTGTAGTCATGATCAGAAAAAGATGATACGCCGTTCGTATAGTGGGGATTATCCTGTAGATATTGATCATTGTAATTTATGCGGCAGGACTTGGTTCGACCGGGATGAGTTGGAAATTCTTCAGTTTTTGTATGAGAACAGGTTGAGATAAAGAAAGATAGCGATGCCATATTCTTTTGTTCAGATTGAACAGGACAAGTCGCGTGCCATTCAGTGGTCGATTGCTTTTTTGTTTCTTTTGTACTTTCTTGCGGCTACGGTCATCGTTCTTCTCATCAAAGCCTATCTCGGTGGATACTTTACATCGGTTCAATATCATGTGCCGGTTTCTTTTTGGTCTTTCCTGAGTTGGTCGACCTTGGGATGGACTTTCTTGGGATCAGGAATTACCGGGATTATCCATTTTGGGGTATCGACCAATGCCCTGATTGACCAGACGTTGCGCATGATGGAGGCGCGGATTGCTAATCCGGCGCTGGTGAAGGAGCTTACGTTTAAGAATGTGGTCGATGAGGCGTCTATCGCAACTGGCGGGAAATATGCGATTGAGGCGTGGATGATTCCGACATCTGCCATGAATGCTTTTGCGTTGCAGGATTTTCAGGGGAGAAGCGTTATTGGGATCACGGAAGGGCTTTTGCTGCGGCTTAACCGTGAGCAGTTAGAAGCCGTGGTCGCTCATGAGGCAGGACATATCGCCTCTGGTGATTGTAAGGAGACCACGATCACGTCAGTTCTTTTTAAGGTATTTGACAATGTTTGTGACGTATCCTTTCATTTTTTACGTTTTTCTGGAGGAGGGCGTTCTCGGCGGGGAGGAGGGGTTCTTCCTCTGATTGTGATTGTTCTTGTTGTGGCGTGGGTGTTTAAGTTTGTGAGTGTGTTAGGCTCTCTGTTTGTTTCTCGTCAGAGAGAATACCGGGCTGATGCGATATCCGCAAGGTTGACGCGCAATCCCAAGGCGCTCGCGGAAGCGTTGCACATCATTTCCGGACGCTGGAAGGGGGCAGGAATTCCCGGGCAGGCCATGGAGGCGATCTTTATTTTAAGTCCCCGCAAGCAGGCGATCGATGAGAGTGTGGGGCTTTTCGCAGATCTTTTTTCGACTCATCCACCGATCCAAAGACGGATCAGTATTCTTTTGGATATGGCTCATGGGGATGAGGAAGATCTTAACGTTGCAGCCCAAAAATCAGATGAACAGTATCAGCGGTCGACATCGCAGTTGCCTGCGCCCAACAATCAATACCTTCAGTGGTTGGCTTTTCGTGATGGGAAGTGGGCTGGACCCTTTAGCGTTGGGGATATCAAAAATTTTAATTGGCTGACGCCTCAGACAATGGTCAAGCGTCTGACAGAGCCCGCAACTTATGAGGCGGGTAATGCGCCCGGGATCAGGGAGGTCTTTACAAGTCCGGTTTACCGGGGTGCGGTTAAGGATTTTTGCCCGCGTTGTAATGTCAAGTTGACTGTTCAGTCTTATGAAGGGTTTTCGGTATTATTATGTTTCCGTTGCGGTGGGCATCTTGTCTCAGAGTCGGATACGTTGAATATTCTGGGCAAGAGAGATGCCATATTTGATCAGAGGATTAAGGATGCCGCACGTCTTGTGCGCGAACAGATTCATCCGATGAAACGTGATCCGTTTGATCAGATCTATGATGAAAGAAGTATTGTCTGTCCCTCGTGTCTTGATCAGCGCAAGAAAATGCACCGGCGTTTTGTGAGCCAGAAATATCCTGTTGAGGTTGATAAGTGTCAAACTTGCGCTCGGGTGTGGTTTGATAAAGATGAGCTCGAGATTCTTCAGGTTCTTTACGAAACAGATCATCCCCGGGTGTAGTTTGTGAGAGAAGGCTATATGTCATCTAAACCTAAAGACCAGACCGATGCTAATGATGGGCTTATTAACGGCAAGGAGTGTGTTCACTGCGGCTTGTGGTTCAAGCTTGAGCGGGCGAAGCCTGTGCCGGGCACTAATTCGATCCGCTGTCCTAACTGTGATTGGATGGTTGAAGGTGGAAAGAGTTGAGGTTTTATAATTTTCTTAAGGCGAGAGCAAGCGAGAAATGACAGACTTAGATTTATATATTAAATATTTATCTAATGCGGAGGGTCTGTGGTATCGCATTTGATTGGAATTGTTCAAGAGTTCTTTAGAAGCAGGATAAAGACTTACGCATTCATCTTTTTTCTCTTGTGTTTGGCTAGTTTTTCTTATCTTCCCATTCTTATAAATATAGATTTTCCAGCACGTGGCGACTGGGACCATGCTTTCTTTACGAATGCTGTTCCTTTTATTACTATTAAAGAGTTTCATCAGTTTCCTTTCTGGAATCCTTTTTATTGCGGTGGTTTTTCCTACATTGCTAGCCCCGAGAGCACTCTTTTTTCCATTCAAACAATTTTTAGTCTCTTAACACAGGATGTTATTACAGCGACGAAAGTTAATGTGGTGTTTCATGCTTTTATAGGTTTGGCGGGGATGTGGCTTTTATGCTTACATTTTGAATTAAAATTTTTTTCGACTTTGGTAGCGATGGGTATTTTTGTTTTTAATGGTTGTATGAGTTCCCAGATAGGAGAAGGGCCTCTTGACAGGTTTTCAATCTTTTTCCTTCCTTGGATAGTTCTCTTTTTCCTGAAGAGTCATCAAAAGAATCATTATGTTGTTTGGACTGGGCTTGCTTTGGCATTGATGTTCTACGATAAGGGAGGGTATACATTTATCTTTACTGTTTTATTCTTAGCGATCTATAGCGCGATTAGTAGTCTTTTGCGGCGAGACATTAAATTTCTTGTTTGCTTCTTTTTTGTCCTATTGTTCTGGGTAGGTTTTAGTGCTCCTAAATTGTTTCCATTATTGACGACCATGAGTGCCTACCCTCGTTTAACGAAACCAGGGCATGCCTTTGACATACTTAAATTGCTTCATATGTATGTTTTCAGAAATCCAGATCCGTTTGGATTCTTGCCACGTCCGTTTAATTATTGGGGATGGTGGGAGTTTAATGCGTATGTCGGCATCATGCCTTTTGCGTTGTTTTTAGGCGGGCTAACATTAAGGAAATATGCGTCTTGGTGTTTGTGCGCTGCAATCTTCTTTGTTATTTCTATTGGGAATTTTGGTCCTTGGTCTTTGTGGGCGCTTCTTCATCGATTGCCTGTTTTTAATACAATGCAAATTCCTAACAGGGATAATACTGTTTTTATTTTTATATTAGCATTCTTAGCAGGGGCTTTCTTAAATGAAATAGAACAACGCGCCAAGAATAAAAAAGGCATGATTTTCTTGGTTGCTATTCTTTCGGTCTTTATTCTTGTTGATCTTGTGGGGTACACGCGTTTTGTTTTTCAGAAGGTCTTGCGTCCATTTCCTTTGGGTGATGTACAGTTTTCGAAATCACGTCCATTCGAGCAAATACGAATGCCTAGGGAACAAATTGTTTCTTCCGGAGCATGGAGTCACATGTATGCTGCCATTTTGCAGAATAAGGGTACTATCAATGGATATTGTAGGGTTCCTTTTAAACGCTATGCAAAAGCTGGTCAAGACAGGGGGTATAGAGGAGAGTTTTTTCTTAAGGAGAAGAATGGGGATGTTCAGCTCGTGCTCTGGTCTCCTAATCAGATTGTTTATAAATATGATCTTGTGCGGGCGGACCGATTGGTGATTAATCAGAACTATGATCGCGATTGGCGAGTTCAAGGCGATATCAAGACGGAGAGTTTTCGAGGATTGTTATCTGTTCCTTTAAATTCCGGGAAAGGGGAAGTGGTCTTTTATTACTTTCCTTCTTTCTTTCTTTGGGGGCTTTGTGTGTTTTGTTTTACATGTATTTTAAGTGTTGTCATTGTTAGAAAGAATCTTAATAAAGCGCGTTCTGGTTCTTGATAATGTTAATGATATGTATGTTGTATTGAGGAATGGTAATGGCTTCTATTGCGGGAACATCTATTCAATATCTCAAAGGTGTTGGGCCGGCGAGGGCTAAATTGTTTGCTAGTCTGGGGGTTCAGACGATCGAGGATCTTCTGTATCTCTTTCCTCGGCGGTATGAGGATCGCAGTAAGCTGACACCGTTGTCCGGGTTGAAGCCTGGGGAGTGGCATACCGCGTCAGGGGAGATCCTTTCTAAAGGTGGACGGCGAGTCTTTTTCAATAAGAAACATGTGTTTGAGGTTGAGATCGGCGATGGGGATGCCCGCGTTCAGTGCGTGTGGTTTAACCAGCCTTATTTGGATAATTATTTTCATGTTGGGGAAAAGGTTGTTGTTCATGGCAGGGTTGATGTATTCAAAAACAGGATTCAAATCATTGCTCCTGAATATGAGATTATTTCTAAAGAGGATGAGCATCTTAGTATGGGGCGTATCGTGCCTCTTTATCCTTTGACTAAGGGGATGGGGCAACGTTATTTGCGCAAGCTTGTTGCCTCGGCTTTGGAGCATTACGGTCAGGCGCTTGTTGATGTGATTCCACCGAAGGTTCTCGAGCGTCAGAAGCTGAAACCGATTAGTCAGAGCATTGCTCAATTGCATTTTCCTGATAGTGAAGCGGCGCAGGAAGAGGCTAATAAACGGATTTCTTTTGAAGAATTCTTTTTCTTTCAGGTTTGCGTGATCCTTAGGCGCATGACATTGGGATTTCAGAAAGGCGTCTCGCATAAAATATTTCCTGATATGGAAAAGCGTTTTTCAAAGATATTCCCTTTTGTGTTGACGCGTTCTCAGGTGAAGGTGATTGCTGAGATCAAGGCTGACATGATGAATAAGCGTCCTATGCTGAGGCTCCTTCAGGGAGATGTAGGCTGCGGTAAAACTGTCGTGGCTTTTTTCGGATGTTTGGTTGCGATCACCAATGGCAAGCAATCAGCTGTGATGGCACCTACAGAAATATTGGCTGAACAGCATTTTCAGACATTTCTCAAATATTTTGCCAAGTCGCCCTTTGGAAATGTGCGTGTAGCGCTTTTAAACAGCACTCTCAAGAAGAAAGACCGTGATGCGTTGTATGAAGCGATCAAAAATGGCGAGGTTGATATCGTTTTTGGAACTCATGCGTTGATCCAGGAAGGGGTGACGTTTAAGGCGCTCAGCTATGTTGTGATCGATGAACAACATAAATTCGGTGTTAAACAGCGTGCGCTTTTATCCTCAAAAGGGAAGAACCCGGATGTCTTGGTGATGACCGCAACGCCTATCCCGCGTAGTCTTTGTCTTACGCTCTACGGGGATCTTGATGTTTCAATAATTGAGGACAAGCCTAAGGGTCGTGGGGAGATAAAGACGTATCATTTTGTGGGTGAGCAGGCCGATGGTGTTTACAAACGGGTTGCGGAGTGGGTGGTTGAGAAAAAGACGCAGGCATATATTGTGTATCCGATTATTGAGGAATCTGAGAAGCTGGATCTTAAAGCAGCGACTGATATGTATGCGCATTTTCAAAAGAGTGAATTTAAGAAGCTTCGTGTGGGGCTCGTTCATGGTCGGTTGCCTCGTGAGGAAGCGCGTCAGGTCATGGAAAAGTTCCAGAATCACGAGTTCGATATTCTTGTGACAACGACGGTCCTTGAGGTGGGGATTGATGTTCCTAATGCGAATGTGATGGTGATTGAGCATGCCGAGCGCTTTGGTCTTTCTCAGCTTCATCAACTTAGAGGCCGCATTGGACGCAGTGAGAAGAATGCGATTTGTATCTTGCTTGGTGATCCTCAGACGGAAGAGGGTAAAAAGCGGATTGAGGCTGTCGTGAAAACGGGAAATGGTTTTAAGATCTCTGAAGAGGACTTGAAGATTCGTGGTCCGGGGCAGTATTTTGGCCGGCATCAGCACGGGCTTAATGAACTCAAGGTCGTAAATCCTTTGACACAAATGGATGTTTTGGAGGCCGCACGTAAGGAAGCCGTGGCTCTTGTGAATGCGGATCCTCAGCTTACGACGCATCATTTGATTCGGACGACGATTCACAAGCGTTATCCGGAATATCTGGAGCGGGTTCTTGCGGGGTAATCTGAGGAGGTTGAATGGAGAAGAGGATCATTGAACTTGAGAAAAAGGCAGCTTTTCAGGAGCATTTGCTTGCGCAGCTCAATGAGGTTGTCTTGGAGCAGCAGAAAAAGATCGAGCGCCTCGAGGCATGGGTCAGGACGGCCAAGGATAGGGATAATGTCGGGGATTTTGTGAAGCCCCTTTCGGAAGAAACACAACCGCCGCATTATTGAGGAGAATCATGAATCATCCGGACTTTACACAGATCCGCCGTGATGTTGATGAAGCGATCACCTTTAATGATCGTTTGAAGGCGAAGGCTTTGGCGGCAGAAGGCTTGCGGCAGGCCCAGGAAAAGGAGTGCTTGGGTGAGGTCATGTACTTTCAGGCACAGTTGAAGATTATCGAGGAGAATTTTCTTGAGGCGATTTGTTATCTTGACCAGGCGATCGGATATAATTCTTCTGACGGTGCGGCGTTCAATGATAAGGCTTTGTGCCTGGTTGAGCTGGGGATGATCGATGGGGTGGAGGAGCTGTTCAATGAAGGCATTGATGTGGAGCCTGATTATGCGACAATCCATCACAATAAGGGGTGGTTTCTTAATAATTTGGGTCGGCATAGAGAGGCGCTAGGGTGTTTCGAGAAGGCCTTGAAGTTGGAGCCGGGGCGTGTTGTGACCTATGAAAATATGGCGGATGCTTATGAGAATATAGGCCTGATGGCAGAGGCCTTGAAGTCGTATAAAAAGGCGCTCGCGTTGATGCGTTTGTCAGGTCCGATCAGAAATCAGATCGAGCGGGAGATCAGGCGGTTGGAGGGAAGCGGGGATTAAGGGGTGCGGCGCCTGGTCTGCATGTATTTTTCAAAATACATGGTTTCGCGGACTTTTTCGGCAAAGTCCTTGCCTACTTTGGTGAGGAGCCTGTTAGGCTGGTAGCGCCAGATTCGGGATAACCCTTTTATGTCACGCGTTTTATTCATCGTGAGCATGGTTTCCGAGCCTCCTTTCTTTTGACGACTTCATTTTACCTCTGTATTCATAAAAAGCTCAAGTAAAAAGATTGAGGGGCTCTTAAAATAAAAACAGATATTATTTTTGTAAGTGATATAATCTGCGCAAATTAAAGGGGTTTTTATGAAGATCATTACAGGGGAATATTCAGGTCGGAACTTTTATATGCCTTACGGGATCCGGCCAACGCAGAACCATTTGCGCCGGACGATCTTTGATGTCATTGGCCACGATCTTGCGGGGGTTAAACTTCTTGAACTTTTTGCCGGGAGCGGAGCTATCGGTCTTGAGGCTCTTTCTTGTGGGGCAGAGGAGGTCTGGTTCGTGGATCATAACGACAAGTGTATTGACGTGATCGAGGATAATCTGGCGCTTCTCAAGCCGGCCGAGCGGGGCCTTAAGGCGAATGTGATCCATCAGGATGCTTTTGCGACCGTTAAGCAGTTTGCGAGGGAGGGAAGGACGTTTGATATCGTCTTTCTGGACCCCCCTTTCGGGCTTAAACTCGCCAAAAAAGCCTTGAAAACGCTATTGACGCATGATATATTACACCCTCTTTCGTTCGTCGTGGCGCAGTATGGTACCGACGAGAGACTGCCTGATCCTGAGGGAAAACTGACCCTTATCAAGCACAAGCAATACGGCGCATCATTCCTGACGGTCTTTCAAAAGCCGGAATGAGCCTAAGGAGTTTATGTATGGCCCAAGTGGCGATCTATCCTGGCAGTTTTGATCCTGTGACCTACGGTCATCTGGATGTGATGAAGCGCGCCACCCGTATTTTTGACAAGGTGATTGTGGCGGTTGCAAATAACGCCAGTAAGACATATCTTTTTTCTCTTGAGGAGCGCGCTGACATGGTGCGTCAGGCGACCCGCAGGATGAAGGGGGTTGAAGTCACGTCGTTTGAGGGACTGGTCACGGATTTTGCGAAGAAGAACAAGATAAATGTCCTGATCCGGGGGTTGCGCATGACCTCGGACTTTGAGTACGAATTTCAAATGGCGCTCACTAATCGTCATTTGGCTGAAAGTATTGAGACGGTCTTTTTGATGCCTTCGGTAGGATTCTCGTTTCTTTCTTCGACGATTCTTCGGGAGGTGACCCGGTTGAATGCGGATGTGTCTTCGTTTGTTCCTGCGAGCGTTGCCAAGCGTCTTCGGGAGAGGTTGAGCACATGAGAGTGAGACTTCGAGAGATCGTTGAAGGCGGTCTCGACATTGTTGATCAGGCTGCTCCTAAGGACTTGGATCTCAAGGAAGAGTTTATCAATCTTGAGAAGCCTATTATTGTGAAGGGGCATTTAGAGCGTGTCAGTGATTTTGTTCTTGCGAAGTTGACGGTGACCTATACGCTTGATACGGTTTGTGCACGTTGTTTGGACCCGATCGACGGGGATGTAAGTTTTGATTTTGAAGCGGATCTTCCGTTTAAGATGGGGGATAAGCATGTTGACTTGGGAGCGCGAGTCAGGGAAGAGATTTTGACCGGGTATGTTCCTCGGGTTTTGTGCAAGGAAGATTGTCAGGGAATTTGCCAAGGATGTGGAGTTTATTTGAATACAGAAAAATGTGAATGTAATAACAAAAAGAAAGAGGTCGCCAACTTTTGAAAGTTTGCGAGCCTCACCGAATAACAAACATAAAAGGCGGGAGTAGTCATGCCAAATCCAAAAAGACAGCATTCCAAGGCGCGATCCAGACGGCGCCGTACTCATCAGAAGCTTGAAATCGTGACCGCGAGCGCCACAGGCGTTGGGAGCAAAGCGGGTTTTTCTCACCGTATTTGTCCGATTACTGGTTGTTACAAGGGCAAAGAGGTCGTTGCTCCTAAGGTAAAGAAGATCAAGTAATTTTAAAGGCACTTGACGCAAGGCATTAGACACTAGAAAACGAAATAATCGTTGACCCCTGGTTTCATTATCAAGGGTTATTAAAGTGTTTCGTTTTTAGTGTTTTTTTCTAAAGGAGCTTCTTTTGAGAATCGTTGTTGATGCGATGGGCGGTGATTATGCACCTGCGAATGTGATCGCGGGTGTTGTTGATGCCGTCAAAGAGCTTTCTGTTAACATTACTTTGGTTGGTCAAGAGGACCTGGTAAAGGCACATCTTAAGAAGTATTCTTTTCCTAAGGAACAGATCAATATTGTTCACGCTCCCGAAGTTGTGGGGATGGATGACAATCCCATCGATGTGATCCGTCGCAAGCGCGATTGTTCGATGGTGGTCGGGGTCAATCTTCTTAAGGAGTCCGGTTATGACGCTTTTATTTCCGCCGGGAATACGGGGGCCTTGGTGGCCTCCGCCACGTTTTATCTGCGCATGATCGAGGGGATCGACCGGCCTGGGATTGGGCTTGTCATTCCGCAGATCAACGGGTATGCGTGTCTGATCGACGTGGGGGCGAATGCGGACCCCAAGCCGGAGCACATATACCAGTACGGGCATATGGCGCGCGTGTATATGCAAAGCGTGATGGGCGTCAAGGAACCGACGGTGGGGCTTGTCAATATTGGTGAGGAAGAGGGCAAGGGCTCGGGATTTGATAAACAGACCTATCAGCTTCTTCAGGAGAAAATGCCCGGGTTCATCGGGAACATTGAACCCAATAAGATTTTTACGGGGAAGGCCGACTGCATCGTGTGCAGCGGATTTGTTGGCAATGTCATCATTAAACTGACCGAAGGCTTTATGGAGTCCGCTGGAGCGGTCCTCAAGCGCGAGATCAAAAAGAATCCTGTCGCCATGTTGGGGGCGCTCATGATGATGGGGACTCTCAAGGGGATCAAAAAGAATGTTGATTATTCGGAGTACGGCGGGGCCCCGTTGCTGGGTGTCAACGGGATCGTGATGAAGAGCCACGGCCGTTCTTCGCCTAAGGCGATCAAGAACGCTATCCGCGCGGCCATGCGCGAGGTGGAGCATAAGATCATCGAGAAGATGCAGGCTGCGATTATCAGTTAAAGGATCGTTCATGAAAAGAATCGGTATTATTGCGCTGGGTCGCTATTTACCTGAGCAGAAGATCACAAACGCGGACCTTGAAAAGATGGTCGAGACATCCGACGAATGGATCATGACGCGTACGGGCATTAGGGAGCGCCGGGTTGCGGCTGTGGATGAAAAAACGAGTGACCTGGCGGTGAAGGCGTCTCTGGATGCGTTAAATAATTCTTCTGTGAAGGAGGAGGATATTGAACTCATCATTGTTGCGACTGTCACGCCTGATGGTCCTTTTCCATCAGTCGCTTGTCTTGTCCAGAAGGCGATCGGTGCCAAAAAGGCTTTTGCTTTTGATGTGAGCGCAGCGTGTTCCGGGTTTCTGTACGCCATGACAACGGCTAAGCAGTTCATTGCTACAGGAATGGTCAAGAATGCTCTGGTCATCGCGGCGGACCGTTTTTCGACGATCGTGGACTGGAAGGACCGTAATACATGCGTTCTCTTTGGGGATGGGGCTGGGGCGGCGGTCTTGGCGCCGGTCGCAGAAGGCGGGATCCTTTCGGATGTCCTGGTTTCTGACGGTGAAGGGGCGCCTTTGATGTATGTGGTCAGTGAAATGAACCGTACGCCGAGGGATCAGAATGTTGTCGAGGGAAAGCTTCCCTTCATCATTATGCATGGTCAGGATCTTTTCAAGCATGCGGTTCCGGGCATGGCAGAGGCGGTGAATATGGCGGCTGAAAAAGCGGGTATTTCTTTGGATGAGATCGTATGCGTGGTTCCTCATCAGGCGAATGATCGTATCATCGCGAGTGTTGCCAAACGCGCGGGGATCGATAAGGAAAGATTTTTCATTAATATTGATAAATACGGCAATATTTCGGCGGCCTCTGTCGTGGTTGCGCTTTGTGAGGCGGTTGAATCGGGCCGGATCAAGAAGGGGGACAAGATCGCGCTCACTGTTTTTGGTGCAGGTCTTGTCGCTGCGGCGAATATTGTCGAATGGAGCTATTGATCATGAAGTCTGTTGCTTTGATTTTTCCAGGGCAGGGCGCGCAGAAGGTCGGGATGGGCCGGGACCTTTACGATAATATTCCTGCCGCCAAAGGCATTTTTGATAAGGCGGATGAGATTCTGGGTTTTCCGCTTTCCAGGACCATATTTGAAGGCCCGGAAGATCAGCTGATGTCAACGGCCTGCTGTCAGCCTGCGATCTTCACGATGAGCATGGCGGCGCTTGAGGCGTTCAGGTGGAGTGATAAGTTTAAGAATGTTTCTGTTAAATATACAGCCGGACTCAGTCTGGGGGAATACGGCGCGCTGCATGCGGCCGGGGCGTTGTCTTTCGAGGAGACGCTCAGGCTTATTCAAAAGAGAGGGGCCTTTATGGAAGAGGCGGCCAAGATCCATCCCGGAAAGATGGCGGCGGTGATCGGGTTTGATCAGGCGCAGCTTGTGACTATTTGTCAAACGGCCGGATGCGAGATCGCGAATTTCAATTCGCCGGATCAGATCGTGATCACGGGCCATGCGGCGGCGGTGGAGAAGGCCTGTCAGATGGTCATGGCAGCGGGGGGCAAGAAGGTGTTCCCTCTGGATGTATCAGGCGCTTTTCATTCCTCTTTGATGAAGCCTGCGGCGGACAGGTTCGCGGACGCGTTAAAAAATGTGAATTTCACTGTAACGGATATCAAGGTTATTACCAATGTCAATGGAAGGCCCGAAATGACCCCCGATGAGATCCGCGGGAATCTTTCCAAGCAGATCTGCTCTTCCGTTCAGTGGGTCGATTCCGTCGGGTTTATCGCCGCAGAGGGCATTACGGATTTTGTCGAGATCGGTCCCGGACGCGTCCTTAAGGGGTTGATCCGCAAGATCGACCCGGCCATTCAGGTCCACACTGTTCAGTCTGCGGAAGATCTGGCGGCCCTGCCGTTTTAGCGTTTTTACTCTTCTCCAAATGTTTTGAAAATTTCTCAAAAAAGACTACCCTTCCTCCGTCCCCCTAGTAGAATATTTGTGTGTCATAGCGTTAACTATTCAACAAAAGGGAAAAGATGGCGACATTGTTGAAGTGTTTCTTCGCGTCTGTTTTTATGGTTGTTATGAGCACGGTTTCTGCGTTGGCTGCGGGTTCAGGCGCTTATCGTTTGGAAGTTCCTGATGCAGGCGCCGCGGGTAAGGGTTCGGCGTTCGCCGGTGAGGCTAATACACCGGCGGCGGTTTATTATAATCCTGCAGGCTTAACGCAGATTGTGGGTCAGGCTGTTTCTGTCGGGGTTAGTCTTGTTCAGCCGCGCGCGTCTTATAAAGATAACAGCGGGAGTGAGAGTCATATGAAGGCGGGGAATTTCGGGATTCCCAGTTTCTATTATGTTTATGGTGCTGGGCAGTTTGCTCTGGGTGTCGGGGCGACATCTTCCTGGGGGCTCACGACGGAATGGCATCCTGACGGCTTTGCGAGATACGCGGCGACCAAGACCGTGATGCAGAATAAAGATTATTTGATTACCGGAGCGTATAAGGTTAGCGATCAACTTTCTTTGGCAGTCAGTTTGGATATCGATGATTCTAGCGTTGATAAGAAGAAGAAGCTTGATCAGTCTGCTGTGGGAGGCGTTGATGGGGATGTTCGTCTTAAAGGGTCGGATACGGCTTTTGGTTACAGGCTGGCCGGGATGTATCGTTTCAATGAGCGCCATCAGTTTGGTTTAATGTATCGCAGTCAGATCCGGCATAAATATGAGGGCAAGGTGTATGTGGATGGCATGGATCCTGTCGTTCAGGGGATTTATGGTTTTTCATCTTCTTCTTATGAGACAACGATTGTGTCCAAGTCTACTCTTCCTGATAGCATTGTCTTGGGTTACAGCTACAAGCCTGACGATAAATGGACGTTCAACGCTGACCTGGAATGGATGAACTGGAGCGTGGTTGAAGAGGAGAAGGTTGATTATTCCTCAGAAACAAATCTCGGGAGAAGGAGTTTTCTTGAGCAGGGCAATCCTGCCCCCAAGGATTGGGAGAGCGTTTTTTCGTTTTCTCTGGGTACGGAATATAAAATGTCTGATCGTTTCCGTTTGCGCGGCGGGTATTATCACCATCAGAGCCCGATCCCAGAGGCTAATTGGACAGCATCATTACCGGATGCGGATTCTAACGCGGTTGCTACAGGTTTCGGATATGACATTAATAAGAATTTGACGTTGGATATGGCTTGGTCAGGCTTGTTTTTTAAGGATCGCAAGATCGACAATCCTTACGCTCCCGCGGGGACGTATAGACAGTGGATCAGTTTGACATATGCAACGATGACCTATAAGTTTTAAGAGTCCGGACTTTCCGGAGAAAGGGTGTCTTATGGAAAACGTTTTAGAGGCATTGATACAAGCGGAAGAATTCCTGGGAACCAGGTTGCCCGCTTTTATTCGGGAACGCAATATGGATAATCAGGGTTTTCATGCTTTGGATCAGGCGGCGATGATGAAGCTCTGCGCCTTTGAACCTCCCTTTTTGAAGACGGATAAGATGGTCATTTTTGGTGATGAATTGGTTGGTTCGACAAGTATAGGGATCGGCAAGGTGTATCCTGAGGACACCAAGGGTCATTATAATTCAACGATTTATTTGGCACTTGCAGGTCGCTTGATGCCGTCGACCGCAACAATTCATCTTGCCTATTTTTTCCCAGAGACAAGCCCTCAGGCGGTTGAAGGCAAGAGTATTCGTATTGATCGGGAGGCGATGAATGGCGGGTTGCTCGAACCGGACAGGGAGGGAACGACGTTCTACGTTGAGACCAGGGTTCATAAGAAGAAGGTGAGCCTCGTGGAGTGTGATACGGTTATTATGTTTGGGGAGGCCCGGTTCGGTCTTATAGAGAAGCTGCGGTTCGTGCTGACCAAGAAAGATTCTATTTATAATGCGATCGTGCCGTCTGAGACCGTGTAATGCCATTTAAAGTTGTCCTGCTATATGCGATGTGTGTCCTTTATGTAGGCTTGGCATTTTTTGTCTACTTTACAGGGAGCAATAAGAATCTCGGGAAAGGCTTGGCGTTATTTGCGGGATCGCTGGCGTTTTGGACCTTTGGCTTAGCACAGTTGTTTGCTAAAACTGATCCAGTAATATGTACTGTATTAGGAAATTTTGTTTACGTGGGTGGTAGTTTTGTTGCTTCGACCTTCCTGTTGTTCTCCTTTATTTATCCGACCTATCGCTACGATTTGATTTCCTGGAAAACGCTTTGGATGATTTTGCCGTCTTTTGTGATTGCAGTCATTGGGCTTACGACGCCTTATTTGATCAAGGATGTTCTAATACTCGGTGAGGACAGGAATTTTGTTTATGGGCCGGCTCGATTGTTGTGGGAGTTGCAATTTAATCCAACGCTTTTATACGCATTTTATCGTTTTTTCAGAATGCACGCCAAAGCCAAAGGGCTATCTCAAAAACAGCTGCTTTATATTGTTGTTTCTAGCATGACGATCAATGTTTTTTCAGGTTTTACGAACGTCTTTTTGCTTTGGTTCGGTATTTACAAGTATATTTGGCTAGGTCCGCCCTTGACGCTGATCTGGTTCTCGATTGTTTTTTATGCCATCGTGCGTTATCGTTTGATGGATATTCGTGTTGCTGTGACGAGCGCTGGCCTTTTCTTGTTTGTCTATGCCTTGGTTTTAGGGATTCCTTTTGTTCTGGGATATAAATACGGGGAATGGCAATATGCCACAATCATCATGTTTGTTTTGGCTACGGCGGCTCCGTTTACGTATTTACGGCTTCAGAAGAAAGCGGAAGATGGGTTGTTGTGGGAACAGAGGCGTTATCAGCGGACCTTGCGTCAGGCATCTTCCGGCATGGGACGGATTCGAAAATTGGACAAGCTTCTTAATCTGATTGCGTCGATCTTAACCCGTACGGTTAAGATTGAGCATGTCGGGATCTATGTGCTGCGTAAAGAGACTCATGAATATGTGTTGGGGAGTTTGCGACGTATGAAGGAAGATCCTTGGATGTTGCCTCAGACAATCTCATTGGATTCTCGGATTGTTCAGCGGATGAGGGATCGTGGAGAGTCTCTGATTTATGATGATATTGTGCGGCAGAATGATGCGCCATCAGCTGCTTTGGCGGAAGATATGGCCGCGATACGAGCTTCTTTAGTTTTTCCTATTATGATCCGGTCTGAAATCATGACCATGGCGGTTCTGGGGCATAAGACGGACAACAGTGTTTATACCGAAGATGATATCTCTGTTTTTACCATCCTTGCGAATCAGGCTTCGCTTGCCATTGATAATGCTCTTTTTTACGAAGACATGAAAAAGACGCATGAACAGCTTTTCAAGGCTGAAAAGATGGCGACGATTGGTATTATGGCTGATGGGCTTTCTCACCAGATTAATAACCGTCTTCATGCGATGGGTTTTATTGCTGGCGATATGATGGATACCTTGAACATGAAGAAAGGGCTTTTTTCTACAGATGAGCTTAAGAGGCTTGAGGAGGAATTTCGTAAGGGGTTCACCCGTCTTGAAGAGAATGTTGTTCATGGGCGTAATATTGTTCAGGGTCTTATGAAGTACACTCGTAAGGGAGATGAGGGGTTTGGTCCTTGTGATATCGAGGCCGTTCTTCAGTCTGCCTGGGAGATGGCTCAGTTCAAGGTAAAAGTAGACCGTATGAAACTTGTAAAAGATTTGCCTATGGGGCTTAAGGTCAGGGGGAATTTTACCCAGCTTCAGGAGGTCTTTTTTAATCTTATTGATAATGCCTATGATGCTATGATGCAGCGAAAAGAAGAACTTCAGGAGCAGGGGTATGCGCCGTTACTGACGATTGGTGCGGAGGTGGGGGATGCCACAGTTGTTTTGGTTGTTACGGATAACGGGATCGGTGTTAAGGACGGGGATCGTGAAAAACTGTTTACGCCATTCTTTACAACTAAGGCTACCAGCCGCAAGGGCACGGGCCTTGGCCTTTATGTGATTCGTAAGATTGTTGAGGAAAACCACGGTGGGAGTATTGAGATGACGTCCCACTACCGCGAGGGAACACGCTTTCGAATTTCTCTTCCTGCTGTTATTTAAATTTCTTATAAGTCGCTGTTGATCGTGTTGTTCTGAGTATTTTTCACTCTCGAATATCGATTTATGCGGTGAGGGGAAGAAGGGTTTTTTAAGTCGAACAAAATATTTGCTTTTTTAAAATATCTTGGATATACTAGCGCAACCTTTTTAAAAGGTATGTGAACATTAATCGGGGTACGGCTAGGGAATGAAGTGAAATAGCCGTATCTCCCTTCAGCGCAAAGCCGGAGGAAATCGCTTCGCCTTCACTTCTGAGGTTGATACGGCGGGGCCAAATCAAAGGAGTTGTTATGACCACAGAATTGATTAAGAATCTTCTTGAAGCGGGTGTGCATTTTGGGCACCAAACACGACGCTGGAATCCAAAGATGAAGAGATTTATCTTTGGTGAGCGCGGTGGTATTTACATTATTGACCTTGAGAAGACGGTGGATTGTTTGAATGGGGCCCGTGATTTCGCGCGTAATATTGCTGCGAAAGGCGGGCGTTTTCTTTTTATTGGCACAAAGAAACAGGCACAAGAAGTCGTCAGAGATGAGGCGATTCGTTCTGGGATGTTCTTTATTAATAGTCGCTGGATGGGCGGACTTCTGACGAATTTTGAGACGGTTAAGAAATCCATTCGTAAGCTCCAGGATATTGAGCGTATGGAGAAGGATGGGGTTTTTGCCAAGCTCACCAAGAAGGAGATTGCTCTATTAAATAAGGAGCGCGAGCGGCTTATTAGTGATCTGGGCGGTATTCGTGAGATGGTTCAGATTCCGGAAGCCATTATTCTTGTTGATGTCAAGAAAGAGGAGATCGCGGTTCGTGAGGCCAAGAGGCTTAATATTCCGATCATTGCGATGATCGACACCAATAGTGATCCGGATCCGATTGATCAGCCGATCCCAGCCAATGATGATGCGGTCAAGTCCATTCGTTTGATCGTGGGTATTTTGGCTGATGGTATTATTGAAGGCCGTAAGGAATATGCGGGCACCGAGGGAGGCAAGCTGGCTCCAGCGGCCGCTGTGGCGCTTAAGGCTGAAGAGATAGTGCCTGTTGAAGATATTGTTGCGGAGACCATTCCTGAGATTATCAAGGAGAGCCTCTCGGAAGAGTTGGATGTTTACGAAGAGGTCATTGGCGGAGACATTGAAGACAACAAGAAACGCGCGGCAGCTAAGAAGGCCGCGGAAAGGGAGTAATATAATGTCTGTGGATGCGATCAAGGATTTAAGAGAACAAACCAGTTGCGGGATCATGGAATGTAAGCGTGCTCTTGCGGAGGCTGGTGGAGATATGGCGAAGGCCAAAGAATTGCTCCGTCAGAGGGGGCTTGAGCTCGCGCTTAAAAAGAGCGACCGCGTGGCAAAGGAAGGCCGCGTTGAGGCATATATTCATAACGGCAATAAGATCGGTGTTATTGTTGAGGTTAATTGCGAAACAGATTTTGTCGGGAAGAATGATGATTTTATCAAATTCTCGAAGGATCTCGCTATGCATATTGCTGCTATGGCGCCCAAGTATATAAAGAAGGATGATGTTCCGGCCGATATGTTGAAAGCCGAGGAAAACCCTACAGAATTTGTCAAGGTCAATTGTCTTCTGGATCAGTCTTTTGTTAAGGATGCTTCCAAGACCGTTCAGGATCTTTTGAATGAGCTTGTGGCCAAGATCGGTGAGAATATTCGCGTGAGCCGTTTTGTTCGCTTTAAGATCGGTGAGTAAGACTGTTTGTTTCTGTGATAAAGCAAGGGTGTGACTGTGAGTAAAGAAATGCCTCAGTATAAAAGGATTCTGCTAAAGTTGAGCGGGGAAGCTTTGCAGGGTACGCGTGAGCACGGGATCGATTCAGAGACGTGCGTTACATTTGCCACGCAGATCAAGGAAATTTGGCAGATGGGGGTTCAGGTCGCTCTTGTTGTCGGAGGTGGGAATATTTTTCGCGGAGGTGTCGAGACGAAACGGTTTGGGCTCGATCGTTCAGTTGCGGATTATATGGGGATGCTTGCGACTGTTCTCAATGGGTTGGCTCTTCAGAATGCCCTGGAACAGCTTAATGTGCCTACGCGTGTCATGACAGCTATTGAAATGAAGGCAATCGCAGAGCCGTATATTCATCGGCGAGCGGTGAGGCATTTGGAAAAGAATCGTATTGTAATCTTTGTTGCAGGCACAGGGAATCCTTATTTTACGACGGATACGGCTGCGGCGTTGCGTGCCACTGAGATCAAGGCCGAGATCATCATGAAGGCCACCAAGGTCGATGGTGTTTACAATGCGGATCCGATGAAAGTCAAGGATGCCAAGAAATATACGAAGCTTAAGTTTATTGATGTTCTTAATCAGGATTTGAAGGTCATGGATTCAACCGCGATCAGCATGTGTATGGATAATAGCCTGCCGATTTTGGTTTTTAACCTGATTAAGAAGGGGAATATCAAGCGGGCGGTTTTGGGTGAAAATATCGGGACCATTGTCAGCTAAGAAAGAGGTGGCTTATGGGTGTTAAGGATATCATTGCTCAGACAGATGTTTTTATGAAGAAGGCGATTGAGTCGGTGTCTCGCGAATTTGGTGAGGTGCGTACTGGTCGTGCCCATCCGGCTTTGGTTGAGGAGCTCCATGTCAATTATTACGGCACCATGACGCCGATCAAGCAGGTGGCGACGGTGAATAGTCCTGATCCGAGCTGTCTGGTGATCCAGCCTTGGGATCCTTCAGCTTTGGTTGAGATTGAAAAAGCGATTTTGGCGTCCAAGCTTGGCATTACACCTAACAATGATGGGAAGGTCATTCGTTTGGTCGTTCCTCATCTTTCTGAGGAGCGGCGTAAGGAAATGGCCAAGGTTGTTAAAGACATGGCTGAGAAGGGGCGCGTTTCTTTGCGCACGATCCGTCGTGAAGCGAATGATAAGATCGCTAAACTTAAGAAGGATAGTGCTGCCACTGAGGACGAGAGTTTTAAGGGGCAGGAAGATATCCAGAAGTTGACGGATAAATATATCAAGGAAATTGATACGGTTCTCGACAAGAAGAGTAAAGAGCTTTTGAGTATATAATTCTTCGTTGGATAGACTGGCGTTGGTAGTTCATAAATATTTTATTTTGTAGATTTTTTATCGTTCTTTTTAGATTTGACCCACTAGCTCATCTGGTAGAGCACAGCCCTTTTAAGGCTGGCGTGCCGCGTTCGAGTCGCGGGTGGGTCACCATTGTTTACATTGTTTCATGGCGTTATGTGTTTTTATTGTGGGTTATAAGAGACATAATGATGCTGTTTCAGCTTCCGAGCGTTTTTCGGGTGCCATGATAGCGCTAGGATGATTGCCAAGAAATTTGAGGGTAATCGGGCGGATGGCGAAATGGCAGACGCGCCAGACTTAGGATCTGGTGGGGAAACCCTTGGAGGTTCAAGTCCTCTTCCGCCCATTAAATTTTCTTGAGAGGCGTTGGATTATCAGTTTCTCCAAGGAGAAAGTAGTGGGCTCGTGAGTTGAGGAGTTTTCGGATTGACTTCATAGAGTCCCATGTTAAAATAAACGCGCTTTATTACGTTTTATCGGTCTTTTGACAAAATGCGGCGGTAATTCAGTTGGAAGAATGCGACCTTGCCAAGGTCGATGTCGAGGGTTCGAACCCCTTCCGCCGCTTTTATTTTGAAATCTCTAGGGAGGCAGTTGTCTTATGAAGATTCTTGATTTTCTTTGTCCTGATGCTGTTGTCGCTGATCTAAAGGCTGGAACCAAGAAAGAATTGATCGAGGAAATTGTCGGCATGATGGTTGATGCTGGTGCTTTTGAAAAGAAGCATAAGCTGAAGATCATTGATGTCCTCATGGCTCGTGAGGCCTTGGGGTCGACCGCTATTGGCCAAGGCATTGCGATTCCTCACGGCAAGACAGATTGTGTGGATAATCTTGTTGCGGGTCTTGCCGTAAGCAAGAGAGGTATTGATTTCGATGCGCTCGACGGAGAGCCGGCTTATATTTTCTTCCTTTTGGCTGCGCCGAGTGATTCAGCTGGGCCTCACCTGAAGGCATTAGCACGGGTATCGCGTTTGTTGAAAGATAAGTACTTCCGCGAGAGCCTCAAGTCCGCAAAAGATAAAAAAGAGATTCTGGAGCTCGTGTCCCGCGAGGATGCGCAACTGAATTAAAGGACAATGTCCACAAACTTCTTCAAGTGGCTATATCCCGGGATTCAGATCAAGCGTTGGTTGCTGACTGCGCTTTTAGGAATAGGCGTTGTGGCCCTGGGAGCGTATTTCTCGGCGAGCCAATATCCGTTCGTCAAGATCTTTGGTTTTTTGATTATTTTTTGCGGGGTCCTGCTCGTCGTTATGGGGATCCTGAAACTTACCGTATCGTTAATTACTCTGTTTCTGCCCAAACGGGAGCAGGATCTTGTTAATATCCTTTACCAGAAGCGATACCTTGAGCGTGGCCCGAAAATCGTTGCGATCGGCGGTGGGCATGGGTTGTCGCAGCTTCTCTTGGCGCTCAAGGAGTATACGGCGAATATTACGGCTATTGTAACGGTTGCTGATAGCGGAGGGTCTTCGGGAAGGCTTCGCAAAGAATTTGATATTGTTGCGCCTGGTGATATTCGTAACTGTCTTGTGGCGCTTGCCGATGCGCCCGCTTTGATGGGAGAACTATTTCAGTACCGCTTTCCTGAGAAGTCCGAGCTTAAGGGGCATAATTTCGGGAATCTTTTTCTGACGGCTATGTATGAGGTTGCCAATCGCGATTTCAAGGAGGCGGTTGAGCTTACAAGCAAGGTTTTAGCGATTAGGGGCAAGGTTATGCCCTCAACGGTTGACAATGTGCATCTGGTGGCTCGTTATATTGATGGACGGGTGACCGAAGGAGAAGCAAAGATCCCTCGGGCAGGGGTTCAGATCGATGAGCTGTTTTTAAAGCCGCACGATGTGATGCCCAATGAGGATGCTCTTTTGGCCATTGCGGAGGCGGATGTTATTGTTTTAGGGCCCGGGAGTTTGTACACGAGTGTTCTTCCGAATCTGATTATCAAGGGGATTTTGGGGGCTATTCAATCTTCGCCGGCATTTAAGATTTATGTGTGTAATGTGATGACGCAGATGGGGGAGACCGAAGGTTTTACAGCGAGTGAGCATGTTCGTGTTCTTGTTAAGCATACGGCTCCTGATGTGATCAATGCTGTGATTATCAACGCAGCTGAGATTTCTGCTGCGGATGCTCTCGACCGGTATAAACATGAGAATTCATTTCCGGTTCTTCCAGATGTGGAAGAAATTCATGCGATGGGGTATAAAGTTTTTGCAGAGGATATTGTTGGGATCAAGGATTATGTTCGTCATGATTCGGCTAAATTGACACAGGTTTTGATTAAGGCTATTGAGAAAAATCGTGTGATCAAGCGTTAGGCAAGGATATATGCCAAGAATAGAAAAAACGATTATTGTGAGATGTAAACAGGGTCTACATGCTCGCCCTGCTGCCATGTTTGTTCAGTTGGCCAATAAATATGATGCTGCTGTCTCGGTGCGAAAAGGTGCGGAGGAAGTGAACGGCAAGTCGATCATGGGGATATTAATGCTGGGGGCGGACAAAGGGTGTGAGCTTGTTTTGGCGACAGATGGGGATGACGCAGAAGCTTCCTTTTTAGAGCTGGAGGGATTCCTTGCTAAAGAAGAGTAATGAAGAGATTGTCTTGAAGGGAATTCCAGCCGCATCGGGTATTACGATGGGGCAGGCGTTCCTTTTGGATCAGCAGGATTTTATTGTTTCTGAGCGGGCTATCCTTCCAGAAGAAGTCGCGATCGAAATCGCGCGCTTTGAGGAAGCAGTTGATCATACGAGGGTTGAAATTCAAAATATTAAAGACAAGATCGCCTCTCAGGTTGGAATGAAGGATGCCCAGATATTTGATGCCCACCTTCTTGTTCTTGAAGATTGTATGCTCATTGATGAGGTTAAGAAGCGCATTAAGTCTGAACAGGTCAGTGCGGAATTTGTGTTCTCCCAGGTTCTACAGCGGTATGTCAGTATTTTTGAAAAGATACAGGATGAATATATTAAGGAACGAGCGGCTGATGTGTCTGATGTCGGGCGCCGGGTCCTGAAGCATTTGATTGGTGAGTCTCGTTTGCATGATTTTGAGGCGCTCCTGGGGGATATTGTGATCGTAGCGCATGATATTTCTCCGTCGGATGCGGTCACGATGTATAACAAAAGAGTCCAGGGTTTTGTGACTGATGTTGGTGGTCGTACAGCGCATACTGCGATCATCGCAAAGTCCTTGGGAGTCCCAGCTGTTTTGGGGCTCAAGGATGCGACGTTTCGCATCAGCAATCAGGATTTTATCATTGTTGATGGACGCAAGGGTATTGTCATTATTAACCCTAGTGAGGAGACAAAGCATCTTTATAGTAAGGAGCGTGAGCGGTTAGCCCAATTTCAGGAGACATCTCTTCATATGAAGGATGCCCCTGCAGAAACGCAGGATGGGCGTCGTATTACACTTCAGGCAAATTTTGAGATCCATGATGAGATGGCAGGCGTTAAGAAGTATGGTGCAGAAGGTATCGGTTTGTATCGAACTGAGTTCTTTTATATGAACCGACTGGATCTTCCTTCAGAGGAAGAACAGTATCAGGCATACCGGAAAATCGCGGAGGCTGCGGCTCCGAATTCTGTGATTATTCGTACGCTCGATTTGGGGGGGGATAAATTTCTTTCGAGTATTCAGCTTCCCAGGGAGATGATGCCGTTTTTGGGATCTCGGGCGATCCGTCTTTGTTTAGAGGAGCAGGAGATATTCCGGACACAGCTTCGGGCTATCTTGAGGGCGTCAGCTCATGGAAATATTGGGATGATGTACCCTATGATCGCGGGGCCTGGTGAATTGAGGGCGGCTAATGCGGGTCTTAAGGATGTTAAGCAGGGCTTGCGTGAAAAGGGGCAGTCGTTTAATGAGAAAATACCAGTCGGTGTGATGATCGAAGTGCCGGCTGCGGCGATGACAGCTGATATTCTGGCCAAAGAGGCGGATTTTTTCAGCATTGGTACCAATGATATGATTCAATATACCTTGGCGGTGGACCGTACGAATGAAAAAATGGCTCAGTTTTATGAGCCGGCCCATCCAGCGGTATTGAGGCTCATTCGGCGTACGATCAATGCGGCGCACGATGCTAATATTAAGGTGAGCGTTTGTGGTGAGATGGCGAGCGATCCGACGTTGGCCATTATTTTGATGGGGCTTGGCATTGATTCGTTTAGTATGTCGCCTGCGAGTATCCCGCAGATCAAGCGTTCTATCAGGGCCCTCAAGTTTTCTGATAGTGAGGAACTTGCTAAACAGGCTTTGCGGCTCAGTACGGGGCTCGAAGTCGAGGAGTTCATGGTTTCTGCGATCAAGAAGCTTGTTCCTGACTTCTATTCTTATGATGGGCAGACACGATGAAAGTCATGATCCTTGCAGGTGGTTACGGAACTCGCCTTTATCCTTTGATCAAGGATACTCCCAAAGCCTTGTTGGATATCTGCGGTAAAACCCTGATCGATCATACGATCGAGAAGTTTTTTGATGTTCCGGGGGTCGAGGAGGTTGTTGTTGTCACCAATGCCAAGTTTCACGGGATGCTTGTTTTGTGGGCAGAGAAACATCAGGGCAAGCCGTTTTCTATCCGGG
>JADGCU010000072.1 GCA_015228785.1 Candidatus Omnitrophota bacterium
ATTATTGAGTATTTAGATTTAACGGAGGCGGAGTTTCATGTCTTGGTGGACAACCATCGCAACCAGGAAAGATGGAAAAAAGATGATGATGGTAAGTGGGTGTTGCGCTATCCACTTTGTTAAAAGAAAGGGAAGTTATGAATTCATTGAAATATGATTGTGATGTGTGTGGGAGTTCGGATTGCGTTGAAATTCCGAATGTAAGGCAATATACAGCGGGACAAGCTATACATGTTTGTAAGGGTTGTGGGCTGGTTTATTGTCGAACAAGAAGAAGCCCCGAAGATTTGGCAATATACTGGGAAGAGCAAATGTATGGTAGAGAGAGACGTGAACAGATTGTTTATGATCCAGAAAGGCCTGTTTTTGCGGGCAGGCGTGCTTATGCGGTAAGTTTCTTGAAGAAGTCTTTTGGGGGAGGGCTGCAGGCCAAGAAGATTTTTGATATAGGCTTGGGGGAGGGGCAGTTCGGGGAACAACTCCGAGAGGCCGGGTGTGCTGTGTCAGGAGTTGAGACGAGTAAAGAGAATAGTAAAGTTCTCGCAGAAAAGAAAATTCTTCACTATTTGGGCACTATTGAGCAGTACGACACGCTTTCGGAAGTAAAGAAATTTGAGAAAGTAGATATTGCGACAATTATATTCGTCTTGCAGAATAGTCAGTCTGCGACGGCCATGGTCAACGCGGCCTATAATCAGTTAAAAGAAGGCGGGTCGCTATTCATTATGATGGGGAGTCGGATTCTTGTGCCTTTTCGAAAGCCCATTGGAACTTATTTTTCGACTTTGCCTCAGGACGTTCAGCCGTATCATTTTAGTATTTCAACTTTACAGCATTTGCTCGCGAAGTGTGGATTTGCTATCACGCATTTTAATAATTACTGGGACGATGAGTTGATGTGCGTGATTGCAAGGAAGCTTTCGCGTGACGAAAAGGTTGAGAAAATGAAGGACGATGACCAGGAGGTATTAAATTGGTTTGAGCGCTGGCATCATGAGAGTGAGAAGATGGTTAAGTATATAAAGAAGATCCCGGGGGTTCGTTATCATGGTTTGCCTTCAGAGCACACTTTCTATGAGCAATGGCAAAAGTAAAGAGATTTGTAGTCTGGAAGGCTGATATTTTGAAAGATTTTCTTGTTGTGCAGAGCGATCTCCTGGGTTGCTGTTATCAATAAAAGGAAGGTGTTTAAGTGGAGAAAGGTAAGGGCATGGCGATCACACCCCGCTGGCTAAAATCGATGTACGACCGAGGGAAGAATATCAGTGCTCTTATGCGTGAGCAAAAAGGGCTCAGCCATAATACAGAGGAGATCATTGAGGTTTCCTATGATCTTCATACGGGTAGTTATATTTATGATATGGCTGATGAGAGGGTATCAAAATATCAAGAAATTTATACGGCAGAGATTTCGAAGAAGATTCTTTCTTTGTGTGATCCGCAGTCAATTTTAGAAGCCGGGGTCGGGGAGGCGACGACTCTTTCTGGGGTGCTTAAGAATTTGAAGAAGGATGTCAAAAGTTTTGGATTTGATTTAAGTTGGTCGCGCAGCGCGTATGCAAAGCATTGGCTTCAAACCCAAGGTATTAATAATGTGACGCTTTGTACGGGGACGTTGTTTCATATTCCTTTTGCGGATAATTCTATTGATGTCGTTTATACCTCACATTCCATTGAGTCGAATGGTGGAAATGAAGAGCCGATTTTGAAGGAATTGTTTCGAGTTGCTAGGAAGTTTCTTGTCTTAATAGAGCCGTGTTATGAGATTGCTGATGAAGAGCAACGGCGGAGAATGGACTTTCATGGGTATTGTAAGAATCTGAAAGGCATAGCAGTCTCGCTCGGATACGATATTTGGGAGCATCGACCGATGCCTTTTAATGCCAATCCGCTCAATCCAGCAGCAATGACAATTATTAAGAAGAAAGCTGGGGTTTCGCCTTCGTCGTATTATCTCGCTTGCCCCAAGTTTAAGACGCCTTTGGAGGAAATGGGGAACATTTTGTTTAGTCCAGAGGCATTGGTGGCTTACCCCATTGTAGGGGGTATTCCTTGTTTAAGGATGGAGAACGGAATCTTTGCCAGCAAATACCAAGAAGTTGTTTCAGGCAACTACGACTTGGGAAGCGCGAGAAAGTCGACAGGGGCGTAAATGGCCAAAATTATTGTTTTTTCTCCGTATTCATTGATTTGGATACAGGCTTTTCCAGAAGCCATCGTGGCGGAGTCCCTGAAAAAGAGTGGGCATGATGTTGTGTACATCACATGCGCAGGATCTTTAAATGCGGGATGCGTCTGCTTGAGTATGCAGGGTATTCATTCGGATTCTTTTAACGATCGGCGAGCGCAAGTATGTCACCAGTGTTCTTCTCGCGCAGACTTGATCCGACGAGAGATGGGGTTCACGGGATATGCATTGGCCTCGGTAGAAGATCCGGAAGATGAGGGAAGAGTTAAGGAAGTTATGGCGAGCCTTTCGCCCGCAAATTTCTCTGAATTTATGATAGATGGCATTGCTATTGGCAGAATAGCTGCTTTCGAGTTTTTATTAGATCGCAAGAAGATTAATGTAGACTTTTCGGAAAGTGAGTGGCAGCAATATCGCCCTATTTTAAAAAGCGCTATTAAGGCATTTTATATACTGAAACGGATCTTTGACAAAGAAAAACCTGATTATGTGCTTTCTTATAATGGAGTGTATTCGGTCAATGCTGTGTGCAGTCATTTGGCAATGGGGAGAGGTATTGCCCCATATTTTATGCACGCGGGAGGGAATCTTTCTGCCAGGCTTTCAACGTTGATGCTTGGACGAAAACAAATGTATTATTATATGGCTGGGCTTATCAAGCGTTGGCCGGTGATTAAAGAGCGGCCGTGTGCTAAAAGTCTGTTATTTGCGGTGACAGCACATTTCTTGGAATTGTTACGGGGACGCTCCGCCTTTGTTTACTCTTCGCCTAAGTCCAAAAACCATGTTGATGTGCGTAGGTTCTTTGGAATTCGTCCTGAGCAAAAGATTTTGGTTGCAACGATGAGCAGTTATGATGAGATTTTCGCTGCTGAATTTGTGGGCATATTTTTAAGGAGTGCCAGTTTACTTTTTGCGACACAAGCTGATTGGGTGAAGGCTCTCTTAGCGTGGGTACGAGCAAGACCTGATTATTTCTTGATTATTAGAGTCCACCCGAGAGAATTCCCGAATAAGCGCGAGTCGGTCATGTCCGAACATGCCCGTATATTACAAGCATTGTTTGTTAACTTGCCCAAGAATGTTATGGTGAATTGGCCGGATGATAAGTTGTCTTTATATGATTTGGCTTGTGAGGCGGATGTTGTTTTGAATTCTTGGTCCAGCGCGGGGAAAGAAATGGCGTTGTTGGGGATTCCTGTTGTTGCGTACAATCAGGAAATGATGTTTTATCCCGTTGATATTCATTATTTTGGTGAGTCCGAGGAATTGTATTTTGACCAGGTTCAAAGAGCTTTGCAGGATGGATGGAGTTTTGAGCGGATGCGAATGGCCTATCGTTGGCATGTTATGGAATTTGGGCGATCTATTATTAGGATTGATGAGAGTTATACGGGTACTGCGACATATAAGAATAAAGTTCAGCTTAAGTTTGTGAACGGGTTACGCCGGCTGTACCCTTTGATTCAGGAATGGAACGATTGTCGAAAACGATCGGTCAGATTGAAATGTGCTGAGGTGTTAAATCAAGTATTTATAAAAGGTGCCGAGATGCCTTTTGATGTCATGGAGAGAGGAGATGAAGTTGCCCCTTCTCTGGAGCAGGAGACCGGATATCTTAAGATTGAGATGGCGCGGATAGCAAAGGCGATGTGGGGAGGGATTGATAACGCAGAGACTGGCCAGAATAACAAACTTTATCAACATTTTAAGAAATCCCTTTTAGATGAGAGCCGAACGATTTCATTCTAAAGAAATGCGCGCTTAATTATGGAGGTTGAATGTTATTGAAGTTGTTTAATAAGATATTATGTTTCTGTGGGTTTTCTTTGAATAGAATAACCCTTCGCCCATCTTGGGATGGAGAAAAAGATCGATTCTCTTATCAGAAGAAGCTTTTTAACTTTAGCATTAAAGATGGGGATAGGGTTTTAGATGTTGGTTGTGGCGCGATTCCCTTTCCCTTGGCAACAGTTGTCGTTGATCTTCACACCGGAGAGACCAGCCATCGTCAGGCTCCTCTTGTAACGAATGGAAAAGAACTTGTCGTTGCGGATATACAGGATTTGCCGTTCCCTGACAAATCATTTGATTTTGTTTATTGTTCACATGTTTTAGAGCATGTAAAAGATCCGGAGAAGGCCTGTCGGGAGCTGATGAGGGTTGGTAAACGAGGGTATATTGAAGTGCCATCATTGATGACGGATACGTTGTTTGCTTGGGCTAAAGGTATGCACCGATGGTTTTGTGTGGTCATCGCGGGCCGCCTTGTTTTCTTTGAGTATTCTCCAAGACAGCTCGAGGGGATAAGAAGCAGTTATTGGAAGGATATACATTTTTCCAGGGTACATCATCCTCTTCAGGATGTCTTCTTTGATAATTTGGATATCTTTTATAACGGCTTCTTGTGGGAAGAAAGTTTTAGTTATGCCGTCTATGGTTTGGATGGGAAAGTTATTAATTTTGACCGTGCTTGCCAGGGGGCGGCGCCTGGTTGACGGCATATTGTTTCAGAATGGATACTATGTTGTTAGCTCCGATCGTACTGTTTGCGTATAACCGCCCTTGGCACATCCGCCAAACGGTAGAGGCGTTACAGAAGAATGATTTGGCTGCTGAAAGCGACTTGATTATATTTTCTGATGGGCCCAAGGATGAGCAGACGCGTTTGCAGGTGGAGGAAGTTGGGGGATATCTCAAGACAATCGCCGGGTTTAAGCGGATAGAAATTCGCGAACAAAAGGAGAATCGCGGCTTGGCCAATAGCATCATTGCGGGTGTTACAAAAGTTGTGAATGAGTATGGTCGTGTGATTGTCCTGGAAGATGATCTTGTGACATCACCGTTCTTCCTGCGTTATATGAATGATGCGTTAACAATTTATCGGGATGAAAGTAAGGTGTCCAGCATTCATGGTTATCGATTTCCCATGAAAGTGAATCTGCCGGAAACTTATTTTCTGAGAGGCGCGGACTGTTGGGGTTGGGCGACCTGGAAGAGGGGTTGGGAGGTCTTTGAATCAGATGGGCAGACTCTTTTGAATGAGCTTGAGCGTCGCAATTTGACAAGGATATTTGATCTTGATGGCGCGTATCCGCATACGCAGATGCTGCGCGATCAAATTAACGGGAGAAACAACTCCTGGGCCATTCGTTGGCAGGCGGCTACATTTCTTGAGGATCTTCTTACGTTAAATCCAGGGGTAAGCCTGGTAAGAAATATTGGTTTAGACGGCAGTGGAACTCACTGCGGGATAGGTAGCTCATTTGTGGGCATGCTTGCCGATCGGCCTATTCATCTTGAACGGATTGCTGTTGAAGAATGCCGTATGGCTCGTTGGGGATTAGTGTCGTACTATCGTCAAAAGGGGCAAAGTCGCTTCGCGCGTCTTGGGGAGCGGATGCGGGGTTTATGGAAGAAGGGTTGTAAGAGCATATGACGATGAAGCAAACACTCGCTAGGTTGATGCGGGATCCTTTTTATCGGACGTATCGGGTTCTTTTTTATTCACTTCGTTCTCGTAAGCGATATGTTCCCTGCTCAGTGAGGGTGAATGGCTGGATGCTCGACGTCCCTGATACGGCTTCTTTCTTGAGTGGTTATCGGGGGATATTTGTAGATAAAACATATTTCTTTAAGACAGATACGGAGCGGCCACGGATTGTTGACTTAGGTGCAAATATCGGGCTCAGTATTTTGTATTTCAAATCTTTGTATCCGAAGGCAGAGGTGTGCGCTTTTGAGGCAGATCCAGGAGTGTTTCAGTATTTGCTGCGCAATGTGCATGGGAATGGATTTCAGGATGTCACGTTGATTAATAAAGCGGCCTGGCACGAGAAAGCGACTCTTTGTTTTCTTTCTGAAGGTTCGGATGCTGGTCGAGTCGCGTCATCTTTGGATAAGACGGGCAGCATTGAAGTCGAGGCTGTGGATGTTTTTGAGGTGATTGCTAAAGGTAGGGTTGATTTCTTAAAGATTGATATTGAAGGAGCTGAGGTTGCGGTCTTGGGGCGTTGTCGTTTGGCACTTGCAGGAGTACAGAGAATTTTTGTCGAGTATCATTCTCGGAGTAGTGAGCAACAGAAATTGGCTTTTCTCTTGGAGATCTTGGAGTCCCAGGGGTTCCGGTATCAGATACGGTCAACTTGGGGAAGCCCGCATCCTTTTTCTGAGCGCCAGTTAGTTGCGGGATACGACATGATGCTGAATATTTACGCTTGGCGGGAGGGAAGTTGCTGATGCGCACATTTTGTACGCTCTTTGACAAAAACTACCTTTTCCAAGGCGTTGCTCTTTATAATTCTTTGAAGCGGCATTCTAAGAGTTTCCAGCTTTATGTGCTTTGCATGGACTCGACTGCATTTAATACGCTTACGAAGATGAAGCTCGAGAATTGTGTTCCCATCAGCGTTGATGAGCTGCTCAATTCTGAAGTTGCGCAAGTGCGTGAGCGAACAACTCATGGGCAATTTTGCTGGGTTTGTCAGCCGCTTCTTTGTCAATTTGTTTTGGACAAGTTCAAGGTTGATATGGTGACGTATTTGGAGGCAGATTCTTTGTTCTTCTCTGATCCGGAGGTTTTGTTTCAGGAGTTGGAGGCGAGTTCAGTTTCTCTGGTGTCTCATAATTTTTCGCCTGAATTTGAGCGGTTCTTGCCCGGATCAGGAAAGTTTTGCGTGCAGTTTAATGCATTTAGAAATGACGCAGCAGCTCGCAGGACGCTTCAGTATTGGCGGGAATGCTGTTTTCAGTATTCCAACAAGGTGCTGGAGAAATATC
>JADGCU010000073.1 GCA_015228785.1 Candidatus Omnitrophota bacterium
TTGAGTTCGTCCGTGAATTGAAACGGACAGGCCGTTATTTGGAAGATGTTTATTAAGGTAATTATTTTTGGAATGGAGAGGTTATGAGTGATCAAGCTTTGCCGTTGAGCGATGTCGAGAGGATCAAGGAAAAAAGCCGCTATCTGCGCGGAACGATCCAAGAGAGTCTTCTTGATGAAATGACCGGGGCCCTTCGTCAGGACGATCAGCAGTTGATCAAGTTCCACGGGACATATCAGCAGTTCGACCGTCCTTTGGAGCGGGAGCGCCGCAAGCAGCGTTTGGAGCCGCTCTATTCATTCATGATTCGCGTCCGCGTGCCTGCGGGGGTTGTCACAGCGCAGCAGTGGCTGGCGATCGATGAGCTGACAGGGAAGTATGGGATCGGGACTATCAAGCTGACAACACGTCAGGCCATCGAACTTCATGGCGTTTTGAAACGAAATTTAAAGAGTGCCATTAAAGGCATTCATGATTGTCTTTTGGATACCCTGGCCGCCTGTGGGGATGTGAATCGTAATGTGATGGCCAGCGCCTCACCGTATTTGACCCGGGTCCACGGGGAAGTCCATGCCGTAGCTAAGGCCATTCATACGCATTTATCTCCCCAGACCAGTACCTATCACGAGATCTGGATCGATGATAAGTTGGTGGCTGAAGGAGAGAAGAAGGATCATGAGCCTATTTATGGAAGAACGTATCTGCCGCGCAAGTTCAAGATTGCGATCGCGATCCCACCGGTGAATGATACGGACATTTTTGCCAATGATATTGGCTTGATCGCCGTTGTCGAAAATAATGTTTTGGTTGGTTTTAATATTTCGATGGGTGGCGGCATGGGTTCGACCTTTGGAATGCCTGAGACGTTTGCGCGTTTGGGTAATGTGATCGGGTTTGTCTCTAAGGACAAGATCGTTGATGTGTGCGAAAAGATCCTTCTGGTCCAGAGGGATAATGGCAACCGGAGCAATCGGAAGCTGTCGCGTCTTAAATATACGGTGGAGCGAATGACAGTCGCCGGATTCAAAGTCGAAATCGAGAAGCGTCTGGGATATTCTCTGGAAGCGGCGCGGGCGTATCGGTTCACGACCAATGGGGATGTTTTTGGCTGGCACAAAGGTGAGGACGGTTTGTGGCATGTGACCCTTTTTATCGAGGGAGGACGCGTTAAAGACACTGAGGACTACTCTTTACGGACTGGTCTGCGTGAGATCGCAAAGATTCATCACGGGACGTTTATTCTGACGGGGAATCAAAATCTTGTGATCGCGAATATCAAAGAATCAGAGCGCGGGTTTATTGAGAAGATTCTTAATGAGTATAAGATCACCCAGCATCAAAAGATCACGGGAGCTCGCGCCAATAGTTTGGCCTGCGTTTCCCTGCCGCTGTGTCCCTTGGCCTTTGCCGAGGCTGAAACATATCTTCCATCACTTATGGACAAGGTGGATATTATTTTGGGTTCTTTGGGGCTTACAGATACTCCATTTAATATTCGCATGACAGGATGCCCGAATGGCTGTGCGCGTCCTGCGTTGGCAGAGATCGGGTTGATCGGCCGCTCTCCGGAGAAATATAACATTTATCTGGGCGGCTCTCCGGTTGGAGACAGATTGAATGTGCTGTATCGCGAGAATCAAGGCGAGGTCGAGATCTTAAGTGTCTTGAAGGATCTTTTGACGCGCTATGCTCAAGAGCGCAGTAAAGATGAGCGGTTTGGAGATTTTGTGATTCGCCAGAAGATCGTGTCTCCTGTTCTCAAGAGCGCTTAAGAAACATAGTTGGCTTTCATGCCTAGCAGCGGAAGGCCAATTATTTTTTGTCCTTGACATACCCCCCAGGGGTATGTCATAGTTATAGTGAAAAGGGAGGGCCGGATGAAGAAAGTTAAGACTACCCATGGAGAACAGGTTGTTAATCTGAAGCGGATCGAGGGTCAGGTTCGCGGTATTCAGCGGATGATCGAGCAGGGAGATTATTGTGTAGATATTCTGACGCAGCTTCATGCCGTTGTCGGTGCCATGAAGCGGGTTGAGACCGAGGTTTTTAAGAAGCATTTAGAAGGTTGTGTGGCGGGGGCGCTGGAAGGCGCTTCTAGTAAAGAGCGGCAAAAGAAGGTCGATGAGGTCATTGATCTTTTGGTACGGTTCAAGAAGGGTTAATAAAAAAGGAGAATGTATGAAGAAGATCGGTAGTGTTTTAATTCTGGCAGGGGCTGTGATGGCGGGGAGTGCTTTTTCACCGGTGACGCTTTATGCGATCGCTGAAGAAAAGGCCGCGGTTCAGGCGGTTGATGTGGGTAATAAGATCTGTCCTGTATCAGGCGAGAAGATCGATGCGGCTTCTGGTATGGCGCCGGCAGCGTATGAATATAACGGAAAGATCTATAATTTCTGTTGCCCGGGGTGTATTGCTACGTTTAAAGCGGATCCTGAGAAGTACGGTAAGGTAGCGGAAGATGAGGTTGCGGCTGCGCAGGTTAAGTAAGCAGTCGGGTTCCTTCTAAGGAGGCATCATGAAGATTGTTTCTATGGTCCTGGTCTTGGCCTTGATGGTTGCTGCTCCACTGGCTTTGCTTTTGCCCTCAACCGAAGCGTTGGCGGCGCGCCATGAGGATGGTAAAACTGTTTATTATTGTCCGATGCACCCGAATTACACCGCGGATAAACCCGGGTCATGCCCAATTTGCGGCATGGATCTTGTCAAGAAAGCGCCCGTTAAGGAAGGATCCGCGGGCGTGCAGATCGATCTTAGCAAGCAACAGTTGATCGGTGTCAAGACGGATGAGGTGAAGATGCGGCATCTCTCGATCCCTTTGCGTGCATCTGGACGGGTGGTCTTGGATCAGGAACTTTATGATGCGCAAAATGAATACGTTAAGGCGGCTGTGTTCCTGTCAAAATATTGGAACGCGGCATATCAGAGGCTTTTGGTCCTGGGGATGACGGAGGAGGAGATCAAGGATCTGAAGAATCGTCGTTGGGCGGATCAGGGCCTGATTGCGATCGGTCCGTCCGATCAGGGACGATTTTATCGGACGCCTTATCCGGGAAGTTCCTGGGTTTACGCAGCGGTCTTTGAGAATGAGATGGCCCTTGTAAAGCCTGGACAAAGCGTGAGGCTTACGGTTTCTGCGTTTTCCGGGGAGACATGGGAAGGCGTTGTTGCGGGTGTTGCCCAGAATGTGGATCCCCAGACGCGTACCGCGCGGGTCAGGGTTCGTGTAGAAGATAAGGAAAAGCGACTGCGGCCGGATATGTTCGTGATTGTTATGCTTCAGGTTGATTTGGGAGAAAAGCTGGCTGTTCCTGCGACAGCAGTCCTCGATTCCGGAAAGCGGCAGATCGTTTATGTGGTGACAGGGGGGACAACATTTGTTCCGCACGAAGTGCTCCTGGGTTCTCGCGCGGGAGATCTTGTTGAAGTTAAAAGTGGCCTCACGTCAGGGGACAAGGTTGTTGTTGACGGGAATTTCCTTGTTGATGCGGAAAGCCGGTTGAAAGCTGCTTTTTAAGCATGGCGGGTTTTGCGAAGAATGGAACAGAAGCGCCTATTGAGGGTTTAGGGCTATGATTGAAAAGATCATTGAATTCTCAGCCAAGAATCGTTTCCTGATCCTCGTCCTTACGGCGATTGCGATCGTGGGGGCGGTATATGCTGTGCGCAATATTCCGCTTGATGCCATTCCGGATCTTTCCGATACCCAGGTCATTGTCTACTCCCGCTGGGATCGCTCGCCTGATATTATTGAAGATCAAGTCACGTATCCTATTGTGACAGCCATGTTGGGCGCGCCTAACGTTAAGGCGGTGCGTGGTTATTCTGATTTCGGGTATTCTTTTGTTTATATCATTTTTAAAGACGGGACCGATCTTTACTGGGCCAGAAGCCGGACACTTGAATATCTGAATAAGGTTATTGGCAAGCTTCCTCAAGGGGTTCGGACTGAGCTTGGTCCTGACGCAACATCCGTCGGGTGGGTTTATCAGTATGCTTTGGTTGATAAAAGCGGGAAGAATGATCTTGCCTCTCTTCGGGGTTTTCAGGATTGGTATCTACGCTATTGGCTTCAGGCTGTGCCAGGAGTTGCCGAGGTTGCTTCGATCGGCGGGTTTCAGAAGCAGTATCAGGTGAATGTCGATCCAGCAGCGTTGTTGGCATATAACATTCCCATTAATAAGGTCATGGAGGCGGTCAAGAATAGCAATAATGACGTTGGTGCGCGGCTTGTGGAATTTTCCGGGACTGAGTTTATGGTGCGAGGTCGCGGTTACATCAAGTCCGTTGAGGATATTGAGAATATTGTTTTAAAGGCAGATCCACAGGGGCGTTCTGTTTTGGTCAGGAACGTGGCCCATGTAACGACGGGTCCTGATATTCGCCGGGGTGTGGCAGATTTAGATGGTGAAGGTGATACGGCCGGCGGCATTGTCATCATGCGGTCGGGAGAAAATGCGCTGAATGTTATTGACCGGGTCAAGGCTAAGATCGAGGAAATCCGGCCCTCTTTGCCGAAAGGGGTGGAGCTCGTTACAACCTATGACCGTTCAGATCTGATCAAACGCGCGATCGATACCCTTAAACATCAACTGATCGAGGAAATGATCATTGTGAGTCTGGTGATCATTTTCTTTTTATGGCACTTTCCATCGGCCAGTGTTCCTATCGTTACGATCCCGATCGCGGTTTTGTTATCCTTCATTCCTCTTTTAATGATCAGAACAACATCCAATATCATGTCGCTTGCCGGTATCGCTATTTCGATCGGGGTTTTGGTCGATGGTGCGATCGTTGAGGTAGAGAATGCCTACAAGAAGATCCAGCTTTGGCAGGCAGGTGGACGCAAAGGCGCCTATCAGGATGTTCTCTTGCAGTCCTTAAAAGAAGTCGGTCCGTCAGTATTCTTTTCGTTGTTGGTGATCGCGGTTGCGTTCCTTCCTGTTTTCACCCTGCTTGATCAGGAGGGAAGACTTTTTCGGCCACTTGCTTTCAGCAAGAATTTTGTGATGGCGATCGCGGCGATTTTGGCCATTACGCTTAATCCTGCGATGCGGATGCTGTTTACCCGTATTGACCCTGTGAATTTCCATCCGAGCTGGATCGCCGGGATCTTTAACGGACTGACCGTTGGAAAGTACTATCCTGAAGAAAAACACCCGGTCAGCCGTGCTCTCTTTAAAGTTTATGAGCCGGTTTGTCGTTTTGCTTTAAAGAATCGCATCAAGGTCTTCGTAGCCGCGTTTCTTCTTGTTCTAGCCACAATTCCGGTTTATTTTCGCCTTGGTAATGAATTCATGCCGCCCTTGAATGAAGGCACGATCCTTTATATGCCGACGACGTTGCCCGGCCTTTCCGTTACTGAGGCAGAGAAACTTTTACAGACCATGGATAAGGTTATTAAGACTGTTCCTGAAGTTGATCGCGTGTTTGGTAAGGCGGGCCGTGCCGAGACAGCGACAGATCCGGCGCCATTTTCTATGATGGAGACAACGATCATTCTTAAGCCTGAAAGTGAATGGCGCAAGGTCCCTCGTTGGTACTCGGGGTTGCCGGGATTTCTTCAAGCGCCGTTTCGTCCTATTTGGCCGGATCGCTTAACATGGGAGAATATTATTACAGAGTTGGATGGGAAGATGCAGTTTCCCGGCGTGTCTAATGCCTGGACCATGCCCATCAAGGCTCGCATTGACATGCTTTCCACAGGCGTCAGGACGCCTGTGGGTATTAAGATCTCGGGAAAGGATTTAAAGGAGATCGAGCGCATTGGTGTTGAGATTGAGAAGATCGTGAAGCTTGTTTCAGGGGCTCGCAGCGTGTATGCGGAGCGTGTGACGGGAGGATATTTTCTTGATTTTGATATCAAGCGCGAGGAGTTGGCGCGTTATGGTTTGACTGTTGCTGATGTTCAAGAGGTTATCACCTCGGCGATCGGCGGCGAAACGGTCACAACAACGGTCGAGGGCCCGGAACGTTATTCGGTCAATGTCCGTTACCAGCGTGAGCTCAGGGATGATCTAGATGGTCTTAAGCGGGTCTTGGTCGCGACGCCATCTGGTTCGCAGATCCCGCTTGGGCTTTTGGCGGATCTCAAGTTTGTTGAGGGTCCGGCCATGATCCGTAATGAGAACGGTATGCTTTCCGGTTATGTGTATGTGGATGTGGCGGGACGTGATATTGGTGGTTTTGTTGAGGAGGCCAAGAAGATGGTCCGTGCGGGACTGGCGCTTCCTTCGGGTTATGCAGTTCAGTGGAGCGGGCAGTATGAGAATATGCTGAGGGTCAAGGAACGGCTTAAGGTGGTGATCCCGGTTACGATCTTCTTGATCTTCTTTCTTCTTTATATGAATACGCGATCCGCGGTTAAGGCGGGGATCGTGATGCTCGCTGTCCCGTTCTCGCTGGTGGGGGCGATCTGGTTTTTGTGGATCCTGGGGTACAACATGTCGATCGCGGTGTGGGTCGGGATGATCGCACTGATGGGACTCGATGCGGAGACGGGTGTCTTTATGCTTCTTTTTCTGGATCTTTCATATGATGAGGCGCGTCGTCAGGGAAAGATGAAAAATGCATCTGATCTTGAAGAAGCGATCGTTCATGGCGCGGTCAAGCGCATTCGGCCTAAGATGATGACGGTCATGGCCATGTTCATGGGGCTTATTCCGATCATGTGGTCGATGGGTGCTGGGGCTGATGTGATGAAGCGTATCGCGGCTCCGATGATAGGCGGTATTTTTACGAGCTTTATTCTCGAGCTTCTTGTTTATCCTGCGGTTTATTTTCAGTGGAAGGTTCGTGCGCTCGCACGCGCGGATGATCGCGCGTAATGTCACGACGATTTCCTTGACGAACAAAATCTCCTGTGATAACGTGTCATCATTCTTTTAACCCTCTTTGCACGCATTTTCATCCCAGAGCGTCCATCATAAGCGGGAAGG
>JADGCU010000074.1 GCA_015228785.1 Candidatus Omnitrophota bacterium
TTGCCTTGTTTTTGGTTGTTATGAAATTCTCGGTTTGATAAAGTTCCTATTGTTTCATTCAAGGACCACATCTCTTGCCTGTTCCAAACGGTCTTTAGAAATGATTGCCAGGCTATCATCGCTCGTATGATACTCAGGATAAGGATATCGACTTAAAGAAACCATGGGGATATTAACTCCCGGGCCATTAAAAACCATTTCATCATTGCATACAATCTTCCGAAAAGAACCTTCACGAAAGGATCCTGAACGTTTCTTTAACACATATCTCATGATCCGATCCAAGCGAGTATCTCCTTGACGTGAAAGCTGCAAAGCCAGTGTATTTGCATTACCTAACATTTCCAGAAAGATCCCAAATCGCATCAAAGGAATTAATTCTTCATTGTGGCTAAGATAAGCCAGCGAACCTATCGTTTCTGGAACCCACACAAATCTGAAAGTATGCCTATGAGATTTTGCCTGCAACTGTTGAGCAATATCGACAAGAACGGCAACACCAGATAAATCATCATTCACCATCGCTGGATGGCATAAATGTGCCACTACCACAATGCTATCCTGCATTTCTCCAGGAATAACACACTCACCCACCTTTAACGCCCCTTTCTCAAAAACAGAATCAATCACAACACGATATTCATTCTCTGTAAACTCTGCCAATCGCTCATGCTGAATACAAAAACCCCAATCTTTCTGATAATACTTAAATTCAAACGGAATCGCTTTAGGTCTTTGCGGGTTGGTATGCAAATGCCGGAACAGTTCCTCTTTTTTAACAACCCGATGAATAGCAAGAGAGTACGACATAACATGCAAAGGATGCGTCTTAACATCCAAAAGCCTGTGCCCATCCAATGTTTCGATGAAAGCCTCGCCGACGCTCCACTTTTCAGGCACCGTCCATGTCCAGCACGGATCCCCGGAGGGATACGCGTGGACTTTAAGAGGAATCTTCTGCCCGATCCAGCGCAAAGCCTCATCAAACCCATCAGAAACAATATCCCGGCGAAGAAACCATAACTTCTCAATCAGTTCCATCATAGTAACGCCCATTATTTTACTTTCTCAAGCAAAAACCAATTCACATCATCTTGAGGAAAAGTCAGATCACCATGATATATAAAGCCGTAATCTCTCAACCTGAGATCTGGATACTGCCGTAACATATCACCGGCAAAATCCCTTTTAAATAATTTTCCCGTATGCCCTCGATAATTCACCTCAACTGGAACCGGGCTATAGTATTCACACAAACAAATATATTTAGACGATGATGCATACAACAATGAAAAGACTTTCTGCAATTCTTCCGGATTGATATGAATAAGCACAGTCTTGCTTAAAACAAAGTCTCTCTTGCCATCCGGTTTATAATCAAGGATCGACTGTGGATATACTTGAACCGAATCCCCGGCCCATTGACGGAGCTCTTCCACTGCACCTTTATTAATCTCAATCGCAGAAAGTTTTGCCGATGGAAGCAGACGGCGCAAAGCCTGTAAATTAAGACCAATATTGGCTCCGAATTCCAAGATCGTTCTCACATCAGGTGCTGTTCTTAAGATCCTCGCAAACAACGCAACATTGCTGGCAATCAAACTTTCCCCAACATTCCTTTTGGAATACTCATTCCCGAAGTCACCCGCCCAAAAATGTTCCTGTTCTGTCTGAAACTGAGTCATAAAAACCTCTCCGCTTCTGAAATATTTCTAAAATTGCCCATCAAACAGCTTTGGCTTCAAGAACAAACGCTGATGCCATAAAATAACCGCGCCAATCATCAGTCTTTTCATGCTGAAGACTTAATCTGCGAAAAACATCCTGATTCTTTGGCTCAAAAACGGGAGGAAGCGCATGATAATGATAAAAATGAATTTTCTGTTGTTTAAAACCACACGGCTGAAATAATTCCTGGTCAAGTGACAAAGGATTATGAAACTTAGCCAAGATCTCTGAAAAATGGATTTTGCCCTTCTTTTTCATGAGAGGTTTATCGTACTTGAATGCTTTCTTGTAAAAGTCAACAACCTCGTTCGCTAAGGCCGATGGCATTGCTTTAAGGTTAAGGATACGATTAAGATAAAAATCCATACTATATTTATTTAATGTAAAGGCCGCGAAAAGATCATTCCGAAACTCGATCAATACAACTCCACCCTTTTTAACCACCTTGCGTAAATTACTCAATGCTTTCTGCTCATTAATAATATGCGGAAATACCCCTAAAGCAATGGCGGCATCAAATTGACGTGACGGCAAAGAACGCGAATTCTCCAGGTCTCCTTTAAAAACTAAAGCAGGATCATAACCCGCAGCTTTAACCTGGCTTCTAGCCTCTTTGAGCATCACGTCAGAAAAATCAAACCCGCATGATTTAAACCCCTCTTTCAACAGTCGCACCATGGGAACACACGTTCCACAACCGACATCCAAGATCGTCTTGACGCGATTGGCCTTTAAACGATCCACAATAAAATTAAGCCTGATCTGATTCTGAGGATACGCACCATATCCCTGCTCATACATGCGAATATAATCTTGAACGACCTGATCATAGTATTTCTTTGCCTTGTTCTTTCCTGCCCGAAGATCCATAAAACTCCTTTTATTCAGATATAGACTTAACAGATTTTTCCTGCACCAACGATTTCTTCAACGCTTCATTTCTTATGATACCCGCATTCAAATCGATCAATTCAGGCTTTTGCTTCAATAACGTCAGAATATCATTCATGCCAAACTCAGGTTTGCCCGAATAAAGCTCCTCATAGATAGTCCTGATCAGCTCTAAATCACACGGGTGATCTACCGTCCAACGCAAATGCGAAAGGTCCTGTGCCTGCTCAAAACTCCCCAGCTTAAACTGTTCTGGATGCTGATAAATATAAAGAGTGACATGCTCCCGTTGTGTCTTACGATCAGCCTCTTGCCAAGCTCTTTGAAGAGATCGAAATGTCATAACCTCACAATTCAATCCATCCGGAAAAGTAGGTTTGAGCGCATTGCCGACATAATCAAACCCGCCCTCCTGAAAAAAATCAATCGTTCGATCAACGATCTCAGGGTCGATAACAGGACAATCGGCCGTCATGCGGATCACATTCTCCGGCTGAAAGGCAAGTGCCGCCTGATAATACCGATCGAGAACATCATCGAGACTGCCCCGAAAACAAGGAACCCCTAAAACATCGCAGGTCTTCTTAATAGCATCATCATCCGCAGAGGTGCTTGTAGCAATTATAAAATGATCAATCCGTGTCGCACGCCGCACGCGCTCAACCATCAGCGCCAGCAGGGGTTTCCCGCACACCGGAAGCAGGACTTTTCCCGGCAATCGGCTTGATGACATCCTGGCCTGAATAACCGCTAAATATCTTATACGCACAAAATCAGACCTTCCTCAAATTAAACGACCTGCGGCATCTTCCACTCAGAAGCCAAAAGAGATAAAACGTAAGAATCCCAGAACTTCCCTTCATGAAAACAATTCTGACGCAAAACTCCGTCGAGCTTAAAGCCTAAACTGTCATACAATTTCTTCTTCTTATCATCAAAACTATAAATCTCGGTCCAAATCTTGTTAAGCCCAAGATCCTTAAATCCATAGTTAAACAAAAGTCTGCACGCCTCATCCGCATAACCTTGTTCATCAATATATGAATCATTCCATCCCATATATAAAGAAAGATCAGCAAAACGATACACAGGATGAATATAGACCAAGCCACAACACCCCAAAAGCTCATTATCAGAAAGACGACGAATACCGAACATCATGACCACAGGATTGGATTGAACCGACTCGCGATACCATTTTTCCTGCAATTCCATGTTCAATTCACGGTACTCACGAAAATGCTTACGGAACTCAGGTTTATTGCGCCAATCCATCAGCTGTTTTAAGTCCTCACGTTCAAGCGCAACAAGTCCCACCTGTCTGCCTTTTAACATATCAAACATCCCCCCTCATCACGGATTCCCAGGCCTGAACATCCCGCATCAATTTCTTCCCAAGCACTTCCCCCATCTCATAAGGAGCCATCGCACCCGGCGGAATCGGCCGCAACGGAAAAAAATCCTCCGCCTTCAACATGCTCCCCCGTTTTAGATCCAACGCATAACACAACGCCCTTTTCTGTACGATGGATGTCTGGGACTCATTCGCCTCAATCCTCTTAATGCCATCTCCCAACGCCGCATAAACCTCCGCTGCACGCGCCACCATCTCTTTCCACTCTGAAGGCAGTACTGAAAATTTATGGTCCGGCCCCTCCCTGCCCCGGTCATCAGTAAAATGCTTCTCAAAAACATGCGCCCCCAAAGCAACCGCACCCAGGACAGTCGCATGGCCCGGCGTATGATCAGACAACCCTAACAAGACCTGCGGAAACATCGTGGCATATGTTTTTAACACATTCAAATTAATATACTTGAAATTCTCAGCACTCCCCGTGTAATTCGTATTGCACTGCATCAAAACAATCTGTGTATTAACTGCCATCAAGACCTGCATGGCCCGTGAAACTTCTTCGATCCCAGCTGCGCCGGTAGCCAAAAAGACCGGCTTACCCTTACGCCCGATATAAGCCACGATCTCAGGCCAGGTAATATCTCCCGAACCGATCTTATACGAATTTAAATACGGGTCCACCTGGTCAACAGATTCAAAGTCATACGGGGATGTTAAATACTCTACCCCTACATCCAGGCAGTGTTTTTTTAATTTCTCCGTCCATGCATCATCAAGACTGGCATCTTCATAAACCTCATAAACAGGCTTCTTCCAGGATCTCTGATGGCTCAACGATCCACCCAGTGCCTCAAACCCGCGGCGACTTACTATCTTAGCCGCCTTGAAATTCTGAAACTTAGCCGCATCAGCACCGGACTCTTTCGCCAGCTCAATCAACCTGAACGCCCGCCCAAGATCTCCATCATGATTGGCCGCAATGTCGGCAATAAAATAAAGAGGTGCCCCATCCCCGATCCATCTTTCACCAATCCTGATTTTCATAAACAAGGACTCCATCCGCGTATTAATAGCCTGCTCAAACAGCGCGCACTGCCGTGCGCAACTCCTGCGGCAATCCATTCTTGAAATCTGCAACAAAACGATCAACGCTTTCAATGACAGAAGGCGATTTCAAATCAATATCACGGGCGAGCTTGTGAATATCCAACGAGAAATCCTTACCGCGCACGGCACGCAACCCTGCATCACCAAGCAAAACAGCCTCGATCTTCCCCGGATCCAAGCCAACACCAGAAGCCACACGCGTCAAAAAATCATACTTTGACATCGCTGAACTGCAGGCCGCGTTATAAACACCTGTCAACTGACGTTCGAGCATGGCATGCATCAATGCCGCAAGATCCCGTGTATAGATCGAAGAGAAAATAGCATCCTTAAATCCTTTTACAGGGTGTCCGGCGCCCAACTCACGCATCACCCATTCCGCAAGGCTTCGCTTCGAGGTCACATCCCAACCAAAGAAATTCGTGCGCAAGGCAAGCGCCCTGGTGTTTAATAGAGCAGCCCGCTCTCCCTCGAGCTTGGTTCGCGCATAAACATTACACGGCCCCGCCGCATCATCCTCACAAAAATGCCCCTTGATCCCATCATAGACCATATCCGTTGATACATAGACGAACCGGGTTGCCGGATTCGTTATAGCATCGATGACATTCTGCGTAACCTGAACATTGGTTTCCTGCGCCAATCCGGGGTCTTCTTCGCACTTATCGACATACGCCATTGCAGCCGCATGAATAATCACATCAGGAGAATACTTTCTAACCAGGGCACATACGGCAGTCCTATCCCGCAAATCAATGCCCTGCGTCAAGAACATATCAGACTCAACCCTGTGTGCGTGATACAACCCCAATACGTTATACTTATCTCTCAGGAAATAGGCAAGATTGCTCCCCAAAAGGCCACTGACTCCTGTGATAAGCAGCCGCTTTTTTATTTCTGTTTGATCCATCGTCAAGCGCTCCTGTAAAGACCATCTCTACGAAAAGACCCCGTCAACATGATCAGACGGACGTTTTCAGCATCTCTTTCATCTTTTCCATCGTAACCCATTGCTTATTGAGGTCACTTCGATAAATAAACCCCTCGGGAACTTTGGGGCAATCATCATACTGCCGGTGAATATCTTTATTATTAAAGAACTGCGGCAGGATCACATATGTATTCTGAAAAATCTTGGTATTATAACCTTCGTCTTCTGAAACCAGTGATTCATGCAGCTTCTCGCCAGGCCGAATGCCAATGATCTTGAATTTAACCTGCGGATCAATCGCCTTGGCCAGGTCAATGACACGCATGGATGGAATGATCGGAACAAAACATTCCCCGCCAACACTAAAATTGAGCGCCTTCATAACCAGATCAACACTTTGATCAAGCGTAATCCAGAAACGGGTCATCCGATCATCTGTGATCGGGAATTCAGATACGCCTTGTTCCTTAAGACTTAAAAAGAACGGAACCACACTTCCTCGAGAACCCATAACATTCCCGTAACGCACCGTCGAAAACTTAACCCGTCCGCCAGCGTACGAGTTTGCTGCGGTAAAGACTTTCTCCGCAGCCAGTTTTGTGGCCCCATAAAGATTGATCGGATTCGAGGCTTTATCCGTAGATAAAGCTACAACTTTCGCGACACCCTGGTCAATCGCCGCCTCAACGATGTTATCAGCACCAAGAATATTTGTTTTCACAGCCTCCATCGGATTATATTCCAGGGCGGGCACCTGTTTTAATGCCGCCGCATGAACAACACAATCAACCCCCTCGAACGCACGGTTCAAACGGCTGCGGTCGCGGATGTCCCCCAGAAAATAACGGATCGGATATTTAATATTTTGGAGGCGCACACCTGTTCGCATAAGAACAAATCGGCTGTTTGTTGTTAT
>JADGCU010000075.1 GCA_015228785.1 Candidatus Omnitrophota bacterium
GCCAATGACTTCAACCTGTTCCATTCAAAACGAATTTCATTCATATGTACAATGTAAATATATCACAACAGCCGTGCATTTCAAGAAAAAACCCTCATGCGTTCCGGATCCAAAAGAACCGCGGTTCGCATAAGGGTTACATATGGGGTGGCTTGGGGAGAAAGGCGCGAACCTGTTTGATGACAGCCCTCTCGCCAATCGCGCCGTCACAAGTGCCCGTGAAAACGCGGTCATTCTGAGGAGGCTTTAGGCCGACGAAGAATCTCCTGTGTAAACTTTAGGGATTCCTCGTCGCTTCGCTCCTCGGAAAAATCTTCCCACCCATTATGAACAGCCGGCTTGCGCACTCACCAAAGAAAAAAAGACAGAACCCCCAAGAAGAGAGTTCTGTCTTTAGAACAATAAGAGGGTCCCAGACTGGATAAAAGGTAGAACTTTCAAACTACGCCTGGAAATCCCTGCTCAAAGAAAGTCAATATGTATGAATTTTACTGCGGCACGACTACCCTTTTACGGTGCACGCGCTTACGAACGCTGACAGTTTTTGGTGCTGCGGTTGTGGCATTGGTCCACAAACGTTCCAGCAGAAAAGTCGCCGTGAGCCCTACCACAATGGGAAGAACAGACGGCGCTATGAGGACCAAACCTGTTCTGACAACAGCATTGCCTGCGGCAAGGCCGATCACAGTGCAAATACCCGTTTTTCCAGAACTTTTGAGCGTATCAGCAACAGCTTCTTTAGCTGTTTTTCTCCTTTTAACATAATGAACCCTATTTATAATCCCGTAGAGCGCAATGTTAAACGCGACCGCCCAGAGCCCACCGGTGAACGGGTTGGCAACTCCAGTTTGCAAATAAGCCTTTCCTTCCTGTTGAAGGTTAACGACCCAGGAGGTTCCCTTCTGGGCTGCAAAGGCACCTGTCCGCTGAACCATGGCCATTTAAAGGCGCCCCTTCACTTTGTCAACTTGGCCATCCATACGACTCTCCTTTTTAATTTTCTACGAAAAATTAAAAACTCCCGAACGCCACGACGGCCCGTCAAGGACGACGAACGGAAGGGAGTTTCTTCTTTTAAACACGATTAAAGCTGTTTCCGACCTCTGATGCCCTGCAAAATAATTACAATAACGGCAATAACAAACAGGACGTGAATAAACCCGCCCATTGTGTACGACGAAACCAACCCTAACAGCCAAAGAAGAACCAATACAACAGCAATTGTGTACAACATATCAAACCTCCTTTTTAAATTTTTCTACGAAAAATTTAAAAACTCCAGACCGCTGCGACAGCTCATCAAGCTGACGAGCGGTCTGGAGTTTCCTTAATTATCGAACTGCTCGCTTTACAGCATCTCCAACATCATGACCCGCTGCACGGATATCATCTCCGACTGAGCTCCTGAAAAGCGGACGACCTCCGGCAATGGCCCAAACAAGAAAAATGACCAGTAAAAGTGACAACACGCCCGTAGGCGCATATCCCCACGACCTGCTGTGAGGCCATGTCGGCCAAGCTCCCAAAACCAGAACAAGCACGACGAATAATATGATCGTTTCAGTAGACATAAAATTGTTCCTTTCTTATTTCTTAATGGCTGTTGTTTACCGTTTGCTCGGCTTCCAGCCAGTTATCCAGGGCATATCCGCTAGCCGCATCCACAACTTTTATCTGATGGCGTATTCTTCAGCCCATATTTCGGAACTTGCCATGGCTTATCTTCATATTTCGGCAGATCCGATATTCTTTCTTTTTTTAAACTTTTGATACTTGGCTGTTTCTTCTGGGATATTTGTTTCATGAGAGCTCCCCTATTCTGTTATTGTTCTAACTTTGTTATCCCCAAAATTCTCGAAACTCTGGGTGGGGAAGATCACTCCCTTATGATCTTCAGCGTTACAGAAACCCCGTTGCCCCACGGCCATATAAGAGCGCAATCAAGACCCTCCTGACCCTTACGAACATACAGCGTTTGACCGGTCTGAATGCCGCCATAAGGTTTGGATATTTTCTCAGCCTCGGGTCCGGCGCTCATTCCCAGCGGCTTTAACGGCACGCCAAAATAAGCCTCAAGCCCAACGCTCGCTGTCGGCATGGAGGCCTGCAGAAACACGCCTTCAAAATAATCATCTTCGGAAACCCTCAGTTCTTGAGGTGGAACATTTTTAAGTCCAGTAACAAGCTCAGAATAAGTCATTAGTTATCCTTCCATAATTATCCAAATTTAATTATTTGTTGTTTTATTATGGTGCCAGGGAAGGATTAAACAATTATACCGGGGTATAACAGGCGGTGCAGGGTCCGGGGACCATAAATGATGGCACCCTTTGCCCTACATACAGAAACCCCTTCAACCTGATGGTCAAAGGGGCTTCTGATCACGAATCGAATGGCTGGGGGGACGAGGTTAGAACCTGTTTGATCAACTAAGACGCCGAATCTTCCTTTAATGCAATTCTTATTTTCTGCAACAGTAGATCTATGTCAAAAGGCTTGTGTATAACGTCAGCCGTCACACCATCTACGCTAAAAGTATCTGCGTCCATCATGCCGGATATGATGAACACTGCGCATTGGGGATATTTAGTTCTTGTTATTTTTAAGAGATCCCCTCCATTCAAACCCTTCATTTTATAATCAAAGAGATAAGCATCATATTTGCTTTTCTCAATAAAGAGCGCGCCCTCGGTACTGTCCATCGCAGTATCAACGAAATAGCCATCCTCACGAAGAAGAATGGCTAATGAACGACCGACACTCTTATCATCGTCTACTATCAGAATTTTTTTAGACATCTACCGCTGCCCCCCCCCGCGCGTAACGGTAACGTTATTGTGACTACTGTCCCTTTTCCCTTATCACTCTCAACGGTAATTTTTCCGGAATGTAGCCTAACCAACTGATTGCATACAGCCAACCCCAGACCCGTGCCTTTTGCTTTAGTGGTAAAAAATGGATTAAAAACGTTCTCCAGGATCTCCTTATCTATCCCATCCCCATTATCTTTTATCACAAAAATCACACAAGAATCATTAACCTGGGACTCGATAACGATTACGCCGTCATTCTTATTTAGCGAATCAAAGGAATTATTTAAGATATTGCGGAATATCTCTTTAATTTGGGTTTGATTCGCCTCAATAGAAAGACCATCCGTGCGATCGATTTTAACGTTAATAGCTACGGTTTGGTCCGAGAACATCCCCCTCGTTTCATCAACACATTCTTTAAGGAGGCTATTGATATTGACCGGTTGGAAACTGCCTGTTTTAATCTTCGAATATGATAAAACATTGTTTATGATTTGATCGGCCTCTAAAATTCTGTTGCTGATATTTTCAAAATCTTCTCGAATCCGGGGATCCTTGATTATTTTATTAATGTGGTAGGCCGACAATCCTACAGCGGCGAGCGGATTGCGCAGCTCGTGAGCGATCGTAGTCGCTAAAACCCCAATATCCGACAAGCGTTTGGCCCGCTCCAGATCAACTTCGGCCGCCGCAAGTTCTTCAGCCTGTTCCTTGACGAGTTTCTTTAATGTCACGTCATCCCGCTTCAAAATCTCTTCGGCTTTCTTGCGCAAGGTAATATCCCGATAAGTCGTCAAAAACATCCTATGGCCTTCATGAGGAATAAGCACCGAACAAGCAAGAATATCCCGAAATTCCCCGTCTTTTCTCCGAATGATTGTTTCGTTTTCCTGACTCCGGCCATCCTTGATAAGGACTGTTAACTGCTGATCCGCCTTCTGATACGAACCAGCATCGGGATAAAGGAGCCTCATGAAATCGCTGCTCTTATTCGCCTCTTCCTGTGAGTATCCTGTCAATCGCTCCATGGCGGTATTGTAGACATAAAAATATCCTTTTTCATCACTCAGGATGAACCCCTCATCAACGGCCTCAAGAATGGCCCTCAGCTGCGCGTCGCTCCGCCCCAGCGCCTCCTCCACCCGCTTGCGCTCGGTAATGTCGGTCCCAAGCGCCATGTGCCCGATCCTGTTCCCGTCTTTATCAAACAACGCCTTGTTCGACCACTCTATCCAGACGCGCTCACCGTTACGTTTCATGTTCTCGTTAATATGCAATGAAAATTTGTCGGGGTCCTCGTAAATCTTGTCGAGCGCCTTTTCGAGGTTTTTTCCGACCGAGTCGGTCTTCGAAGCTATGAGTCCGATGACGTTCTTTCCAAGAACCTCTTCTTTTGTGTAGCCGAAGAACTTCTCGGCGTACTCGTTAAAGAATATGAAGTTTCCATCGGTGTCTACTTTCAAAATAATACTATTTGCGTTCTCGACAAGCTCCTTATACTTTGCCTCGCTTTCCCGCAGCGCGTCCCTGGCCCGGTTGCGCTCGGTGATGTCAGCAAAGACCACGATAACTCCGTCGATCTTGTTATCAATAGTCCGATAGGGCTTGATATCCACCGAATACCAGCGATCCTCTTTACCTCGGATGTCAAGCGTCTGAGGCTGCAGGGACTCGATCACCTGCGAAAGAATCGTTTCCAAATCCGGAATATCCACATTGAGCTTGATGTGACTAATCGGCCGACCCAAATCTGAGGAGAAAATGTTAAGCGCCTTTTGTGCCTGGGACGTTACCTTGCGTATCACAAGGCCGGTATCCATCATGATGACAGGCATGTTAATGCTACCGAGTAAATTGACAAAATCATTATTCAGGATGGATATTTCAGCATTACGGTTCTGCATCTCCTCATTAGTGGTAATCAGCTCCTCATTGGAGGATTGGAGCTCTTCCTTGGACGTTTCCAGTTCCTCATTCGCACTCTGTAGTTCTTCATTCGAGGCCATGATCTCCTCGTTGGCAGCCTTCAATTCCTCATTCGCGCCTTCATGCTCTTCCGTGACTGTGCGAAGATATTCTTTTGTTTCGGCAAGCTCTTTCTCAATGGCCTGCGAATACTCGCTGTCCTTGGCCTGCACCCCGCGCCTCTTCGGCTTCGCCTTGCTCCCGCTCACAGACGCTGTCTCATCAAAAAGCACCAGGAAGCAACCCTCTTTACGAGCTCGGGATTTCGTCTTCTCCGATGGGTATGAAACTGGGATAACAGCGATCGTGACACTTCTCGCACGTCCGTGGTCAGCAGCCACAACCGCGTTTTTCTGGACCTTTTTCCCGGTTCTCATTGCCTCATGGATCGCCACGCGCAAAGAATAAAGCAGCCCTTCTCGCACCAGCTTGAGAATATGCTGACTAGGCTTGCCTGACCCCATTTCCAGAAAACGGCCTGTCTTCCCACGTAGCGATACGATTTCCATGTCACAATTGACGAGGGCGCCCGCGGACGCGTATTCATTCATAACAGCCCGTTCGATCATGGCATCCGCATCCGTTCTTTCGAGGAATCGACGAGGCTGCAAATCTACAGCCGGCACCGTATTTTTCAATGCGACCGGCCCATTGTTCCGGTAATACATCTGGGCCACGTTCAAAGCAGGCTTAGCCAAAACATATTTCTTCTCAAATATTTTTTGTTTCCCGTCAATACACCGGAACATTTTTGCGTAACTGCCAGCAGACTCCGAAATCCCCAGCAGGAGAAATCCGCTGGGCTTCAGGCTGTAGTGGAAATGATCAAAAATCTTTTTCTGCAGAAGTGGCTGGAGGTAGATCAACAGGTTGCGACAACTAATCAGGTCAAGATTGGAGAACGGCGGGTCATTAAAAAGATTCTGTTTCGAGAAAATACACATGTCCCTTACGGCTTTGGAAACCTTGTACGAATCACCGTCCTTAACAAAGAACCGTTTCAGGCGTTCGGGCGAAACGCTTTCCCTAATATTCTTCTCGTAAACGCCCCGGCGTGCCTTGATAATGCTCCTGTCGCTGAGGTCTGTGGCAAAGATCCTGACCTGGACATCTTTGGCGCGCGGTCCCATCACTTCCGCCACGCAGATCGCGATGGAATACACTTCCTCACCACTGGAACACCCCGGCACCCAGATCCGCACTTCCTCGTCTTTGGCCCTGTTCTTGAGAATCTTTGGGAGGACCTTCTTCTGCAGCGCCACAAAAGGTTTTTCGTCACGGAAGAACTCCGTCACGTTAATGAGCAAATCCTCATAAAGTGCGCCCACCTCATCTTTGTTGGCGCGGAGGAAATTGACATAATCCTTGATCTTCTTCTGCTTGTGCAAAACCATCCGGCGCTCAATACGCCGCATCATGGTGGGGGCCTTGTAATAAGTAAAGTCAACTCCCTTGGAAACGCGCAGGATGGCAAAAAGATCTTCCAGACCCTTGGTCGGTGTGATGGACTCAAGCGTCTTTGTGTCAGCAGCCTTGCCTGAGGCGATCAGAGGATGTTTGGCAATGTTGCACAATTCCTTGGCGATCTTCTGAGGAGACAGCACGAAATCAATACATCCCGCCGCGATCGCGCTCTGGGGCATACCGTCGTATTTGGCGCTCTGCGGGTCCTGAGCCAGGGTGATGCCGCCTTCGGATTTGATGGCCTCGGCCCCTAAGGTCCCGTCAGTCGCGGTGCCCGAGAGAATAACGCCAATCGCGCGGTTGCCTCTTACTTCGGCCAATGAACGGAAAAGACAGTCGACTGGTAGATGCAGGAATCCCACGCCTTTCATCTTCACCAGAACCAGTTTCCCGCCCATAATCGACATGTCCCTGTCCGGCGGGATCACGTAAACATGGTCGGGTTCAATCAGCATCCCGTCCTTGGCTTCGCTGACCAACATGCACGTCCTTCGGCCCAAGAGTTCGGAGAGAACACTTTTATGCTCGGCCGACAGGTGCATGACAAAAATAAATGCCATGCCCGTATTGCTCGGAAGATATTTAAGGAGATCTGAGAAGGCCTCAAGCCCTCCGGCTGAAGCCCCGATACCGACGATGG
>JADGCU010000076.1 GCA_015228785.1 Candidatus Omnitrophota bacterium
TGATCCAGAATTATATGGATTCTGTTGAGTTTTTAAATGGCGGCCGGACCATTCGCATGGTAAAGGCGATCAAGTAGGAGGGTGTAAGGTGACTATTAAGCAGGAAAAGATCAATGATATTACGCTCGTTACATTAAATGGCGAGCTCATTATGGAGAATACGCACCGGGTGCGTGAGGCGTTCAAGAAAATATTAATGGAGAAGGGGGTTAAGGCCCTGATCGATTTTGATCATGTTCCTTTTGTGGACAGTTCAGGCATTGCGCTTTTGATCGAGATCGTCCAGATCTTTGCGAAAGCCGGCGGCCGGATGTGTTTGTGCCATGTGAACAAGAAGATCATAGCGGTTTTTGAGATCACGAAAGTGCATAAGTTGTTTTCGATATTTGACAGTCACGAAGATGCGTTAAGGAGTTTTTAAGATGGCAGAGGAAAGAAAATCCACAGAACAGCAGGCCCATAATCTTTTGGCGGAAGAGAAATATCAGGCAGCGGGCGAGCTGTATCTTCAGGCTGCCAAGGGATATCAAAGGCAGGGTAAGCATGATCGCGCTGCGATTTGTCTGGCGGCGTCTGCCAGTAGCCGGGCGTTGGTATTGGGGGAAAAGACATTCCATCGCGTGGCATCCCTTTTTGAGGAAGCGGCACAGGAGGCTGAAGCAGCGAAAGATCTGGAGTATGCATCTATGTTATACAAACATGCTGCGAACGCTTATGGGCGTGATAATGACAACAATTCCTTCTCGGATTGTTTCTTTAAGTCGAAAGAGGCCTACCGAAAGTTTCTAGCCCATGATTTGTTCCATACGGATAAGACAAGAAATAATGTCAGATCCAGATTAAACCTAAAGCTTGTCGCCAAGCGACTTTTTCCTTTAGTTACCATAACGATCGCATCTCTTATGTGGGGACATGGCGAGAGGCCGCATCGGATCATTTTCTTTGGCTTAACTGTAATTTTCGTTTTTGCGGTTTGTTATCATTATGGATTTCTTGTCAAGGATGGTATTCCTATAAAGCCGAATTGGATCCAAGCCGCTTATTTTAGTTTCACCACATATACAAAAGTAGGTCTTGATAATGTGACGCCTATTGGGAAAACCAAAGTATTGGCTTTGATTCAGGGGTTTTTAGGGATGTTTTTTATTCCAGTTTTTTTGACTGGCATGTTTCGTAAATATTTGAGGTGATATGAGAAAAACCATTATTTTGTCATTTCTTGTTTTATGTTCATCGATCAGCGCGTGTTTTGCTCAGGATCCGCATAAGTTGATCGTTGGCATTAAACCATCATCGCCCTTTGTTATAAGAAATTCTGACGGCACATGGAGTGGCGTTGCCATCGACCTCTGGAGAAAGATATCTCAAGATCTTAATGTACAATATGAGTTTCGTGAGTACGATCTTAAAAGCTTGTTACAGGCACTTCGGGCTGGCAATGTTGATGTTGCTGTGGGGGCGCTTTCTATAACTGCTGAGCGAGAAAAGAATTTTGATTTCTCACATACGTATTATGTGGACAGTTTGAGCATTGCTTTGCCTATTAAGAGAGAAAAAGATGTTTTCAGCGTACTTCGGCAGTTTTTCCCATTTAAGATTATAAGATTCTTTTGTTTGTTAATGGCTTTATCAGTTATTTTTGGTGCTTTTGTGTGGTTCTTTGAACGCAAGGTCAACCCAAATCATTTCGCAGTAAAGCCGGTCCATGGCATTTTTGATGGGTTTTGGTGGGCTGTTGTTACCATGGCAACGGTTGGGTATGGAGACAAGGCCCCGGTTAGCTTTTGGGGTCGATTGGTCGGCATTGTATGGATATTTACGGCGGTTGTTATATTTTCTAGTCTTACGGCTACTATTGCGTCAACGCTTACAGTAAGCCAATTGCGAACTGGAATTAATGGTCCCAACGATTTGGTTAAAAGCGTTATTGGCACTTTTATGAACTCAACAAGCGAGGATTACCTTAAAGAAAGAAAATTAGCTTACCATGCATACGATACATGGAATGCCGGTTTGGATGCTGTGCAGAGTGGAAAACTGGATGCGTTTGTATATGACACGGCTATCTTGAGGCATGTGATCCATCAGGAATATCAGGGGAAGCTTGAAGTTTTGCCAAATACTTTTGAAGAGCAATATTATGGATTGGCTTTTCCGGAAAAGAGTCCGTTACGCGAAGCGGTAAATCGTTCCTTGCTTACACATATTATGGGAGATGCGTGGGATGACACCTTACGTTTATATTTTGGAAGTAAGTAAGATTAAAATAATAAAAAAAGATGAGATTGCTCCAGTCTTCTGTCGCTTTGATGGCTTTAGAAAAGCAAGATCTTAAAGAAGATGCCTTCAACGAATTCAACAATTTCTCCCCAAAGTTATCCACAAAACCTTAAAGAGTATTACGAGGTCCGGTCTTATTTTGGCACAAGTGTCTGGATCCATTGCTTTTATGATGTGTCGATCGATATTGCAGATGCTGTGAAGAAGTGTTGGGCTAAAGCTGAGCAAATGCAGCGGTATATGAATGTCTATGGTGAGCCCATGGAGGGAAGTCTCAGATGGCTTAACTCACAGGGAACGCAAGGTGTTCGCGTTCATGAAGATGTGTATAAAATTCTTAAGAAGTCCCTTTTGTCTTCAAAATTGACTAAAGGGGCCTTTGATGTCACTATTTTTCCTCTAGTTGAATTGTGGAAAGAGGCTGTGCGTATTGGCCAGATTCCTGATGAAAATCTTTTGAAAACTGTCAAAGATAAGGTGGGTTATCAGAATATTCTGCTTCAGGAGCCTAATCTTGTGTTTTTGTTGAAAAAAGGCGTCATGATCGACCTTGGTTCGCCGGCATCTGGATATTTCTGCGATGAAGTGGCTAACATATTGGATGCCAATCATATTGGGCACTTTATGGTGGATGGGGGTGGCGAAATATTCTGCAGGGGAAAGGAAAAGGGGGAAAGGCCCTGGCGTGTGGGGGTTCAGGATCCGTTCAACAAGAACAATTTGGTAACAACAATCGAGCTTTTTGATAAAGGTATATCTACTTCCGGGAATTATGAGAAATATTCAACAATTGGGGATGAGAAGTTTGCTCATATCATTGATCCGCGGACAGGTTATCCAGAAAAAGATGCGGCTAGTGTAACTGTGATCGCAGAAACAACGCAATTGGCTAATGAATTATCAACTGCACTATGCGTTTTGGGTGCTGAAAAAGGCTTGGAGTTTGTCCGTACATTGAAAAATGTTGAAGCCTTGATCATTGAAAATAAAAAAGGCACAGTTAATTCTTATCAAACAGATGGATTTCAGAAGAATAATTTGTAATTTAAACTATTTCAACAATTATTTGTATTTTCGACGGTAAAAGAGAAAAATTCCGGTCTGGGTCTATTCAACAATTTCAACAATATTACGACATTCCTTCTTCATTTTCTCCCTTCTGAAGAAAAATTCTTGACACATTCTCAGGTCCGTTGGTATACTCTGCCACTTAAATAGATTAATGAAATATATCAATAAATAGATGGATTTTCTTAAGCTCTTAAATCTTTGATTTATTTATAGATAGAACATGAGAATCATTCTCAAATAAGGCCTGTTTATTAGACTTATGTCCCCACAATATTTCACAACCTCACAAGCCGCTGAACTTCTTCATGTAACGCGTTTCACTGTTCTCAATTGGATCAAAAAAGGAAAGATCAAGGCTGTCGCAACCCTTGGCGGCCATCAGAGGATCCCGAAAAAGTCTATTGCGGATCTTCTTACTCAAGAGCAGTCTATCATCCAAACACCTGCTGATATTAGTCCCAAAACGCGCAGGACTACTTTTTCAGCTCAGAAGGCCAATATTTCCCGCATGTTTAAAAGAGGTGCTTATGTTTCCGGAAAGTATATTGCTTCCATGAAAAGCGGTGTTTCGCATATATTAACGAATCAATAAGGTTGTGGTTAACAACAAAAGGAGAAGTTAAATGGTACATATTATCGGTGGCGCTATCGCAGCATTGTTAGGGATTATCGGGATCATCGGATGGTGGGATAATTTCGGTGATTTTCTTCGTGGCGGCATGCCCCTTGTTCTTTTTATTGGCGGGTTGGTTGCGCTCAACACAGGTCTGAAATTCTTGAAAGAAAAGAAGTAAATTTCCGCGAGTGAGGGGTCATGATTCATAAGAACGAAAAATGTTTCAGTCCGTGGTTTGGATATCTGGTCATTTTGGTGGTCTGTATTGTGATCGCCAGTGCGATCTTCTTTGAGTTCAAAGGCAGCCGTCATAGCAGGAGGCGCCACAAGACGGTTCCTCCTAAGCCTGTTGCCATGCAGCAGGTGGCTTTTCCGGACGAACAAAGTGGCATTGATACGGCCAAGGGTAAGGTTCTTTTTTGATCGAGAGATTAGCAGATTAATGTCAGAGTTGCGGAGTAAGTATGCCGGAAGAAGAAAAACAGAGTGAGTTTTGTCATCAACCGATCGGTCCCTGGGTCGCGGGGTTGGTTGCCATATCTTTCATGTCGGTCATGTGGGTTGTGCTGAAGCGCGATGAGCTTTTTCAGCCTGTTGATGTGGAACCTCCCAAACTGCCGAAGGTTTCTTTGCCGATCCCGGGAGAGATGAAAGACCTTATTCCGGCAGCTGCCAATACTGGAGTTGCGAATAGTAACTACAAGGCGGCCGGAATCACCAAGGCGACGCCCAATGGCGGGATGCAGCTTGTGGCCAATCAGGTGAATGGTGGGGGTTTTCAGGATTCCCTGAAAGATGCGGTCAATTCCATTATTCCTACCGTGTGCGATATCCATGCCCGGCGCGTTCCACGTGCAGCCAGCCGTCAACCAGTGGATGCTCAGAATTTGAAGTTTGTGCCGCCCTTTGATGGCGTTATTGATAAATTTGTGGCGAATAAAGGATACGAAAAGATCGGCTCGGGTGTTTTTGTGGACGATCGTGGATATGTACTGACGAATTATCATGTGACCATGGAAGCCACGGATATTGTGGTGACGGTTTTTGGAAATCCGGCGCGGGATTATTCGGCTAAGATCGTGGCGCAGGATTCTAATTTAGATTTGGCTATTTTAAAGATCCAGGCAGATGGTCCGTTCCCTGAGGCAAAGATCGGGGATTCGAGCTGGACACAGGTGGGGGATTATGTGGTGGCGGTCGGCAGTCCTTTTGGGATCGAGCAGACGGTCACCAGTGGCATTATCAGTGGCATCCGCAAATCCATTCTGATCGAAGGCGTGCGGTATAAGAATCTGTTTCAGACTGATGCGCCGATCAATCGTGGTTCATCCGGTGGACCATTGGTGAATCTGCAGGGTGAGCTCATTGGGATCAATTCTGCTATTTATGCGCCAACAGGCGTTTTCAGCGGCACAGGGTTTGCTATTCCGATCAATGACTGCAAAGACTTCCTGGCACGCACTCTTGGCAAGAATTATTCCTTCCCGGTCGATCAAAAAGGCATGACAACGGTAGCTCTTACCAAGTTCAGCCATTTGGCGCCTGGTCCGGTCCCTGTTCGTTTCGGGATCGAGGTTATGGCGGTTGATCCTATCATTGCAAAGCAGTTTGGGCTTAAGGCAAATCAGGGCGTTTTGGTCAATCGTATTATTGATGAGTCGCCTGCCAGTTTTGCTGGCATTATGCGTGGCGATATCATTGTCGCTGTCGCAGGTGTTCCGGTGACCGATAAAGCAGATATTCCTAAGATCGTTTCTCATTTTAAGACAGGCGATAAAGTCAATGTGCGGTTCCTCAGGAACGGCAAGGTTAACGAAGTTTTGGTGAGACTACAATGAACAAGAAGAAGTTTACGCCAACCCAGACTAAAGTTTTAGCGATCCTGCAGCCGATCTTTCAGGCGATTTGTGAGATCGTTGATTTGTTTGTTCATCTTGTTGTGACTTTTGCCAAAAAGAGTCCCGTCTATTTTGCAGGCACCGTGATTGCGGGCATCCTGATTTTTCTTGGGCTCCTTGGATATTTAAGAGCTCAGGAGATCCTTCCTGAAGGGCAGGAACCCAAAGAAGTTGCGGCCCCTGCGAGTTCTGTTGTTAAAAAAGGCGGTTCCATGTTTTGGATCGGTATGGAGCTTGCGCCTCTTTCAGGAACTCTCCGCAAGGATTTTAAAATTGATGGAAAAGTTAAAGGGATGTTTGTTGTTAACGAAGGCAACGGATTGGGCGGGCAATTTGGTATCAAGACAGGTGATGTGATCGTGGCGGTGAGCCGCAAGCCGGTCCCTTCATCCGGGGATTTTATTAAAATGGTCAACAGTGTCGGTATGGGGGACGGAGTCCTTCTTGATATTTACCGTGACGGAAAGAATTTGTACATTACCGTACCTTTTAAATATCAATATGGTCCGCTCATGGGGTCGAATCAGGGCAAGTGGCAACTGGGCGGTCCGATATTCGGGCAGGCCGTGCCGTATGGGAAGATCATAAAGTAAGCACATTGTGTAATGTTTGATGTGTAATGTGTAATGCGGGTGGAATGGGAGATTGTGTTATGGATTTCCGGAATGCATTAGACATTTATTCATTACACCGGCGTTACACATTACACAGTTCACATTACACAGAGAGTATCATCTAACAGGGGGAGCAGTATGGTTCAGAAACCACAAGGGAAAGTCAGGGATATATCTCTTGAGGAGCTTAAATCGCGCATTAAAGGTGCAGATTTAAACACCATGTTTATTTTTGGCGCGATCATTCTTATTTTGATCGTGGGAGGGTATGCTCTCTTTTCAGCTGATGCCAAGACGGCGGCTAAAGGAAATCCTGCCTGTGGGCTGATCGTCATTGCGACGGACGGATCATCTTTGGCGTCCACGGTTTCTCCGACATT
>JADGCU010000021.1:0-16373 GCA_015228785.1 Candidatus Omnitrophota bacterium
CAAGATGAGGCCCTGGGCCCGGGCCGCAGGCAGACCTGTCCCGGTCACAAAAAAGCAAATAAGCGTTATGAGCGCAATGATCCTTTTCATCCCTGCCTTTTTATATGCTGACAGCCTGCCACCACGCAGGCATTCTTGTATAAGTATTACATATATAACGTTAAAAAACATCCTTTGGGAGGATTCCCGGGAAAACGGTTTCTTTCGTCATACCGGCGGAGATGAAGGTGGTTGGGCAAAAGCCTTCAAAATATATATATTTATCCCGTATTTTGGACGTTTCTTAAAATAAGGATGTGTATTATGTGCTTGAAGAAGGGTGTACAAAATTCGGGATCAGCTCATGTCGCGGGACGTAAATGTGCGAGCGACGCGACCCCTTTGGGGCGGATTTTTCTAATGAAAAATCCGGCTTTATGATAATATAACCCCCATGTCTGAGATGAGTTGTCCGCATTGCAAGAACCCTATTTATGATGAAAATGCGCTTTTGTGTCATTTTTGTGGCAATTCGTTGAGTCGGACAAGTGGTGGAGTTTTGGGAGCTATGCGTGGTGCCGGGATGAAGTGGGTCTTGATCACCGTTGCGGGCATGATCGTTTTGTCGTTTATTTTAATTTCAATGCGTTGATAATGAGGAAATATGCCGTATACAACAAATGATATCAGGCGGGTTGAAGAAAAGTGGCAGAAGTACTGGGCAGAGCACAAGATCTTCCGTGCTGAGATGGATGCCAAGAAGGAAAAATATTATGTTCTTGAGATGTTTCCCTATCCTTCGGGGAAGATCCATATGGGCCATGTCCGCAATTATACGATCGCAGATGTGATTGCCCGTTACAAGATGATGCGTGGCTACAACGTTCTTCATCCTATGGGGTATGACGCCTTTGGTCAGCCGGCTGAGAATGCGGCGATCAAGCGGGGCGTGTCTCCCTCGGAATGGACGTATAAATGTATTGATGATATGCGCGCTGGTCTTCGTCGTATGGGATTTTCGTATGATTGGGATTGCGAGCTTGCGACATGTGATGCCTCTTATTACAAATGGAACCAGTGGATCTTCACCAAGATGTTCGAAAATGGCCTGGCTTACAAGAAGGGCTCACCTGTCAATTGGTGCCCGTCATGCGAAACGACCCTTGCCAATGAAGAGGTCATTGATAATGCCTGCTGGCGCTGTAAAAATCAGGTCATTCAGAAGGATCTGGAACAGTGGTATCTCAAGATCACGCATTATTCTGAGAGCCTTCTTGAGGATCTGAAGAAGCTGGGGAGCTGGCCGGAGCGTGTTGTGGCCATGCAGGAGAACTGGATCGGCAAGAGTTTTGGTGCTGATATTTATTTTAAAGTTAAGGGCACAGAGGATGTTATCACGGTTTTTACGACGAGGCCTGATACTATTTTTGGTGCGACGTATGTGATGCTTGCGCCCGAACATCCTTTGGTTAAAAAGATTTCGAAGGGAATGTCGCAGGAAAAAGCGGTTTTGGCTTTTATTGAGAAAGCTGCCAACACGTCCAAATCCCTGAGGATGTCAGGTGATGCGCGCAAGGACGGTGTTTTTACTGGTGGCTATGCCGTCAATCCCGTGAATGGTGAGGCCGTCCCGATTTGGATTGGCGATTATGTCCTGATGGAGTACGGGACAGGGGCCATCATGGCGGTGCCGACGCATGATCAGCGTGATTTTGAGTTTGCCCGTGAACATAAGTTGCCGATGCGCGTTGTTGTTCAGGATCCAGCCAATCCGAATGTGACACCTGAGCAGATGACAAAGGCTTTTGAGGATCAAGGCGTTTTGGCCAGCTCTAAACAATTTGATGGTACGCCCAATGAAATGGCCAAGCAGATGATCTCTGAATGGATGTCTGCTAACGAGATGGGCCGGGTATCGGTCCATTGGCGTTTGCGCGACTGGTTGATTTCCCGTCAGCGTTACTGGGGTGCGCCGATCCCTATGATTTATTGCAAAACCTGCGGGATTGTCCCGGTTCCAGAGAAAGATCTTCCTGTTGAGCTTCCCAAGAATGCGCCGATCACAGGTGAGGGCGGAAGCCCCCTGGCCAAGGTCAAAGAATTCGTTGAGGTGAAATGCCCCGCGTGCGGCCAGGATGCCCACCGGGAGACGGATACGATGGCGACGTTCTTTGATTCGTCCTGGTATTTTCTGCGGTATTGCGATGCGCATAATGATAAAGAGGCATTTGATAAGGCTAAGGTTGCGTACTGGATGCCGGTCGACCAGTATATCGGCGGCATTGAGCACGCGATTTTACATTTGTTGTACTCCAGATTCTTTACAAAGTTTCTGAAGGATCTGGGGCTTGTCAGCTGTGATGAACCATTCACGCGACTTTTGACGCAAGGGATGGTTCTCAAGGATGGCGAGGTTATGTCCAAGTCTAAGGGGAATGTTGTGGATCCCGATGAAGTGATCGGTAAATTCGGGGCTGACACGCTTCGGATGTTCATCCTTTTTGCTGCGCCACCCGAGGATCAGCTGGAATGGAATCCCGCCGGTCTCGAGGGGAACTGGCGTTTCTTGAATCGTGTGTGGAATACGGTAGAAAATAGATACTCGTCAGACGTTGGACGTCAGACGTCAGACGTCTCACGTCTCACGTCTAACCAGATGGATGCCGAGGATAAGAAGCTCGAGTTTGAACGCAACGCCGCGATCAAGAAAGTCACGGAAGGCATGGAAGGCGGATTCAAGTTCAATACCGCAATCTCGGCGGTCATGGTTCTCATGAACGCGATCGATAAATATATCTCCTCCACCCCAGGGGTGGGAGAGGTTCGTAAGCAGGGGCTGCTAAACGAAGCTCTAGAGACGGTTGTTCTTCTTTTGTCACCTTTTGTCCCTCATATGGCTGAGGAGCTTTGGCAGATGATGGGGAAAGCGGATAAGTCCATCGCCTTTATTTCATGGCCTGTATTTGATGAAGCCGCACTTAAGACTGATACGGTCAAAATCGCCGCGCAAGTTAATGGTAAAGTGAGGGGCGAGTTTACCGTTCCGCGCGATGCGGATGAGGCGACACTTCGTTCCATTATTCTGATTGATGAAGCGGTTTTGCGTCACATGGGCGGGAAAGAGATCAGGAAATTCATTGTGGTGCCCAATAAATTGGTGAGTATCGTTGTCTAGATGGTTTGACGTGAGACGTTGGACGTAAGACGCAAAACATAAAACAGGTTAATACGAGCCCCCTCGTATCGGGACAACAAAAATGAGGAGGCAGTATTATGGATAGTTATAAAACATTGATTGTTTGGCAAAGGGCGGATAAGCTGGCGGACAAGATTTACGATGCAACGCGTAGTTTTCCCAAAGAAGAGCAGTTCGGACTAATTTCGTAGTTAAGACGCGCAGCGGGTTCCGTTCCGGTTAATATTGTTGAAGGCGTTGGGCGGCAAAGCAGGGCCGAGTTGAGGAGATTTACGGGGATTTCTTTGGGGTCTTTCGCTGAGCTGGAATATTTGGTCCATTTTTCCAGAAAACGTCAGTATCTTTCTGAGGTCGACCATAAGGGCTTAGAGGTATTGCTGGAACGGGTTGGGTCCTTATTGTGGCGTTTTTATAAAAGCCTGTGACGTCTTACGTCTCACGTCCTACGTCTAACCAGGAGTTTTTATGACGATGCGCGACATCGCCCAAATGCTCGATCATTCGCTTCTTCATCCAACGTCGACGGATGAGGACATCATCAAGGGCTGCGAGATCGCAAAGAAATACGGGGTTGCGACTGTCTGTGTTAAGCCCTATGCCATCCCTTTTGTTAAGCCCGCGCTCAAAGGCTCTCCTGTCGGTATTTGTGCGGTTATCGGATTTCCCCATGGTAATAGCATGACCTCTGTCAAGTTGCGCGAGACGCAGGAGGCGCTGGAAGCCGGCGCATCCGAGATCGACATGGTCATTAATATTGGCAAGGCTAAGGGCGCACAGTGGGATTATATCAAGGCGGAGATCGGCTTTATTCAGAAGGCCTGCGCCCGAAAGAGTGCGGCGCTCAAGGTCATCTTCGAGAATGATTTTTTGACTGACATGGAGATCATCAAGCTATGCGAGATTTGTAATGATGTCCGCCCTGCTTTTGTGAAGACGTCGACTGGTTATGGCTTTGTTAAGCAATCGAATGGGGACTACAACTATCAGGGTGCAACGGAACATCATGTGAAACTGATGCGCCAGCATTGTACGGTCAGCATTCAGATCAAAGCGGCTGGCGGCATCCGGACTCTTGATGCGCTTTTGAGATTTAAGGATCTTGGGTGCGTGCGTATTGGCACGACGGCCACAGAGGCTATCTTGAAGGAAGCTAGCGACAGGGAGATCAAATAGTGAAGATCCTTTTTTGGGTCCTTCTTTTTTGCGGGAGCATGATGACGTATGCAGGGGCGGCCTCAGAGTTGTCATCTGATGGGCTGACTTTAAGAGATCAGTCAGCCACAGGTAAGCCTCTTGAACAACGGGTACAGCTGATTCTGTCCCGTGAGCAGGCGGGGCTTTTTGTTGAGTTTCGCAATGTCTCATCAGAGCCCGTAGATTTCTTTTTGCTCATGTGTAGGGCGTGTTTCTGGTCTTGGTCAGTAGATGGAGGCTCTTGGGAGCGACTTGACCAGTCGAGACATGTGATGCGTTGCCGGCTTTCCAATAAGGTTATTCTTCCGGTGGGAGAGGCGAGGAAGGAAGTACTGGAGTTCTCTGTGCCACCCGGATTGCGCGGTCAATTGAAGGTTCGTTATCAATACGTTGATCGCGGAGCTCAGTATCTTGAATCCAATGTTATTGATTGGCCGTGAGCGCATGTATGGGATGTATTGATCTATAACAATGAGGTTATTACTGTGAAGGGGAGACTGTTGATGCTGCGGATCTTCCTTGTGATGGGGCTTGTTTTCACAGGAGTTGTGGCGGTTTCAGCGAGTGAGGATCTTGGGCGTCAGGTCAGACTGGTCTTGTCCCAAGATGACGATGGATTGGTCGCTGAATTTAAGAATTTCTCCCAAGAGAAGGCGACCTTCTTTTTTCATCCTTGCCCGCTGTGTTTTTGGTCCTATTCGCTTGATCAGGGGCCTTGGCAGCCATTGGTTGAGATGGAACACAGGGGGCGTTGTCGTTTGACCAAGAATGTTGTGCTGGAGCCGGGTGAAACATGGAAGCACACACTGGACAGCCGGTTATTTAACCGTCGAGGTCTTTTACGGGTTCGTTATCAATATCAGGAGAGGGGCGCTTATCTGGAATCTGAGGCAGTGGATCGGGGTTACGGGGTCAGATAGGGAATTCGGATTTCTTGAGAAAGGAGCGTTATGAAGGAATTTCTTTTGGGGGCTTTTCTTTTGTTTGGTTGTGGCGTCTCTGCGATCCAGGCGGATGTGTCTTTCGAGTCGCCTCTGGCTCAGGCGAATAATATTTTTGGGTGCGATCTTTACGCGCAGTATCTTTCGGGCGAGAAGAATATTCTTTTTTCTCCTTACAGCTTGTCTTCAGCCTTGTCGATGACCTATGAGGGAGCGAGAGGTGACAGTGCGAGGAAGATGCGAAACGCGCTTCATTTTTCAACTGATGATACGACGCGACAACAGGAGCTGAAGATGTTGATGGCGCGTTTTAACGCATTAGATAAGCCGTATGCGCTTAGCGTTGCCAATGCCCTGTGGGCGCAGCAAGGGTATGCTTTTTTGCCGGAATATTTTGATCTTGCTGATCGGGTTTATATGGGGAAAGTCAGAAATTTGGATTTCAAAAGTGATACGGAGAATGCGCGGATCACTATTAATGCCTGGGTTGAGGAGAGGACGAATTCCAAGATCAAAGATTTGATATCTGCGGGAGCGCTCTCATCATCGACGCGGCTGGTTCTGACCAATGCCGTTTATTTTAAGGCAGAATGGACTCAAAAGTTTGAGGAGAGAAATACATCGGCCCAAGATTTCTGGGTGAATCCTACCCAGTCAGTGAAGGCAGATCTTATGTTTCAAGAGTCGTTCTTTGGTTATGCGGAGGATGACAAACTTCAGGCTATTTCCCTGCCCTACAAGGGAGGGGATCTTTCCATGATCATTTTTCTTCCTAAGGATAAGGATCTTTCGTCTTTTGAGAAGACGCTGAGCGCTGAGGCGTTCTCTCAATGGAAGGCCAGGCTTCTTGCGGTCGAGCGCGTTGAGGTGGTGTTGCCGAAATTTAAGTTTGAGGCATCCTATCAAATGAAAGATGCTTTGATCCGTCTGGGCATGGGAGACATTTTTGTTTATGGCGCGGCTGACTTTTCGGGGATGAATGGAAATCATGAGCTTTATGTCGGGGATGTTCTTCATAAGGCGTTCATTGAAGTTAATGAGGACGGGACCGAGGCCGCAGCAGCGACCGCTGTCATGATGGCGGCGGGGTCGGCCGCTCCCCAGGAAGACCCCAAGGTGTTTCGGGCGGACCATCCGTTCTTTTTTGTTATTCAAGATAATATGACAGGGCTTGTATTATTTATGGGCCGAGTTATGGATCCAACGAAATAAGGGAGGCATGGTTATGTTTTGTTCCAAATGCGGGAAAGAGCAGCAAGAGGGATCCCGGTTTTGCGCCCAGTGCGGGCAGGAGATCGGAAAACATGCGGCATCATCGACGGTGCCTCAGAAAAAGAGCGGCTTACAGGACTTCGGGGAGATGGCGGCTCGTACGGCAGCCGAAAGCGTGAAATCGCAGACGCGTTCTCAGATCTCTCGTGTTGTGGGGGATATCTTTCGCACTATTTTTAAACGTTAAAGGGGTTATGAAATTTATCGCTGATCTTCATATTCACTCTCGATATTCTCGCGCTACATCGACTGATCTAACGCCGGAGAATTTGTGGCTATGGGGACAGCGGAAGGGCCTTAACGTGATCGGTGCGGGTGATTGTATTCATCCTCAGTGGCTGGATGAGTTGGAGCATAAGCTTGAGCCGGCGGAGAACGGATTTTACCGCCTTTCTGAGAAGTTCACAAAAGAGCCTGCCAAGGAATTGCCGCTTTCGTGTAAGGGGGAGATGCGTTTTGTTTTGTCGACGGAAGTTTCCTGTATTTATAAAAAGGGTGACAAGGTCCGTAAGGTTCATAATGTCGTGATCTTTTCATCATTTCAGGCAGCGCGTAAATTTCAGAAGAAGATCGGGGAGATTGGTAATATCAAGTCTGATGGGCGGCCGATTTTGGGACTTGATGCCAAAGATCTTTTGGCGATCGCACTGGAATGTGATCCCAAGACGCTTTTCATTCCGGCGCATATCTGGACACCCTGGTTTTCTGTGTTAGGTTCCAAGAGCGGCTTTGATGCGATCGAGGAATGTTATGAAGATTTGACCCAATATATTTACGCTCTTGAGACAGGATTGTCGTCGGATCCGGTTATGAATTGGCGCCTTAAGGAGCTTGATCCGTTTGTTTTGGTTTCTAATTCTGATGCGCATTCGGCCTCCAAGCTCGCGCGCGAGGCGAACATTTTTGATTGTGAATTCTCTTACGATGGCATGTATCGTGCTCTTTCGGACAAGAAGGATAAGGGATTTCAGGCCACGATCGAATTCTTTCCCGAGGAGGGTAAGTATCATTTTGACGGGCATGCGGCATGTAAGGTGAGGCTTCATCCCAAGGAGACCATTAAGAATAAAGGGCTTTGTCCGTCGTGCGGTAAGCCGGTCACGGTCGGTGTCATGGCGCGCGTGGAGGAGTTGGCCAGACGACCCGAGGGGGAGAAAGCCCCCAGGGCACGGCCGTTTTTCAGTTTGATTCCTCTTGAGGAAGTGATCGCAGAAGCGCGTGATGTGGGGAAGGCTTCGAAGAAAGTTCGTGCCCTTTATTTTGAAATGCTTGAGAAATTGGGGCCGGAACTTCGAATCCTCCTCGATCTTCCGCTAAAAGAAATCCAGGTCGCGGCTGGGGATGTGGTGGCTGAGGGCGTCCGTCGGATGAGGGAAGGTAAGGTTTCGATCGCAGCAGGTTACGACGGGGAATTTGGAACGATCAAGATCTTTGGTGATGGGGAGCGTAAGGATATTGAAGGGCAGATGATTTTGTTTTGATCTTCTAAGTGCGGAGAGATGATGAAGGGGGTAAGGATGCGGAGTGGGGTTGTGATATCTTGTGTCGTTATATTTCTTTCTTTGGCCGTGTATATTCCAATGGGCTTTGCTGAGGACATGGCGAAGGATTACTATGCTCGCGGATATGTGGATGGCCAGAAGGGCGATCTGAATAGCGCGATTGCTCAGTATGCCAAGGCGATCGAGCTGGATCCTTTGTATGCGGATGCGTACTATGCACGGGGATATGTGTATAGTCAAATCAAGAACTTCACAGCTGCGATCGCGGATTATACGAAGGAACTTCAGATTCGTCCCAATGATGCGAAGGCCTATTATGCGCGGGCAAGCATTTGGGATGAGCAGGGTGATTTTGTCCATGCGATTGATGACTATAACAAATTGATCGAATTGAGTCCTCGTGATGCCTCTGCGTATAACAGTCGGGGAGTGGCCTACGGCAAACAGGGAGATTTCGTTCGGGCGATTGCGGATTATGATAAGGCTATTGAGATCGACCCTGAGTTTGTGCGGCCGTATTATAATCGGGGGCTTGCCCAAAGTCTTCAGCGCAAGGATGATGAAGCTCTCGTCGATTATTCTAAGGTTCTTGATATGGATCCCAACAGTGCTGATGTCTTGAACAACAGAGGGATCACGTATACGCGAAAAGGTAATTATGAGGCCGCGATCGTTGATTTTACTAAGGCCATAAAGTTATTTCCTATCGAGACACATCCGCAGCATACTCCTCCTTATTTGGGGCGAGCTGAGGCTTATCTTGGCCATGGCAGATATGACCTGGCTATAGAGGACTGTACAAAAGTTGTTAATCTTTACCCCCGTTCTCCTGCTCCTTATCGATTGCGTGCCAAGGCATATTATTATCAAAAAGATACGGATCGTGCCTGGGCAGATGTGAACACTATTAGGGAACTCGGTCAGGATGTACCGATCGAATTTTTGCTAGATCTGGGAGCGCTCACGCCTGTTGAGCAAGAGTTGAAGAGATCCGGCGTTGCTGTTGTTTTGCCGGAAGGCTGGCAGCTCATTATGAAGGAGATAGGCATACAGAAGAAGTTGTTGGGGTCTCTTCAGATTCAAAGTTATACGTATATGAGCCCTGACAAGAAGGCGCGTATTCTTATTGCCTCACCCGTAGTTATGTCGGATGTTGCGTTTAATCGGGTCCTAGAGGAAATGCGCATAGAGAGTCAGGATGTATTAGAAGAAAAGATGATATTTGCGGGTATTTCGTGTTTTGCGTTCACGCGCTTCATTCCTGGGGAGGATCGGTATAAGACCGTATCGTATCATTTTTATAAGAATGGCAAAGCATACGTATTTGCCTTTTCCGCCTGGGAGGGGGAGTATGGTTTGTATAAGAGCGCTTTTGATATCGTGGTTAATGGATTTGAGGTGCTTTCTCCGCCGATCGATGGGGGAGTATTTTATCTTGATGAAGGAACGCTTCCGGCAAGCGAAGAGATTGGTTCATCTGGGAAAAAGACGAAGTCTGCGGACGCTCATCAAAAGAAATCTACAGGGGGCGATGAAAAGAAGTCTGCGGGTACCCATCAAAAGAAGTCTACAGGAGCCGATAAAAAAGAGTCTGCGGGTACTGATGAAAAGAAGGCAAAGAAAGGGAAATGATCTGTTTGGTGAAGCTTTGGATGGTGAATTTCGTTTTGACAGCTTGACCTCGCGCTGATAATATCACCTTGCCCTCCAGTCCTTTTCTGCCACGCCGGTTTTCCAGGTGCGGGGCAGCATGATCCATCTGACACAACAGGAACGCCGAGTTATTGTTTTTGTGAGTATGGCCGTTTTTGCCGGCCTTTGCCTGGACCTTTCTCTTAAAGGGTACGGAGTGAAGTTGCCGTTTCTCCGGATTCTCGATGATCCATCCTTTTATCCCCGTGTCAATGTGAATAGCGCGTCGTTAGAAGACTTGTTGGCTTTGCCGCGGATGAGCCTCGAAACAGCCCGCTTAATTTTAGATTATCGCCGGGAGAAGGGAAGATTTATCAGCATGGAGGAGCTCAGGAGCCTTCTTCGTTTTAGTGAGAGTCGCTGGAATTATGTTGCTCAAAAGTTGAAAGTTGAGTGATGTTATGTTCACGCATCGACCGGTTGTCTTTGTGACGATTATTTTTATATTGGGCATTGTCATGGAAAGCCTGTTTCATGTTCCCGCAATTTGGCTTATGGCTGGTTTTGGGGTATCGGTTATTTTAAATAGGATCTTAACTTTCTGGCGGATGGGGGCCACGATTTTCTTTGTGTTGGCTATTGGATTTCTTGGAGCATTTGATCTCATGAATTGGGAGACGATGGCGCAAGATCATGTGCTACGCGCATCTCAATCATTTTATGGGCGACCAGTCACTGTTCTGGGCATTATTAGTTCAGATATTCAGTCCCGACCTTTGGGGCGGGGGCAGAAGACAACATTTACTATTGATATTCGAGAGGTTGCGGACAGTAAGGCCAGCGGCAAGGTTCTTGTGGTGTCCTTTGATCCTGTTGATATCCGATACGGCGATGAGGTCTTGATCACCGGTAAGCTGCATCGCCCCTTTGAGTATTCCTCGCGTGGGCGCTTGACTTACCGTTCGTATCTTGCTCAGCGTAAGATTTATCTCATGTTGACTGTCAAGAAGGGCAATGTTTTGTTCGTGCGGGCACGGGAGCGAGGTAATCCGGTCATAGCCTTTGCGCTTCATTGCCGTCAGCATCTAAACAAGATTTTGGAACAATATTTATCTCCGTCAGAAGCGGGGTTGATGCAGGCCTTGATTACGGGAGAGCGCAAGGACGTGCCTCCCCATGTACGGGAGATCTTTTTTCGGACAGGGACCGTTCATATTCTTGCGGTAAGTGGCATGAATGTCGCGATGGTGGCTTGGGGAGTCTTTCTTTTTTTGAATCTTTTGCCTGTGAGCCGCTTTTGGCAGATGATCCTGACGATGGTGCTTATAGCTTTTTATGCGCTTATGACAGGGGCCAGCGCACCCGTCGTGCGCGCCGCTGTCATGAGCATGATCTTTTTGCTTGGTTTTATTGTGGAGCGAGAGCAGGATGTCGTGAATTCTCTTTTCTTGGCTGCGTTTGCTATTTTGGTTTTCTTTCCGAATCAAATTTTTGATGTTGGATTCCAGCTCTCATTTGGAAGTGTTTTATCTATTTTGCTTGTGACGCCTCTTATTTTGGGCCCCTGTGGCTTTTCAGGACTTCCAGAAAACAGGATTCTTCGAGGCTCCGTTGAAGCGTTCGCTGTTTCCTGTGCCGTCATGATAGGGATCGGCGGACTCTTGGTTTATTATTTTCAGGTGATGACTCCGATCGCCTTGATCGCTAACCTACCGATCATTCCCTTGGTTGGGCTCGCGACAGCTTTAGGGGGAGGAGTTTTATTCTTTGGGATGTTCATGCCATTTGTTGGCGTCTTTTTTGCGGCGTGTCTTAAAGTAACGATCAATCTGCTTGTCCTGATTCTTTACGGATTCTGTCAGGTTCCAGGGGGTGCTTTCTTTATCCCAAGCGTATCGACAGAACAGATTTTTACTTATTATATTATTTTGATTCTTGTTTACGTGGGGGCATGTGTTTTTATTCGATCGAGATCCCAGGTCTGGCCAGGATGGCAGATAGGTCTTTGAAAGGTTGTGCCTGGCAAAATCATTGTTTTTCGTGGCATGGGGATAGGGGCTGGGTATAATGATTTTAAAGGAGAAGGCGTGGCGTGATCTGTAGTTTGGCCGTTACCCAAGAACAAAGATGCGAAGAATTTTATTCATTTTTGGATTTTTGCTGTTGATGTCTCCTGTCTCGGCTGAGAAGGTGATGCTCCGGTCTGGGCTTGAAGTTGACGGGCGTATTCTTCAGAAGACGGATACGTTTGTTAAGATTGACTTTCTGGGCACGCCTCTTATCTATTATTTTACGGAAGTGGACTCTATTGACGGGGAAAAGGTTGGCAAGTCTGTGGCGCCTCGAGAGGAGAGATCGGTTGCTCAGCTTCTGGCGGGATCTCTAACCGGAGAGGCCCAGAAGACTCCGCTTGGTTCGTCGTTAAAGGAGCCGTTGCCTGTTGCGGCGTTGGAAGACCGGGAACACAGCACGCAGACGCTTCCTCAAGATCTTCCTGTTAATCAGTCGGTTGTTGAGCCCACGAAGTCGGTGGTAACTCAGCTTGCGGCTCCTGTTCAAGATGCGGCAAAAGAAAAGCAGGTGATCCCGGAGGCTGCGGGTGTGGCCTCCGCAAAGTCAGCCGTATCGGTTCCGTGATTTGAATTAATGATATTTAGGTTTTTATGGGATTAAGGGGCCTTGGTTAGAATTTAGTATAAAAAGGCTTTCTTTATGGTATATTTTAACAAGTTCTTGACGGGCGCGCTCGTCAGGTTTTATTGCTTAATAGTCATTTAAAGAAGATTTTTAATTTTGTCCCTGTAGCTCAGTTGGATAGAGCAACAGCCTTCTAATCTTATTTGACCGTTTTTCATCCTTCCATCGCAGTTCTCAAAAATACAATCCTCCTCGACGATAATTCGAATAAACAGTTTTGATGCTGACAAGTGTTGGCTGATGCCGACATTGAGTTCATTTGACACTGGAATGACACTGGAGCTTTTTCTCTAATGGTGATCCTCTGGAATTGATAGGTTGACAAAACGTGGTGATGGTGTATATTTGTAAGTGAGCACTTGCTTACTTATGGGGGTAATATGGTCAGGGCATTGGAAGTAACAGAGCGCCAGCAGGATATTGTGGATGTTGCCAAGAAGATCGTCACTTCTGATGGCTTTGATTGCCTGACGGTGAGAGAGATCGCGGCAAGGTTGAAGGTGACAGACGGCGCCCTTTATCGCCATTTTAAGAGCAAGAAGGATATTGTTAGCCTTCTTATTGATGATGTTGAGCGGACCTTGTTGGAGGTCGTTGATGCTGCTGCTGAAAAGGCGTCGGATCCTATGGGGAAGTTGCAGAGTATCTTATCGGCGCATATTTTGTACGCCGAGAAAAGAAAAGGGCTGACATTTATTGTGATCAACGAAACTTTGAACATGAATGATGGCGTGCTTCGCAAGAAGATGGAGGATGTTGTTAATGCGTATTTGAAGAAAGTCCAGATCATCTTGGATGCGGGTATTAAGGAGAAGGTATTTAGGCAGGATCTTAATGTGCGGCTGACTAGCCTGGCGTTCTTCGGACTTGTTCAGTCACTGGTGACCCTTTGGGGTTTGAGTGGACATGATTTTGCTATGGATAAGCAGAAGATCAACGGATTGTTCGATTTGTATAAAGAGGGCATCATGAGGTAATAATACATAGAAGATAGAAAAGGGTTCGGAGGGCAGCGTGCCTTTCGGAGGATTGAGATGGTCGGGCCGCCATCTGGTTTGAAAGAAAACCGGGGCGGTTTCTTTCTTTTTAAGGAGGATAGAAAACATGTTTAAGGATCCGGCTAACATTCTTGTTGCTGTTTTTTTGATCGGCTTTGTTGTTCTTGTGATTTACTTGAAGAAAATGTCAGATAAGGCAGATAAGGAAGAGCGCGAGCGTAAAGGATCGAAATGAAGCACGACGCTTCGAGGAGGTGGATTATGGAGAATTTAATAAGAAGCCGTGGATTGCCCAGCTCAAGTGGCAACATGTCAGATCCTGTGGGTGATAAAAAGGACATGGTAAGCGAGCGTGGTGCGGATCTATCGAGTGATAAGCCGCATTCCAATAGTGTTGGGTTTTATTTATTTCTGGCCGGTGGTTCTTTGGTTATTATCGGGTCGCTTGATTGGTATTTGGCGCATCGCATTAGTTTGATGCCGTTTTATTTGATCCCGATCATTATGGCTTCAGTACTGGTTGGTCGGTTGGCTGGGGTTGCTATGTCGGTCATGTGTGCATTGGTTTGGTTGTCAGCGGATTTGGGAGTCGGAGTTATTGATTATCATTATGCGCTGACCCCATATTGGAACGCGTTGGTTCGGTTGGTCTTCTTTCTTCTGGTTGTTGGAGCGATCGCCCTGAAGGATGCTTTACAGATAGAGAAGACAAAGGCTAGGATCGATCCATTGACGGGAATCCCTAATCGCATGTCTTTCTATGAGTTGGCCCGACAGGAGATTGCGCGGTCTAAAAGGTACAGCCGTCCGCTTAGTATGGTCTTTTTTGATCTCAATGGTTTTAAGAAGATCAATGACCGGTTTGGTCATCATATAGGTGACAAAGTATTGCGGCGCGTAGGTGAGTCTATTCGTGAGAATACTCGTGGGGAAGATGTTGCCGCCAGGTGGGGTGGCGATGAGTTTGTTGTTCTCTTGCCAGAGACAGACTACAAGGGATCGATCCGATTTGTTAATCGTCTCAATAGGGCATTTGTGAAGATCTCGGATCAGGAACTTAAAGGGATGACGGCTAGTTTTGGGATCAAGCCGTATATGATCGCCCCAGGATCAGTTGATGAGATGGTAAAAGCGGCTGATGATCTTATGTATGCGGCCAAACGGGTTGGAACGCTTTACAAGACTGGGGCCAGTTATGAAAAAGACTGGTGGTCTGTAGCGCAGGTAGATGCGAAAGGACAAGAAAATGAAGCCCGATCGTAACGTGTTTCTACAAAAGAAAGAAGTTATCGAAGAGATCAATCGTCACAAGTGGATTGAGAGTGAGCGGTTGGGCTATGACATTGGATTCGATAAAGCGGCGGATGATTGGTTTGCCAAGGATGCTGCTTGGGTTAAGGAGCATTGCCCTGAATTATGCGCGAAAGTAAGGGAAAAAAGAGGGCGTAAAACTATATGAAGCCAGCAGGCTGGATTATGTTGATAGGAACGTGGAGTCTTGTTTTAGGGATGCTTATTTTTTGTTTTTCAAGGATGGTTCGCAAAGAGGCTGAGAATAAAAATTCTGAAATAGAATAATCGACTTGATATTAGTAATTTGCAATAACGTCCGCCCCCCCCTTGGGCAGATGGATTCTGGCGGACAGTATTTTTTATTATGAGAGGATTTCTATGGCGGTGATGAATAAAGACACAACAGCGGTGGCATTATGGCATGCAATCTCTGAATCTGAAGTGACAGAGCGTTTTCAAATTAGGCCTGACGTTGGGCTGGATTCTTCTGACGTGAAGCGCCGGCAAGAAGAGTTGGGGCTGAATATTATCACTCCGAAGAAATCAACGCCGCTATGGATGCGCTTTGTGGCGCAGTTTCAGCAGCCGCTTGTTTATATTCTTCTGGCAGCAGCGGCCGTTACATTTTTCCTGCGCGAGTGGGTAGACGCATCGGTTATTTTTGGCGTTGTTTTGGTTAATGCGATTGTTGGTTTTTTGCAGGAGTCAAAGGCGCTCAAAGCGCTAGATGCCCTCTCCAAATCGATGGTGACGCCTGTCAATGTCATAAGAAATGGCGTTAAGGAGAGAATTCCTTCTGAGCAGCTTGTTCCGGGAGACGTTGTCTTGTTGGTCTCAGGCGACAAGGTGGCCGCAGATATGCGACTTGTCTTTGCGAAAGACCTGAAAATTAATGAGTCCGCGTTGACGGGCGAGTCTGTTGCGGCTGACAAGAAGTCGGTCGCTGTTGATGCTCAGGCGGTTTTGGCAGATCGCGGCAATATGGTCTATGCTTCAACGCTTGTGACGTACGGGCAGGGGAAAGCTATTGTTGTTGCTACGGGTGATCATACAGAGATCGGGAAGATATCGGAATTGATCGCTACGGCAGAGAATATAGAGACGCCTCTCACGCAGAAGATTGCACACTTCAGTCATTATTTGCTGATTGTTATTTTGGGATTATCTGTAGTGACCTTTGTTATTGGTTTGCTGCAGGGAAGGTCAATGGTGGAAATGTTCATGACCTCAGTTTCCTTGGCGGTAGCGGCGATTCCCGAGGGCTTGCCTGCAGCAGTCACGATCGTTCTGGCGATCGGCGTCTCCAGAATGGCGAAGCGACGCGCTATTATTCGCAAACTTCCTGCGGTAGAAACATTAGGCAGCACACAGATCATTTGTTCTGATAAGACTGGGACCTTGACTGAAAATCAGATGACGGTGCAGGAGATTTATACCGGTGGAAAGAATTATGAAGTAACGGGGTCTGGGTATTTCATAGAAGGCTTTTTTTGTAACAAGGGATCAGGAAATCAACTTACAGGTATTGATTCGGTGGCGCTCAAAGAAACGCTCATAGCGGGGTTATTGTGTAATGACAGTCGGCTGGTGGTGTCTAATGGCGCGCCTCAGATTGAGGGAGATCCAACCGAGGGGGCACTGCTTGTTGTGGCAGGAAAGGCTGAAAAGC
>JADGCU010000021.1:16473-29252 GCA_015228785.1 Candidatus Omnitrophota bacterium
GAGGGAGATCCAACCGAGGGGGCACTGCTTGTTGTGGCAGGAAAGGCTGAAAAGCAATTCTCTGAAAACTTTCTGCATCTTGAGAGGCTGGATGCAATTCCTTTTGAGTCGGAATATCAGTACATGGCGACACTTCATGATGCTGGTAATGGTAAACAGGTTGTCTATCTGAAAGGTGCTGTTGAAGCAATACTGTCGCGGTGTGCTTATGAAATTGACTTGTTAGGCAAGCGTCAAGAAATACGGCCTGATCACATTATGAAACAAGTTGAAGAGATTGCTTCGCGGGGGCTTCGTGTGTTGGCATTTGCCAGTTTTCATTTGGACAACAGAAAGACTGTTATTCATCATGAGGATATTAAGAATGGGCTTACATTTTTGGGTCTGCAAGGGATGATCGATCCGCCGAGAGAGGAAGCGATCCGCGCCGTTCAGGCGTGTCATGCGGCTGGTATCCGGATCAAGATGATCACGGGAGATCATGTTCTGACCGCAAGCGCTATTGCAAAACAACTTGGGATAAAGGCGTATTTGCGTCAAGAGATCCAGGAGCTTAAGGCACTCACAGGAAAAGAGCTTGAGTCGGTTCGGGATGAGGATCTGGCTGACGTGGCCGATCAGACAAGCGTTTTTGCCAGAGTCACGCCGGAGCAGAAATTACGGCTTGTTAAGGCCCTGCAGTCGTTGGGATATATTGTCGCCATGACGGGGGATGGTGTGAATGACGCCCCTGCCCTTAAGCAGGCAAATATCGGCGTTGCTATGGGGCAGAACGGTACCGAGATCGCCAAGGAAGCGGCAGATATGATCCTGACGGATGATAATTTTGCTTCGATCGAGGCGGCCGTAGAGGAGGGAAGAGGCGTTTTTGATAACCTTCGCAAATTTATCATTTGGACGATACCAACGAATCTAGGGGAATCGTTGGCGGTTATTGTTGCTATTTTTGCTGGGCTTTCTTTGCCTATACTTCCAGTACAGCTTTTGTGGATAAACATGACAACAGCGACATGTTTGGGGATGATGCTGGCTTTTGAGGTCAGGGAGAAAGATGTGATGAGCCGTCCTCCGCGTGATCCCAAAACCCCTATCTTGACTAGAGGGTTAGTTTTAAGGACGTTGTGGGTGGGTACTTTTCTAGCAGCAGGACTTTTCGGGTTGTTTTCTTATGAACAAAGTCTTGGTGCATCTGTTGCCGAAGCGCGTACGGTTGCTGTGACAGTTCTTGTTTTTGGTGAACTCTTTTATTTATTCAACTGCCGGTCCTTGTCGAGGTCAATGTTTAGTTTGGGGGTATTCTCAAATCGGTGGCTATTCGTCGGGGTTTTCTTGATGATCGTGCTACAGGTTTTGTTTATTTATGCTCCGTGGATGAACAAGGCTTTTCAGACAGAACCGATCTCGCAGGCAGCGTGGGTAAGGATTCTTTTGGTGTGTTTTGTGCTTTACGTTCTGGTAGAGGTTGAAAAATGGCTGATTGCAAAGATGAAAAGGCCGTGATTGATGAGCAGAGAGAAGAATAGCTTTCTGACAACGAATAGGATCGGATTTATATCTTTGTTGTGTTGGGGGCTTTCTCTTTCAATCTGTTCATTTGGTATGTCGCATGCAGAAATGATCGACGTTTCTACAGAAGACATGGAATTGATAGCAGAGCGGGTATTTAGGAATGAGTGTCACACTGGCAAAGATTGTTTGATCGAATGGAATGCGGGTGAGGAATTTTTGTCCTTAGGCCTGGGACATTTCATCTGGTATCCGCAGAATGCTCTGGGCATCTTTGAAGAAAGTTTTATGGCCTATCTTCAGTATGCTCGAGACGCTGGGGAGGTTTTTCCTGACTGGCTAAACAAGAACCCTTTGCCGCCTTGTCCATGGTCTTCGCGAGAACAAATGCTTAGTAGTAAGGAGGGCGCTTTGTATCAGGATCTTTTAAGTTTCATAAGGAAGACAAAGCAGCGTCAGGCAGATTTTCTTGTCGGGCGCACTAAAAAGGTGTTGCCCAAGGTGATCGAGGCAGCGCCGTTAGATCAGCGTACGCGCATACATTGGGACCTTTTTTGGCTTACCAACGATGCCCAGGGTTTATATGCTGTCGTTGATTATGTCAATTTTAAGGGGGCAGGGATTAAGAACTCTGAGAATTACAAAGGGCAGGGGTGGGGATTATTGCAGGTTTTGCAAAACATGCGAGATACGCAAGGGGCACAGGAAACATTGGAGGAATTTGCGCGATCAGCCAAGGAGGTCTTGACTCGTCGGGTGGCCAATGCCCCAGTTGAGAGGCATGAGGAGAAATGGCTACGTGGTTGGCTGCATCGAATTGATTCTTATTTAGTGAGATAAGAAACCTGTTGCGCTCTTTTGTGAGGAGGCAGGAGTTATGTTTGAAGAACGGGCGGATATTTTTGATATTGGACTTTTGGTCACTTTTATTATTTTTGTCCTTACGATGAAGGTTGTAGCTTCGAGGACAGAGAAGAAGAATGATTAAATTAGAAAGGGTCAGATGGATAAGAAAGAACCCAAATATTGTTGGGAGTACAGAAATTGTGAAGATGGGATAAGAAAGAAATGTCCGGCCTATCTTTATTCGGAAGAGGACTGTTGGATGCTTGCCAGCCATCCCAGTGGGGAAGGTTGTCCTTGGGCGAAAGGCAAGGGCATTCTGTATTGTGCGAGCGAATGCGAGTGGTATAAGAAGAAAAAGTCTGCTCTTACAAGAGAAAGCAAATTGTAGCGCTGGAAAGTGAAGGGAGCTGGTAATGATAAATTTACCTACTGTTTCAATGGAGATTAGTCCTGTTTGGTTGGCTTTGGGAACGGGTGTTCTTGTTTTCATTATCGGGATGGTTATTCGGAAGATCTTTTTAATAAGATTGAATAAGTGGTCGCAAAAGACAGAAACGAAGATTGATGACATTGTCGTTGGCGCGATCCGTGTTCCCATGATCTTGTGGTGCGCTGTTTTGGCGGTATATGTTGCCTTGAAAGTGGCGTCTGTTCCGGACAAGATGGGCTTTTTTATGGAGAAGTCGCTTCAGGTCCTTTGGCTGGCGTCATTGACGTTGGTCGCTGCACAAATCCTATCTCAGTCGATAAGAGTTTACGCGCGTAAGTTTGAATCTACAATGCCAGTGACGACGCTGACGGAGAACATTGTAAGAATTGTTGTCTGGTGTATTGGTGGTCTAATGATTTTGCAGAGTTTGGGCATATCCATTGCGCCAGTATTGGCCACGCTTGGGATCGGCGGGTTGGCGGTTGCCCTGGCGCTTCAGGATACTCTGGCTAATTTATTTAGCGGTTTTCACATTACCATGGCTGGGCAGATCAAGGTCGGAGATTTTGTCCGTTTGGATAATGGACAGGAAGGCTACATCACCGATATTAACTGGCGGACGACAAAGATCAGGATGCTCCCGAACAATGTTGTATTGATCCCGAATGCCAAGCTGGCACAGGCGGTCGTCACAAACTATTGCTTGCCGGAGAAAGAGATGGCTGTCTTGGTTGAGGTCGGGGTTCATTATGACAGCGATCTTCGCAAGGTGGAGAAGGTGACTTGCGATGTGGCCAAAGAGGTCATGAATGAAGTTCAAGGGGGGATCAAGGAATTTGAGCCGTTTATCCGGTGTCACACCTTTGCTGACTTTAGTATCAACTTTACGGTTATACTGAGATGCCAGGAGTTTGTCGATCAGTATTTACTTAAACACGAGTTTATTTGCCGGTTGCACGAGCGATACAAGAAGGAAGGGATCGTGATCCCGTATCCGATTCGTACGATCCAGCAAGATCATGCGCCAGTGAGCGTTTAGTTTTTAGAAGAAAATATGAAAGGCTGACGATGGAACATGTGTTGATATCTTTTTTGACAATTATGTTATGCGGTCTCGGGGCACAGTGGATCTCATGGCGCTTTAATATCCCTGGTATCGCTCTATTCTTGATAATTGGGTTTGTGGCCGGGCCTTTGATGGGGTGGGTTGAGCCGGGCTTTTTGCGGAATGATCTTCTTTACGCAACGGTTTCTACTTTTGTGGCGGTCATTCTTTTTGAGGGTAGTCTCCAGTTAAAGTGGCGCGAGCTTTGGGATAGTGGCTCGGCCATCTGGCATCTTGTTTTTATGGGCGGGTTGATCACGATGGTGTTAGGTGCCCTTGGTGCGGGGCTGATTCTGGGGCTCGAACCGCGCTTGGCAGTCTTGCTTGGGGCGATCCTGATCGTTACCGGTCCAACGGTAGTATTGCCTTTGCTTAAACAGATACGACCTGCTGGAAAGTTGACGGCTATCCTGAAATGGGAAGGGATTGCCATTGATCCTTTGGGCGCTTTAGTAGCAGTATTGATCTATGAGATCATTTTATCGGAAGGGCCGCGCCAGATATTTGGCATATTCACCATAGGAATACTTAAAACGCTCCTTCTGGGAAGTTTTATTGGCCTTGCGGCTGCGGGTATCATTTTGTTGGCTTTTCGGAAGTATCTTGTTCCGGAGAATCTTCGGCATCCTTTTGTTCTGACGGTTGTTGTTGCGGCTTTTATTGTTTCTGCGCTATTGGAGAACGAACCAACCGGGTTTTTGTCTGTCACCGTTATGGGGATTGCTCTCGCCAACCAGAGGCTTATTCCTATTCGCGGGGTCCTGGTCTTTAAAGAAATGCTCAAGTCTTTAATTCTCCCCGCGTTGTTTATTATTTTGGCTGCGCGGTTGCCATTGAGCGATCTTCCGTTGATCAATGGCCGTGTTTTTATATTCCTGTTGTTTTTGATACTTATTGTGCGTCCTCTTGCAGTGTTTCTATCTTCGCGATCGTCAGGGTTGCATTGGAAAGAGAAGCTATTCCTATCGTTTATAGCTCCGCGTGGGATTGTGGCGGCTGCGGTTGCGTCGTTATTCAGTGATCGTCTTGTTCAGGCGGGGATGAAGGGGGCTGGTGAGTTGGTGATCCTGGTGTTCTTTGTTGTTTCAAGCACCGTGATATTCTACGCGATTGTATCGCCCTTATTGGCGCATTTCTTGAAGTTATCACGTCCGAGGTCGAGTGGGATTTTGGTGTTTGGAGCTAATAAATTTTCTATAGCTTTATCTTTAGCTCTCAAGGAGCAAGGATCAGATGTTCTTATCGTTGATCGGAATGAGGAGCAGATTGCTGCTGCAGAATCTGCAGGTTTGGAAGTCATCAAGGAAGACATCTTTTCAGAAGAAGTGTTTGAGGTTGTCGAGGAGCGCGGATTGGGTCGATTCCTAGCGTTGACCCAGAATCCGGAGGCCAACAGTCTGGCGATCTCGCATTTCAGGCATCTTACGGAACCCGGTGAGCTTTACCAGTTGACGCCGCCTAGGAAGAGTAAGTTAAGGGCGGGACATCATCTTGTCGGAAGGTTGTTGTTTGATGAGGAAATGGATTTCTATGTTTTGCAAGATTTGACGGAGAAGGGGGCCATAGCAAAGCTCATTGGAGCTGATCAAGGGCATAAACCGGAAGCCTGCCCGATCTTGTTTTCCAGTGACGGGAAGGGGAAAGTTGCCTTTTTCACTACCGAGCATCATGAGGGAAGTTTCTCCGGGCGAGATGTTTTTGGTTTTAGGGATGCTCGTGAAGTTAAGCAGGAGATTAGTTAGGAGACACTATGGATTACGCCATTATTGGTAATTGCACTAGCGCGGCATTGATTGGGGCAGATGCGTCTATTGATTGGCTTTGCCTCCCTTTCTTTGATTCGCCTTCGTTGTTCGGACGCATTCTGGATGAAGAGCGTGGAGGGTTCTTTCGTATATCTGCGGAAGATGTTATTAAGGTTGAGCAAAACTATTCTTTCCACACTCCGATTTTGAAGACTCGGTTTGAAACCAAGGATGGCGTTTTTGAGGTTATGGATTACATGCCGCGATTTCTGACCAGCGGCGGTGAAGTTCATTGCCCATCAGAGATCCATCGGAACATTCATGTTATTTCAGGGCATCCGCGGATTAGGGTTGAGCTGAAGCCCTGTCCCAATTATGGCTTGGCAGAGGCGCACCTTAAACGTTTCCCGGATTATTTGAAGATCGCCTCTACAGAAGGGGAGTACAACAGTTATTACCTATATTCGGATCTTGATTTTGATCTTCTTTTGCGTGGGGAAGCGATCGAGCTCAAGGCGTCATCGTATTTTTTGCTTTCCTATCACGAGAAACTGTCACTCATCAATCAGGAAAAGATCTATCTGGAGTATGAGAAGACTAAGAGCTATTGGATGGACTGGGTCTATCGCACGCGTGTCCCGGATCGTTACAAAGAGGACGTGATCCGTTCTGTTATTACGCTCAAACTTCTTATGTTTCAACGGACCGGGGCGGTGATCGCGGCACCTACGACATCCTTGCCAGAGATCATCGGTGGAGATCGTAATTGGGATTATCGTTATTGCTGGGTACGCGATGCCAGTATGATTATCGACCTTTATGCACGTATGGGGCATGTTCATTCGGCGGAGAGGTATATTGAGTTTATTCTGGGTCGGATGCTGGTTAAAAATGAGAATATCGCGGTCATGTATGGGATCAATGGCGAGCGTGTGATGGATGAGAGGGTTCTGCGGCATCTGGCAGGGCATCAGGGTTCCAAGCCTGTCCGGGTTGGTAACGCGGCCTATCAGCAAAAGCAAAACGATGTTTACGGCGAGTTGATCGAGGCGCTGTATTCCTATTTCATTGCCAATCCCTATCATCAAAAGGATTTCGATGAGGAACTTTGGACTGTTGTGCGCTCGCTGGCCAATAAAGTTGCGCTGTCATGGCGTGAGCCGGATTGTGGTATTTGGGAGCGTCGTGGGCCGCCCCGGCATTTTGTTCATTCAAAGCTTATGAATTGGGTGGCCATGGATCGTGCCGCCAAGATCAGCCGTGTGATCGGAAAAGAACGGCATGTCCCTCGGTATTTGGCTATTGCCGAGGAGATCAAGGCGGATATTTTGGCGCATGGTTGGAGTTCGGAGTTAAATAGCTTTGTTATGCACTACGAATCAAAAGATTTTGATGCTTCCAATTTGATGATGCTTCACTACGGGTTTTTGCCCAACAATGATTATCGGATCATTGGGACAGTGGAGGCGGCATCGAAACATCTTCTTCGTAACGGGTTTGTCATGCGCTACACCGCAGATGATGAATTAGGAACGCCCAAGAACGCGTTTATTGTGTGTACCTTTTGGTTGATCAACGCGTTTTATCTCACGGGGCGCCAGGAGGAGGCAAGGGTCATGTTTGACAGGATGATCGGTTGCGTCAATCGGTTGGGGCTGTTGTCGGAAGACATTGAGCCGGAGACCGGACGCCTGACAGGGAATTTCCCTCAAGGGTATTCTCATTTGGCCTTAATACAAACAGCGTTTCTTCTGGAGACAAATTATCAGTGGAATAGCGGCGCGCGTCTTTTCTCTTCTGATGTGGGGCGTGGGGCAATTAAGGAGCCTTTGTTATGAGACGGATATTTTTCTTTATTTTACCGATTCTTTTCATTGTAGCCGCCGGGTTTGTGGTGTTCGGCATGGTTCAGGCCAGAACCGATGAAGACAAGCTGATGGATGAGCTCAAGCGTAAGGCCAAGGCCGTGGCAGAGAGTATGGAGCTTTCCGTTCAGACTGTGCTTGAAACGCATAACAGTCGGAATGCGAATTATCTTGTCGAAAAGTTTCAGACTCGCGACCGATTACAGGGGTGTGTGATATATGATATTGATGGCAAGGTTGTAGCGATTACAGAACGCTTTAGCGATTGGAAAGATAAGCCTAAGCCTTATCTGGAGGGAGTCATCAAAGATAAAATTCCATTTTCGGGCATGGAAAAGTTCAAAGATTATACGGTTTATAGTTATGTTTTACCGGTCTTGAAGGAAGATGGGACAGTGGCTGGCAGTGTTGAGATTATTTACGACACCTCTTATGTGCTCGGTCGTATGGGAGAGATATGGAAAGGCATCAGTATCACGCTCATTGTGCTTTTCTTTTTTATTATTTTGTCATCAGTTATTGTTCTTCGGCAGATGTTTTTACTCCCGGTTTTGAGGTTGACGGATTGGTTTAAGGGCTTTTTAAGGGGGGAGGAGGCGTATCATCGTCATCCCTTAACGGACAAAGATGAACTTGGCAAGTTAGCTAATGAAGTGGAGCAAGTGGCGCTGAGTTTGCGTGTGGCGCGTCGTGCGATCGTGGAAGACGCCCAGACGAAGCTCAACAAAGAAGAAGTCTGGACTGAAAATAGACTTCGTGGTTTTATTCAGGCCAAGCTTGGAGCCAGTACGATGCTGGTCGTGTCCAACCGTGAGCCATATATGCACATGGCGGATGATGCGACGGGCAAGGTTGTTTGTATACGCCCCGCAAGTGGTGTTGTGACGGCTATTGGTCCTATTTTACGCGCTTTGGGCGGCACATGGATCGCTCACGGTGACGGGAACGCGGACAAGAAGTTTGTAAATTCTAAAGATAAGATCGGCGTGCCGCCAGAGGATAATCGGTATATTCTTCGTCGTGTCTGGCTGACGAAGGATGAAGAAGAGGAATACTATTACGGGTTTTCTAATGAAGGCTTATGGCCGTTGTGTCATATCACGCATACTCGTCCGATCTTTAGCGAGAAAGATTGGGATACATATCAAAAGGTTAATCAGAAGTTTGCTGATGCGGTTATTGAGGAGCTGCCTTCTGGACCGGCATTTGTTTTCATTCAGGATTATCATTTCACACTGCTTCCGGCGATGATTAAAGCCAGGCGCCCGGATGTTGTTGTAGCGCTTTTTTGGCACATTCCGTGGCCGAATCCGGAGGTTTTCTCAGTGTGTCCGTATCAGAAGCAGATCCTCAATGGCATGCTGGCGTGTGACTTGATCGGATTCCATGTGCAGTATCACTGTAATAATTTTCTTGAGACAGCCAATCGGCTCCTTGAATGTCGGCTGGATACCGAGAAGTTCAGTATTGTGCGGGGCACGCATGAAACACTTGTGCGGGCTTTCCCGATCAGTATTGCATTGCCTTCGCCGGAAGAGGTGATCTCGGAGAAAGAATTGGCCAAGGTGAGGGCGGAATACAAGCTGGAGGGCAAGATCGTTGCTGTCGGCGTTGATCGTGTCGATTATACGAAGGGTATTGGCGAGCGCATTCTGGCGATCGACCGTTTTCTGGAGAAGAATCCGGAATACAAAAAGAAGTTTGTCTTTGTGCAGATCGGCGCGCCAAGTCGTACGCATATCAAGCGGTATCATGATCTGGGTGGCGAGATCGATGAGTTGGTCGAGAAGGTAAACTGGAAACATTCAGATGGCGATTACAAGCCGATCATTTATATCAAACGGCATCTTGCGACCGAGGAGATCGCTCCTTTCTATGCTTTGGCTGACATTTGCATCGTGAGCTCTTTGCATGACGGGATGAATCTGGTTGCCAAGGAATATGTCGCAGCTAAACAGGAGGGAAGTGGCGTTCTGCTTTTGAGTTGTTTTACTGGTGCGATCCGAGAGTTTACGGAGGCTATTTCGATCAATCCTTACGCTACAGAAGAGTTCGCGGATGCGATTTGCACGGCCGTGACCATGCCCAAAGAAGAGCAAAAGCGGCGCATGGCAGCGATGAGGAAGATCGTTCAGGAGAACAATGTTTACCGCTGGGCGGGAAGTATTGTCAGTGAACTTTCAGGTATAAAGAATCGGGATCATGAAAAACATTCTGCTTAATTTAGACAATTGGCGAGCACGCCTCGCGCATGAGCCGCTGGCCGTGTTCCTCGATTATGACGGGACGCTGTCAGCTATTGCGCTAACGCCCGCTGAGGCAAAATTACCTTTTGCAACCCAGGAGGTATTAAAGGCTTTAATCCGATACAAGAATGTTAAGGTTGCGATCATTTCTGGGCGAGAATTAATCGATCTTAGAAAGATGATTCCTGTTAAGGGGCTTTCGTATGTTGGAAGTCATGGTATTGAGTTCCTGGCAAGGGGCTTAACCTCGCAGCGTATTTCCAAGAGGTATTTAAAAGAATTGGGCGAGTTGGGCTCAAGGTTACAATGCGAGCTGGGTGGCTCTTCAGGAATCTTCTTTGAGTGGAAAGCTTTTTCACTAGCTGTTCATTATCGCAAAGCTTCACCGGGTTCTGAAAAGAAGGCCAAGCAGGTTGTTCTTGATATTTGCCATGATGCTGTTCACTGTGGACGGATTTCAATCTTATTAGGGAAAAAGGTTATTGAGATCATGCCGCCAACAGCGATGGATAAGGGACAAGCAGTAGAAAGATTGCTGAAGATATGGGGCAGGAAGAAGTATCTTCCAATTTTTATTGGTGATGACCGGACCGATGAGTCGGCTTTTGAGGTGCTGCGAGGGTGTGGTTTGACAGTTAAAGTCGGCGGTCCCGATGTTCGTTCTGGAGCGGAATATTATTTAAATTCTGTGGGAGATGTGAGAAGGCTATTAAGAATGATCCTTTATTTTAGAAGTTCCTAAAGATGGGGGCATAAATGATAAAGATGCTGAATGAAAAGATGAAGAAAATGACGGTTGTGGATATTGGTCTGGTGAAGCTGTCCGCCTTCTGTTTTGCCATAATCATTGTTAAACTTTTTCCGGTTCTTTTGAATATTAGTTATCCTGTCCTGATCATTCTTGTCTTGGCTTTCGGAGCAGGGCCGCTTTATAAGACCTGGTTTCAAAACCAATGCAGGTGAGTTTTTGATGTGATAGGGGAAGGAATGGAAGATGAATTTATAGATTTTATGGTTGGCGGTGGCGATGAGTTGTTGGGGTACGCAGACTTAAGAACGACATTGATTTACTCTCATCTTTCTTAAGATCATAAGAAAAGAGCTGTAAGAGTCCTAGAATATAGGATAGGAATGATAATTCTTCAGAAGTTAGAAGTAAGTGATAGTGCAGATGAGCTGGTTCTTCAAGAATTATAATCTCGCCCATTGTTTCTATTATCTAGACATAGTTTCAAGTTTCGTATAAAATTCGTTCTCGATGTTATACTTATTTTAGTTCTTTGAGTTTTTATGTCCCCGTAGCTCAGTTGGATAGAGCAACAGCCTTCAACTTGGAGCCTTCATAGGGAATTGAACCTGTGAAGTGGATGCCGCTAATTCGGTAAATACCCTTAATGGGCAATACCGAGCTACCCGAAAGGGAAGTGTAGAGACTTTACACGGCAGGGCTGAGATGCCCAAGAGAAAGTCCAGCCAGCAAGTCTTCTTTTCGAAGATGGTTAAGGCAACTTAATGCTGGATGCTAAGCTGTGGGTCGTGCGTTCGATTCGCGCCGGGGACGTTTGATTTTAGTATCATTTGACACTGTAATGACACTGGCGCATTTCATATGTTTTGAATAAAAACAACATGATTGCCCAAGCTATTACAATCAAATGATTTATATAACTTTTGTCTCTGGATGATTCGAGTAGAGCATCAGTCTTCTAAGCTGTGGGTCGTGCGTTCTCCCGCTGAAGCGGGACTAAAGGATTCGGGCCAGGGACGTTTAATTTCAAGGGCTTTGAGGCAGAGATCATGAAGGTGCTATTTAGGTGGGGAGTTGTTATAGCGCTGGGGCTGGTCGGTGTCCTTGGCGCTGTGTGGATGTATGTGGGGATTTATGCGGTGCCGATCTTTAATGAAAAGATCAGTGCCTTGCTCCACAGGAAAACGTCGATTCGTTCCATTTACCTTTCGTTTCCTCTTAGTGTTATGGGCAAGGGCCTTGAGATTGAGGGACTGGGAACAGTGGGTAAGTTTCAGGCAGAGTTTGATTGGCTTGGGCTTTTTCGGCGTAACGTGGATATTGTTTCACTTGGGATCTATGATCCGGTGATGGTGGGGGGGCCTGGCGATGGGGGAGATTTTCGTGGGCCCTTATTTCAGGGGGATTCTTCCAGGCAGGAAGCGATCCCTGGAGCTTCGAGAGCATCCGCGATCGCGGTCCCCAAGATTCTGATTCGTCGGGTTACGATCTATAATGGTACCTTACATTTTAAGAGTAAAGACGGGAAGACATTGACGCTTGGGAAGGTTGATGCCCAGCTTACGAATATTTCTCTGCCTGGGATGTCGGGGCAGACGGATTTTTTGGCCACAGCATCTTTGGTAGATTTTAAGATTCCATTTGTTAGCGGTGTCGTGAAGGCGGGGGGTTGGTTCAATTGGGCAGCACGGGACATGGATGCAACCATTGAGGTGGTGAGGGACGATGGTTTGGCAAGGCTTCATGCCAGGCTCGTTTCCTCTAAGAATGATCTTCAGGTTACGGGAAAGGTTCTTCTCGCTGGCGGACAAGCGCCTCGCATGAAAGACGAAGAGGCGGGAGTTGTTGAGAATGTCGTGTGGGATCTTCTGGAAGCTTCCCAGACTGATATCGATGCGGATTTTTCTTTTCAAACGACAATGGACAGATTTGAGATCGGCCCTATCAGTTTGAAGGGGAATATGACAACAGGGTTGAATTCTTCTGAAACATCAGCTACTATTGTGCAGAGTTTGAAAACGATCGGGGAACAATTTCTGAAGGAAGAACAACCGTTGGACGGTGAATAGTTTCGTGAGCAAGTAAGATTTGTTTTGGAGAGCATGGTGTTGAACGGGTGACTCTCGTGCCTGATGAATAAAGTTTTTATGGTGGCTGCCCCAATGCTTTTTCTGGATTGAGGAAATCATTGGGACGGGTGCCATCATTTTTCTGAGAAAAGATTTAGAGGTATATGGTGGCTGTAGATCAGCGACCGAGGACGAAATGTCCGAGGAAGTGCCTGCGGC
>JADGCU010000022.1 GCA_015228785.1 Candidatus Omnitrophota bacterium
CGGGTTTTGGCGAACGCACAACCTGACCACCTTATGCCTTGGCCAATAACTGCGCGCCAAGACATATGCCCAGAAAAGGCACCTTCGCTCGCAGCACTTTCTTTAGGAAAACATCTTCATCTTTCAAGAAAGGATGCTCGGCTTCCTCATAAACATTCATGGGGCCACCGAGACTGATCACCGCGTCGATCCCGTCCAACGTAGCAGGCAATTTCTGGCCGCGGTGCAGATCGACGACACCCAATTCAAAGCCTTGCTTCACAAAGAACGAACCCAGCGTCTCAGGCCCCTCAATATCAACGTGTTTAATGAACAAAATCATAACACAGCCCCTTATTTAGACAATAAAAGAATCTAGGTTCCCTGATCCTTAAGGCTTGCGGCATACCTGACTGCTCAAACAGTGGAAACAGCTTTTCCTGAAAAAATATTTAGGAAAGCTTGGTTTCCAAACTCGCAGCTGCGGTATGCCTTCAGCCTTAAATCAGGGAACAACTCAAACTCTTAAGCAATTACACAGAGCCCAACAAGCGGCCCGAAGTTCAATGCCCTAAGGGCGAGTTCCACAGCCATCCGTTTTCATCCCTCATTCAACATCCCTCAAAAACGGATGCGCGAGGACTGTCTGAGCCACAGGGCATGAACGAGGGCCATAGCTTGGCGGATCATTGACTTATTTTAATTAAAAAGGGCTCAGGCGTTTGTACACACCTGAGCCCTTTGATGTTCGATCATACCCCTTGCGAGTTAATACAGGAACAACATCTCCGCATAGGTCGGTAAAGGCCACAGATCCGCCGGGACAATGCCTTCAAGGGCATCAGCCGCAGCGCGTGCATCCAGCATAGCCTTCTTCATCTTCAGAGAATCGTGCGCTTCAACCGCCGCATCGATCGCCTTGACACCTGCCGCAAGATCATCGATCAAGGCAGAGACCTCGACCAAAGAAGCCTTGGCCGTCTTGTTCGACACACCGGCTGCATCGAATGACTTGACCGCATCGGCCAATGACATCTGATACTGGAACGCCGCCGGAAGGATCTGCGTCGCTGCGATCGTGCGTGCGCACTCCGCCTCGTAAGAAATAACGCTCTTGTAGTTATGCATATAGATCTCATAACGGGATAAGAGCTCCTTCTTGGAAAGGACCGCATGCTTTTCAAAAAGCCTGACGTTCTCTTCCGTCTCGTAAGCCTTAAGCGCTTCAGGCGTGGTCTTCTTATTCGGGAGCCCGCGTCTTTCGGCTTCCTGATGCCATTCCTGAGTATAATTATCGCCATTGAAAATAACACGCTTGTGCTTCTTGATAATAGCCTGAAGAACGCTCTGAAGAGACTTATTAAAGTCCTTCTTAGCCTTCATATCTGCCTCAAGCTGCGCACACATCTGATCAAGGGCCTCGGCGACAATCGTGTTGAGAACCACGTTCGCACCTGCAGGATTCATATTAGAACCAAGCGCGCGGAATTCGAACTTGTTGCCCGTGAAAGCAAACGGAGAAGTCCGGTTGCGATCTGTGGCGTCTCTCGGAAGATCCGGGATGACATCTGCCCCGATCTGGATCATGCCGCCTGCCTTGGCGCTCTTGGGCTCACCCTTTTCGATCTGTTCAACAATATCCGTAAGCTGATCGCCCAAAAAGATCGAAATGATCGCCGGAGGCGCCTCATTTGCACCCAAGCGGTGATCATTACCAGGAGACGCAACCGACGCACGCAGAAGATCCGCATGCTCATCAACAGCCTTAATGACCGCGCAAAGTGTAAAAAGAAACTTCGCATTCTCATGCGGATTCGCACCCGGATGAAGCCAATTCTTTCCATCAACACCGACGACTGACCAATTATTATGTTTCCCGGACCCATTCACGCCTGCAAAGGGTTTCTCATGGAGCAGACACACCAAGCCATGACGATCCGCAATCTGGCGCATGAGTTCCATGCACATCAAATTATGATCAATCGCGAGATTCAATCTTTCATAGATCGGTGCGATCTCAAACTGCGCCGGTGACACCTCATTATGACGCGTTTTGGCTGGGGCCCCCAGTTTCCAAAGGGCTTCATCCAAATCCTCCATGAACGCAAGAACACGAGGACGGATAGCACCAAAATAATGATCTTCCATCTGCTGATGACGAGATGGCTTTCTGCCAAACAACGTACGTCCGGTCTGAATCAAATCCAGACGCTGCTGATAGAAAGATTTATCGATCAAGAAATATTCCTGCTCGGGCCCAAGAGTCGCATAGGCCTTGGTCACAGGTTTGAGACGAAAAAGCTTACCCGCACGCTCCATCTGTTTGGCAAGCGCCGCAGAAGAACGAAGAAGGGGTGTCTTTTTGTCTAATGCCTCGCCATGATACCCGCAAAAGATCGTCGGAATACAAAGCGTTGCGCCATCCTCCCCTTGCTTGATAAAAGCAGGACTTGTAGGATCCCACGCCGTATATCCACGTGCCTCAAAGGTCGCGCGCAGACCACCCGAAGGGAACGAGGACGCATCCGGCTCACCCTGGATCAATTCTTTAGCCGAAAATCCCATGGTCACGCCGCCCTGACCATCAGGAGAAATAAATGAATCATGCTTCTCCGCCGTAGAACCTGTAAGCGGCTGGAACCAATGACAAAAATGGGTCGCGCCCTTGGAAATAGCCCAATCTTTCATAGCATTGGCAACTTCTTCGACAATAGCCGGATCGATCACGCCGCTTTCATTAATAGTCTTACTGAGAGAATCAAATGCCTTCTTGGAAAGACACTCCTTCATGACCTTAAGATTAAATACATCCTGGCCATAAATGGCCTCAACTGTGCTCACGACTTTCTTAGCTGTCTTCTTTGGCATACCTTCCTCCTTATTGCCTCTTACGTGTTGACCGCATCCAGCCCTATCCGAATCTTTCAAAAACCGGAGCCAGGCCATACCCGCGGAATTCTCTATTATAGAACATTAAACGAACTTCCGACGAAGATCAAAGCGCGCTGAAAAGAAAAGACCTCTTCCAAAGACACTTTGTCTCCAAAAGAGGACGTCATTGCCCTGCCTATCTGTTTTACCTGAAAACTACATTGCTCTCAAGCTGTGGAAAGTATAGTAAAGCCCCGAAGGTTTGTCAACTTGAAATTTCTTTGAACCCAACTATACCTTAATGTGCAATGATTTATCTTCCCCTTACAGACTTCCTCTAATAAGGTCAATGCCATTTATGCCCATGAATAGGGATTCCTTTATTAAAGGGACCGATAATCAGCAGTATCCCGATTATTCTTTAGTTACATTTCTTTGACTTATTATGGACCATGAATCCATCCGCAAAATAATCATGACTTCCGTCTAAGACAGGATTGTAAACAACAGAATCCTTGACTGTCTTAAATTCAATCTTTTCAAGGCGAATCAACCCGTTACGCGTAACAAACTTGTCCCCCGTCTTAAGCTGACCTATTTCTAATTGCAAATTAACCTGATGTGCTGCCCGGGGATTCATGGCCTTCCAGCCGTCTGTCGTCATAAAAGGATGGCTTTCTGTCACAAAGTACCGGCCTCCGTTAAAAGAATAAACTTTGCGCTCTGCCCTGGGCAAAACCACAAGATCCATAACCTTATTACGCGCCCCCTTTGAGCCCAAAAGAACATCCCCCGCTTTCAAGCTTTCAATAACAACGTTCCTGCCATCGGCAAGTAAAACTTTTGTCCCCGAAACAAAACAAGAGCAGCTCAGGCCGGAGCAGCATTCAGCGTTATTAGTACAAGTCTCCTGAGCAACTTTGCATGAAAGCGACCAAACGGCATATAGCGTTACACTCGCCGTTCCCATGGTATAACTGGCGCCATTGGCATACACCACCGCTCCGCCAGAACTCGTTGCCCACCCCGCAAAAGTATAACCGGTCTTTGTAAACCCATTCGCATTTAAAGCAGCCGTGGCATCGGTCGCCAGCGTCTGTGCCGCGGTCGATCCGCCGTCCCCCGTATTCGTATCAAAAGTGATCGTATTGTTATTCGCCGTCCACTTCGCATACAATGTCACGCTCGCCGTTCCCATGGTATAACTGGCACCATTGGCATACTCCACCGCTCCACCGGAACTCGTTGCCCACCCCGCAAAGGCATAGCCGGTCTTTGTAAACCCATTCGCATTTAAAGCAGCCGTGGCATCGGTCGCCAGCGTCTGTGCCGCGGTCGATCCGCCGTCCCCCGTATTCGCATCAAAGGTGATCGTATTGTTATTCGCCGTCCACTTCGCATACAGCGTCACGCTCCCGGCACCCATAATAAAGGTCGAAGCAGCCGGTCGATCTGCGCCTCCACCATTTGCTTGCGTATTCCAACCCGCAAACGCAAAGCCCGTCTTAACAAGTATGCCCGTGTTTCCCAGGACCGTAACCTCAGCTGCTTCTCCGTAAGTCCCCGTATCTATTGGCACAGAACCGCTGTTGCTGCCGTTGCTGTCATAAGTAACGGCATACTCCGCCATGCAATTACCACTGGTGCCATTCCCCGTATATCCTTCATTACAAGTACAAGTAAACGAGCCAGCCGTATTCTCGCACGCAGCATTCACATCACAACCGCCGTTATCTGTGTCACACTCATTAACATCCTCGCATGTGATCCCGTTGCCTTCATATCCTGAATTACAGACGCATGTAAAAGAACCCGCTGTATTCCCGCACGCAGCATTCACATCGCAGCCGCCGTTATCCGTGTCACACTCATTAACGTCCTCGCATGTGATCCCATTCCCTTCATATCCTGAATTACAGATGCATGTAAAAGACCCCGCTGTGTTCCCGCACGCAGCATTCCCATCGCAACCGCCGTTATCCGTGTCACACTCATTAATATCCACACAAACAGTCCCGTCGCCTTCATAACCCAAATGACATGTGCACGTAAATGCCCCTGCCGTATTCTCGCAAGCAGCATTCGCATCGCAGTCGCCATTATCAGTATCACACTCATTAACATCCGCACATGTCCCGTTGTTGCAATAATACCCGCTCTGACAATCAGGGTCTAAAGAACAGCTCCCTTCGTCCCCGCCTGAAGAACACGCCCCCGCAGAGCATGTCTGCCCTTGCGCGCACACCGTCCCGCAACTGCCACAGTTGCTATTGTTAGCAGTGATATCAACGCAACTGCTTCCGCAACAGCTTTGTCCCGCCGTACAGGGATCACAGTCCGGATTGATCCCGTTCTTAAAAGGGCTGTTGGTTACCAGCGGAACATACCTGGCCGCCATCGCTAGATTGCCGAACATAACCAGGAATATCCAAGGAAGGATCAGAAAAACAGGCCTGAATGTCTTCATAATGCGCCTGACTTAATAAGTTATATCGCCTGCATCCGCGATCCCTGTTGGGGCGCTCTGCCCGGGAAGCCCGGCAGAGAAAATAACATAATTCCGTCCATTAGGAGACAGGAAATATTTATACTCACTCGTCGATGTCGCGCCAAAAGGATCATACAATGGATCGCTAACCATTTGAGAGGATTCAGTAAGAAAGAATTCTGCGCAGATCCTGTCAGTCAGGGGAGGATAGGTTTTATGATAAACATGGTACATTTCAAGCGCTGCTTTTAATGTGTTTAACTCGCGCTTGGCCCGTGTGATCTTCGCATCACTCTGCATGCTCTTAAGCTTCGGAAGGGTAATGCCAATAAGGATGCCAACAACCAGCATGACAGCAAAGATCTCAATAATTGTAAATCCGCGCACCTTCATACATGCAGCCTTTTAATAAAAAAATAAAGCGGGAAGATGCCTCTTTCATTTCAACTCAAATGTAAATAATGACTTTTCTCCTTTGATATTATCATTAATATTAATTATATCGAAAACTTGACGCTTTATATCTTCTTTTCAAATAATAATCAGCCCCTACTTCCCCTGCTGAAAATCTGCCATCAATAAAATCGATTCCGCAATATCTTTCATGGACCGACAAGAATCCATGCTTTTTTTATGAATAAGTCGATACGCCGCATCTTCTGTCAGATTATTCATCTTCATCAGAACACCCTTGGCACGTTCAACAACCTTTCGCGTCTCGAGAGCCTCCTTGGCCTTGAGAGCCTCTTCCATCCACTGCGTATTTTCAACAGCCACAGCTGCCTGATTCGCAACCATTTGAAGGGCACCGATCTCATCAGTGACAAATTCATGAGGCTGCTTAGTATAAACATTGATAACGCCCACAACTTTATCTTTGACGATCATCGGTACCGCAAGCATGGACGTTAAGCCTTCTTTAGCCGCAAGCTCCCTATAAAAATATCGTTTCTCCTTCTGCACATTGTCGACGACCAATGGTTTTCTTGTCTTAACAACTTCCCCCATAAGGCTGGACTCAACTTTGAGATTCGGCTTTCTCTTATACTCTTCTGACAAGCTTTGTGTCGCCTTGATCGAAAGCTCAGCACCCTTGGAATCCAAAAGCATGATCGAACAGATCTTGGAATTGAGCATTTCGGCTGTCACTACCACGATGAGGCTCAAAATTTCATCTAAATATTTCTCAGAAGTGATCGAATGGCTGACCTTGACCAGGGTATCAAATTGAAGAGCCTTTTCTCTGGTCGCTGTAAAAAGCCGGGCATGATCAATAACACCACCGACCTGCCGCGCCACCATGCTCAGGAAATCAACCATCGCGGCCACATGTTCATGAGGCTTGCGATACTGAAGATTGATAACGCCGATCGCCTTGCCCTTAAAAATGATCGGCACGGCCAGAAAAGATTCATATTTATCTTCCGGAAGAACATCAAAGGCCTTAAACCGTGGATCGGTATACGCCTCGGCTTTGATCGCCAAAGGCTTAACATTCTTCGCAACCCATCCGGTCAGCCCCTCACCAACCCGCAACGACACACGGCCCAGCTCTCTTGTATGCGGCGTCTTTGACGCGCTCAGGATCAAATTCTTGTGCTGATCATCAAACAAATATATAAAAACCGAATCTGCACGCGTAACTTCCGTCACTGTCTTCACAACCTCACTGAGAACCCCATCTAGATCAACTTCAGCTGTCGTAATATCTACGATCCGGCGCAAGACTTTTAATTCATCTGACGCAGAAAGACGTTTCTTTTCTTTGGGCATATCCACTCCTTTTTATGAGACAAAGCATAACATGAAAAATCAAAAGGTCAAAATATCCACCCTCAGGGGGATTCTTCTTTTTTCTTGCCTTCCAAGTATGGCAGCAAGGCCTTGATCGTCTTTAACCCGATCACCCCGTCGGCCTTAAGTCCCTTGGTCCGCTGGAAAGCCCTCAAAGCATCTCGTGTTTGCGGCCCCATACGGCCATCCAGTTTCCCAGAAATAAAACCTGCCTTCTTCAGCGCCCGCTGAAATCCCATAACGTTCGCTTCTAACTTATAAACCAGGGATGTCTTTACATAAGACTGCATCCTCTCCCAGGTCGCCTTATCAACAAACCGCGTAACCTCAAGCCCCTCATCCATCTGAAATTTCCCCACAGCATCCCGTGTGGACGACCCAAACTTCCCGTCAACACGCGACACCGGATAACCGAACAACCTCAAAATCTTTTGTAGTTCCTCAACCTTAAGGCTGTATTCATTAAACGTATACTCACCCAAGATCTTTCGCTCTTCCCCGCCTGGTTTATGGAGAAGCCCGTAGATCCGGTCGCAACCCGCAAAAGAGAAACCCAAGAAAATCAAAATAAGAAAGTTTCGTAGCATGACAACAGTATAATAACCAAAATCTATAAAAATTCATGCGAAACTTTAACCGGCTCCTATTTTAACATTCTGTTAAAAAATAAAATGCCCCTTGAGAGACGAGCTTCCAAGGGGCACAATGAATTCTTGCATTCCATAACACACATCAAACCATCAAGTCGTTCCCGAACCACGAGCATCTGCCATGCCAAGTGCGGGCAAGATCCCGCGAACAGGGATCACTTCGATCACAACAGGCGCCAAACCATCAAACCCGCCGGTCTGAATACGCTGGATCATGGCCGGATCGACATGAACCTTGATGCCCTTTCCCGTCCGTTCAATCCTCATGCTTTGAGCCGCATTATAAAAATCAATACCACCGTCGGTTAGCTTCTGCGGCTCCATGGCCTTTTCTCCGACCTCTTTGGCTCCAACCACTGGCGGGGCTGCGACAAGATCCAATGCTCGTTGCACGACAGCTTCCGTTAATGGCATATACTCATCTGGCCGACTTAAATAAGCTTTAAAGTTCGCATTGTCTAAAATGTGTTGAGGGATATCTTTAGGCAATGAAAACATTTCTACGATCTCTTTCGCAGAATAGGCTTTAGCATTCTGGTGTACACGTTCCAGCCATATCTTGATGGCCCTTATACGCTCTACCAGTTGCGAAGCCGTTAATGCCTTCTGATCAACAACTCCCGTCTCAGGATTAAATGTCTTAACAACACCAGAAACAACCTCATCAAACGCCCACGGGATCCTCATTAAAAACCCGTGATACCGGTCATGCGTGTAAATAAACTCAAGGGATGATCTCGGAATCAGACTGAGCGCTTCGGGATTTCCAATGCCAATAAACGCATTACGCAGGTCGGTCGATGAAACACCCACTCCAGGACGCGTCTCCAGTCCCTCGTATCCGATATTGCCCCCAGCCAGCAAGACAACATCCCTGTTACGCAAAGCCGCTTGAACTTTCTGACGATCATCCGTATCCTTATTAATGCTGTCTGTAAAAGCACGAATATTGAAAAACGGCACAGGAATGAACAGCTCTCTTAGAACTGGCGGATAATCACTACGCATCATTTCGAATCTCTTGACAGTATCCGGCCGAATTTTTCCATCGGGCTCCTTGATCCGAACACCGGTCTTATCAAATGCTTCATAACGCAAATGATCTGTCCCCACAATATAACCAACCTCTGTTTTTCGGCCATCCGGGGCCACAGGGCGTTTCGTATTCAACTCAAGAAGCCTTTTAAAATCATCCTCTCCCGCTTTTTCACTCGTCACATCCGAAAAACGTAGAAAATGGCTCCGTTTTACAAATCGATCCATCATTTCCTGGCGGTCAGAATTTGTTAATACCGTCAACACCTTGCGCACGTCATAAGCGTGCGTCCTGACACCAACAAGTGAATATTTCTCTTCCGCCATTAAGCGATAAGCTGTTTCCAGTTGTCCCCAATGCGGAGGATTTGAAGCCTGAGCTAACCATGAAAATCGTCCAAAATTATTATCTTCAGGGTGCTTAACAGGATCATATTCCCGGTCCGTACTGCTAAAACGGAAATAACTCTTTTTTACATCTTCATTCAAGACCTGAAGCCCCATTCTCCATAAATGCTGTTTCATGCGACGGAGAGATTCTTTAGATATCTCATCCCGACCAGGATCATTTATCTCGTCATTTCTTAACCATTCATATTCCTCAACCACATTTCTATCTTCTTTATTCAGCTTCTCTATAACCCCTGGAACTTTATTAAGAGCATATTCAAATTCCGCAATGCTGCTATCCTCACGACTTTCCGCTTTTAATCCCACATTCAGGGCCCAAATAAAACTGCGCGTCACCATATCGTAAGGATTCCCTGCCTGTTGAATACGATCAAGGAAGGCCTGTTCAATAATAACCCGCCCGTTAAGATAAATGATCCCAAATTGCTCCGGGCCTTCTTTGAGCACATCAACAGGGATAGCCTGAGCGCCAAGATTAAGATGGCCCAAAGCCCTGCTGATATTCTCATCAAAACGACCATCAGTGACCGTTGTTTTCGTTGAGGCGGCTATCTTCTGAACGATATCCTGCAGGGCAACTCGCTTGTCATAACCGTAATCTGAAATCGTTGAATCAGCCATGACTGTCTCTACAGCTTGTGACATAAGCGCCAACAAGTCTGTATCAACTCCATCCAAAACCACCTTGGACCCTCTTTTATCAAACGTGAACTTCATCGATGTGCCGTCAGCAAAGAAGATTTCGATCTCATTACCATTCACAACAAAGGTCTTTGCGGCGCCCACCTTGATTTCCTTTTTATCTAATCTCAGCGGCTTGGAATCACCCAACAATAACATCATCTCGTAAGCCAAACGCGCGGGCAGTTCCTTCTTCTTAAATAACCCTTCCGCTAGCTGAACCTGTGGAGGCAATAACGTTTTTTCACCCGTTGCCATTGCGGCTTCAGCCCGGAAATTATTCCCTGGAGGTATCCCCTCATGATGAAGTGATGCGTCCCCCTCCTGGTGCTTAAACCTTATAGACGCAACGAGATCACTTAATTCCCGACCTAAAACATCGACGCTCAGTAAGCCTCCCAACTTCAACAATTGTCTTGAGTTTGCCAAGAGTTTATTTTCTGCGAGCATCCGAGCCGTTTCTCCGGCTACCCTGTCTGGCCCACTCGCATTGCCTAATGCGCGCACTTGGGCATCCGCAGCGCGATATTCTCGTTCTGCTTGAACCAAATTCTGAATAACTTCTGCTTTTGTCATCGCCATTTCTGGTGCTGGCGAACCAAATTCTGCAGTCTTACCTGCTCCATATGTTACCCTGATCCCCAAAACCTCTTTCTGTGTGGCGCGTGATAGAGTTTGCACTTTCTGAAAGAACCCCTCAACAGACGCCATCTCATCGAGATCTTGTTCCTCTAAATGAATGGCTGGTTCATCTTGCGGATCCCCCACAAAAAATACATCCGCTGATAAAAGATCATCCCAGGAAAGAATCGTCTTTCCAGGCCCAACAGCCTTCTGAAAATCCTCCAAGGGATCAGCCTTCGCCAATTGAGGCGGCTTGACACCAGGTCTGGTCAACGCAATCATGGCAGCAGAGTATGTCCGATCCTTGGCGTCAAAATTACCCGAATCTAAACCCGCGGGCACGGTCGCCAGCTTTTGCAGGGACATGGCCTTCTGAACGCCTTCCGCGTTAACACCGCCTGAGAAATACCTGCGCGGCAACACATCGCCTGATACAGGGTCCTGATCATCACGGATAAAATCAAACACGCCCTTTTTATAAGCAGCCACATACTGTTCAAAGATCTTCTCGCGCATATTGACATCCTGAATATCAACACCCGCGATCTTCTTTTTATCCTCATACATCTGAGATAAAAGACTATCCTTAACCGCTTCTTTATACCAAGTCGCAAGAATAATGGCACTGAACATCTGTCTTAACGGAGCAAAATTCTTTCCTGTATTCACCTCTTTTTCGATCTCAGGAAGAATAACCTCCCTCATGATCTGGGCAGAAACCTGGGCAGCCGCACGATTCGGATCACTCGCCTGTTGGCTGATGCGTTGAGCCCAGTCCGCAGAATCCCCGCTTTTCTTCATGGCCAGGTAGTCTTCCTCCATCATGAGCTTCAAATGTGTTTCCCCTAAGATCGCGGCATTGTCTTTCTCATAAATAACCGCCTTCTCAGGAACGATCCATACCTTATTAAAGGTGTCCATAGGGATTTCGGTCGTACCAAGAACTTCCTGGGCCTTGGCATAAAGCTTGGCCCAATACTCCTTACCTAACGCTGTATCTGGATTCACTAAAGAAGATGAAAGCTGCTTCAAGATATAATCTTGAGCCAGCATGTCGCGACCCATTTCAGTCTGCCCAAACTCATCGGCAATAATGCGGTCTTTTTCATAAGGAGAAAGGTTAACCCAAAGGTCTTTCTGGGGAATAGTAAGCGTCGCGAGAAAATACTTGGCGATTTTCTCAATTTCACGCTTAAGCACTTCTCCCTCAAAGCCCGTATTGCCATTATCCACGACAAAATCAAAAACAAGTGGCTCATCCGGACGGATCTTGACAGCGCGCAGAACAACCGGTACAAACGCCTGGCTCTGGAGAACCATAACCCCTGGCTCTGGAAGGTTCAAAACTGTTTGCGCGTAAGTTGTTGATGGCGATAGGGAAAAGGCGGCTATCACAATCAGTGCAATCGCCTTTCTAATCATGGCCATCCAAGAGGAACGAAATATGCCCTTCATAAGATACTCTCCTTGCCTTAAATTATCTTATAGTTAACGAACCACCCAATCCTATATAAGTATAGTATATAAGACCTCGCAAAAACAAGTCTCTTTCAAAAGAATTCTCAAGAAAATAAGAAAATTTTCTTCTGCGATCAAGATTATCAAAATAATGCGAAATTATACATAAAACGTCATTTTATGCAAATAAAAAGGTCCTGCAACCCTCACAGGAGCAACAGGACCTTTAATAAACGGGGGTCATCAGGGAGGCAAGGAAGTGGTGATCAACTTGGTGGATTCGTCTTTTTGGGAGGGCCCCAATAACCCCGTATCTCCGGAATCGATGAAATTTCAAAGCATGCCAGATCATCCGGGCAAAACTGCGCTCCCATCATCAAACAAGGCATGAAATCAGAGGGGGATATCCACCATCCTCCCCAGTTCCGGCAGGAAAGACACTTCCTGCGCTACCTGGCCTGACGCTCGCCAGAATACAAAGAACTATACAAAGAACAAATTCTTTCAACCCACGCCGACCTTTCCTCCTTCCCCAAAAACGGATCCTTGCGATCCTTACTCTGCGCCCAAAGGCGCATCACACCTTGCCTAATGCCAAGGATACCCTATGAGATTCTAAAAACAAGGGCAGATACCCTTTTTAAGGAAAACGCTACCTAAAAACACGTCCTCGAGAACATATTTCGACTCCTACAAAAATCCACCCACGCTCTCTAAAGAACCCCGAATTATCCGAACCCGCAGACCTATTCAATATTCCCAAACATCCCCCCAAAACCCATCCTCTCACTAAAAAGATAACCAACTCCCCCTTAAAAAACATCCCTACTCGCCGAGGCTCCTCTCTATCCACACTTATTCATAAAAATATCCAACTAATAGATTAATAAATTGTCCCTGTCGCTAATTATTTGCTAAAATATTATTTATGCTTCAGAAATACTTCATTGGTATTGATATCGGCGGTACAAAAATCTACGGAGGACTTGTCACTCCTGCAGGTGAAATCATCGCCTCACACAAAGTCCCGACGCCTTCAAAAGCCAAACCTAAAGAAATCCTAACGACGACAGATAAAGTAATCCAGACGCTTCTCAAAAACAGTCTAACTTCCCCCAAAAACCTTCTTGGCATTGGCATTGCTGTTCCAGGGATCGTGGACAATAATGGTAAAATCGTCATCACCCCCAACATCGACCTGTCGAACACAGATCTCAAAAAAATCCTTGAAAAAAAATATAAAACAAAAATTTCAGTTGGTAACGATGTGAACCTCGGCGTTCTCGGTGAGAAATGGCTTGGGGCCGGACGAAAAGCTAAGAACATCGTTGGCCTTTTTCCAGGAACCGGCGTTGGCGGAGGAGTCATCGTAAACGGAAACTTTATCACCGGGTCTCACGGCGCTGCCGCAGAACTTGGGCACATCATGGTTGATGAAAAAGGCCCTGTCTGCACCTGCGGTAATATCGGATGTCTCGAAGCCTTTGCTGGCCGATGGGCGATCGAACGAGACCTTCGTGCCGCTATCAAAAAAGGGGGGCGTTCGATCCTGACCGATCTAGCCGGTAAGGATCTCAAACAAATCAAGAGCTCAACACTGGCTAAGGCCCTCAAAGCCAAAGACCCTCTTGTCACAAAAGTTATGACCCGTGCGGCCATCGCACTGGCCAAGGCCTGCGTATCGCTCAATCACATCTTTGATCCGGAAATTTTCCTCTTTGGGGGGGGCGTTGTCGAGGCCTGCGGAGACTTGATCCTGCCCGTCATCGAGAAAGCTCTCAAGAAGGATCCCTTCTTTGCTCGTCTCTCGACACCCAAAGTGGTCCAGGCTAAACTGGGAGATGATGCCGTTATGCTCGGCGCCGTAGCCGCCGTCAGGCAAATTACTGAATTAAAAAGTCTGACAGACACCTACTATCCTTTGATCAAACTCACCCCCTCAGGAAAGATCATCATCAAAGGAAAAAATGTGCGCGCTTCGTTTTTCATCCGCGCTGACGGAAAGATCAAAGAATCTAAAGACTTTATTCCGCTTAAATTATCAGATGAGGAATTGGAAGAGATCTGTAAGAAAGGACCGGATATCTTCTTTGTCGTGAAACCGCGTGGCAAACAGGTTTCGATCACCCCTAAAGGCCTTCGTTTTCTGCGCAAAAAACGCATCCTGCCACGGATCCTGCCCCTAAGTGAAGCTATCAAAACCTATAACAATTGTGCAGACCGAAAAGCTGCCCTATTCTACCTGTAACACCAGCGTCCGACCAAAGACGTGTTCAAAAAGATCCCCCTTCATTTTAGCAAACTCACATTCTGCCTGGGCAGGCCCTTCTGTTTCAAGATTAAATCTGATCTTGTCTAACGATATAGCTACCGAAAAATCTTTAACCAGCCCTTTATGACTACGATCCATCCCATCGGCAACACGTAAAATCGCAGCCAAAACATCGACGATCTCCCGATCATACGAGGAAAGGTCTTTATAATACTTATGCTTTGCGTCCGGAAAAGACTTGCGATGATACCTGGCAATAAGCGCCACCATCGTACGCTCACGGTCTGTCAAAAATAGTTTGTCTGTCTTCAGAATAATATCGCGCGAGGCTTTATGATGCCCATCCTCCCCATAAACAAGCCCGATATCATGAAGCAGTGCCGCTGATTGGAGGAGAATCCGCTCCGAAAGACCTAATCCATGAAGAGGCTCAACCTCCTCAAATAATCGAAGGGCCAACTTCGTCACGTGATGCGCATGTTCCTTCTCATACCTGCATTCTCTGGCAAGCTCCAGAGCCGCCTTCACAACCTTATCAGCATCCGAAACCGAAGATCCATCGAGATCATCAAGACTTCTGGCTTCTATCAGCGTGCCCATGAGACGATGAGGGAATTTCTGTCTTTCCATCTCTCGCAGCAGATCTACCTGAGAATAATCAAGACGGAAAGGCTCAACCTTAATTTTATCGGAAGAAATTTCAAGAATCGCATACGAAGCTCTTGGGTCCCCATCAAAAGGCCGGCCAACGCTTCCTGGATTAACAAAAAGAACTCCCCCTGATTTCTTTTCCAAAAATCTGTGCATATGCGCACACAGAATAATATCAGCACGGGCCTTCTCAGCCATAACCGAAAGACGCGCAACAGGCGTGCGCTGCGTAATTCCATCTTCCATCCCCTCAGGACTGCCATGGGTCAAAAGGATACGATGTCCTTCAATCTCCTTATGAATCTCGAACGAGAGTCCCTCGATGAAGGCCCGCACTTCAGAGGATAAATTCTTGTTGGTCCACGCAAAGGAAAAGATCTTGGCTGCATCTTTTCCTGTCTCCTCCATCTGAGCGATGCGTTTATCGGAAATAGTCTTACGATCATAATTCCCGACGATATGGCAAGAACAGATTTCTTTGAGAAGAAGAACTGTCTCATTGGGGAAAGGCGCGTAGCCCACCATGTCGCCCAAATTCCAAAATTCATCGACATGTTGCTGTCGGGCGTGCTCAACGATCTTCTTTAAAGCTGAAAGATTGGCATGGACATCAGCAAGAAGAGCTATTCTCATAGAAGAAAAAATCTCCAGGCATAAAGCCCTTACTGTCTATCCAGTGTGAAGAAGCTAAGTCTAGCCCAAGTCTTGCGACGCTTGAACCCGGCCCAGAGTTTAATGAAATCCTGATACGCCCGCAGACGTCGCTGGCCACATTCACTAGAAAGAAAATTCACGGCCCTACGAAAATGCCAATCACGCCCTGAGCTTTCCTTAAGGATCGCCATCAACCCCAACCAGACATCGTAATTATGAACTTCCCCCAACGCCTTCTGCACCTTCAGCGCCGAAAGACTAAAAGAACGAACCTTACGAGAACCATACAGTCGCTGAAAGTTTTCCAAGGTATAGCGTAAATTCTTGGCCGCAATACGCATTTTATGAAGTTCCTTGCTGCACGCGGGCTTACGAACATAAGGCTCAAGGGAAAACATCTTCTCCAAGCGAGCCAAAATCCGATTTTTAGCAAATTCATCCAACGTCATACCGGCCTCCTCAAGAGAAGGCTTCAGGCGCATAATAGAACGTAGAATATGTTTTTGCTGTAGACGCGCAAGATTCTTCTGAATCCGCGGCTGAATCTCATTGCGGTCTTCTCGAAGCTCATCAATGATCTCAAGAATACCGGCTTTATGTTTCTGCGCCGCAAGGCTGCTTAAAAGATCATTTAAAAAAGCGATCTTCGTATCAATATCACGCGCCTGCCCCAAAGAACGAAGAAGCCTCTGAATATTCCCAATAGCCAATTCATACTCTCGTGCCGGCAACACATCCTTGAAATCAGAAAGACCTCCTTTGAGCCTTCGCAAAGACACGCGCATCTGGTGTAGAGGCTCAATGTCCTTATTTTTACGGACACCTTTTACCTCAGACTCAATGGCCCTTATATGTTTGGCAATAAGACTGGAAAACAACGTCTGTTCGTTCATCATGCGGTGTAATGACGGAGAAAGAAATCCTGCACATTAAATCTGTCTTCCTGTGCCTTCAAGAATGCGTAAGAACGCTGAGGCAAAAGAACGCGAGCCTTTTGATTGTCCTTCCAGCAATTCTCAAGAATAAACCTGAGCTGGTCCTTCAAATCCTGTTTCTGAATCTCAAACAAAAGCTCAATACGCCGGTCAAAATTACGCGTCATCCAATCAGCGGATGACAAAAAGATCCGGAAATCTGCGTTATTATTAAAAAGAAAGATGCGTGTATGCTCAAGAAAGCGCCCGACAATACTTTTAACGGAAATGTTCTCACTAAGCCCCGGCATCCCTGGAACCAAAACGCAAATCCCACGGACAATGAGCTGAATCTTAACTCCTTCGGAAGACGCCTCATAAAGCTTATCAATGATCTTGGTGTCCTCTAAAGAATTCATCTTGGCAAATACAAACCCATTCTTATATCGTTTCTGGTATTCAATCTCCTGATCTATCATTTCGAAAAAATACTCCCGAAGATCATAGGGAGATGAAATGACGCGCTTCCAACGCGCTGGCTGCGAATACCCGGTAATAACATTAAACACATCCGAAATGTCCCTGGCAAAATCATCATTAGCCGTAAAATAGCCAAGATCCGTATACACACGGGCCGTCTTCTCATTATAATTCCCCGTCGACAAATGAACATACCGCCTTGTCCGGCCTTCCTCTCGCCGAACGACAAGAGTAATCTTGGAGTGAATCTTAACCCCTGGAATCCCATAAATAACGTGACATCCTGCCTCTTCCAGCTGACGGGCCCAACTGATATTACGCTCTTCATCAAAACGCGCCTTAATTTCAACCAAAACCGTCACCTGTTTTCTGTTCTTAGCCGCGAGCTTAAGGCTTGTCACAATATCTGAATCATCACTCGCTCGATAAAGGGTCATCTTGATAGCCAAGACATCAGGATCTGTTGCCGCAGACCGAATCAAATCAAGGGTAGGCTCGAAAGATTGATACGGCACATGAACCAGAAAATCACCTTCTTTTATTTTCTCAAAAATATTGTCATACGCGATCTTTCCAGGAGAAAGAACGGAAAAAGTAAGCTCAGGGTCTTGAACTTGATTAATGAGCTGAAACAAAAAGGTCAGATCAAACTCACCGCTAATAAATGTTGTTTCCTCTTTAAGAAATCCTATCGCTTCTGTCAACACATCCTGAAGTCCCTCAGGACATCCCCGCTCGATCGCAAGCTGTACCACTTTAGCCCGTGGCCGCTTTTTGATCTCATCCTCAATAGATTTCAATAAATTAGGGGAGAATTCTTCATCAACAGAAAGTTCGCTATCACGAATAAGACGAAAAAGCGTCGCTCCCGTGATTTCATATCCGCGAAAAAAAGCCTTCAAATTCTCCCGAATGATCTCATCAATCAGGATGAACTCGAAACTATCCTTATCAGAAGGGAGTTTAACCAGGCGCGCCACTCCAATAGGAATGGGAATGACCGCTAAATGCGATGTCTCTTTTCGCATTAAATGAACAGCAAAAGAAATCGTTCTCGACGCAAGAACTGGAAAAGGATGTCCCTGATCAATCGCCATGGGCGTAATGATCGGAAATAATGTCGTATCAAAGAATCTCTTAACAAATTTCTGCTGCTCCGCGTCCAGATCAGCCGCTTTCTTGATAATAATTTTCTTCTTGGCAAGAGCGGGCTTCAGTCCCTCTTCATAAATACGATAAAGTTTCTGTATAAGCTGCAATGTTTTCTCTGTAACATCCCGATAAACATCCTGAGGGTAATATCCGTAATTATCCTGACGATTATACTGAGCATCCAGGAGGCGCTTTAAGCCTGCCACACGGACCATAAAGAACTCATCAAAATTATTTACAAAAATGGCAAGGAACCGAAGTCTCTCGAGAAGAGGATTCTCTTCGGCAAGGGCCTCATCCATCACCCGCTCATTAAACTGCAGCCAGCTGATGTCCCGATGAATAAACTTATCTTTATCTTCCAACGCAAATTCACCCATTATCTATAATTTCCCTTTAATTGCAGGCCTTTTCCAGGGTGGGCGAATCTGTGCACAACTTCCAGCAAGCACCTGTTGCGACACCATTCTTTAGGCGAACCGCTATCGCGCAAACAGCCGGTGGCGTTGCCCCTGTCTTGTCGATAATCATATAATCCCAATTACGAGTATTCGTCACGGTCAATTGCATGCGCAATGTCGTATTCATCGCTGTCGTCGTGCTAAGACTTGCGGGCCCCGCACTAATGTGATAATTCCCGGAATTCGTATGATAAATCTCATCAGCCGCAATAATGGTGCTCAGCTTAGAACTTGCCTCCTGATCCGCCGCCTTATCAAAAGAATTCATATAATTAGCACTCGCCGCAGCAGCGATAATACCAACGATAACAATCACCATCACAATCTCAATCATTGTATATGCTTTCTCTCTCTTCATGGCGAGGGCTCCCAATCTGCTAATGGTTTCGCTTCCTTTTTCAACTGAACAGTAATATCGCTACCATTGACGGACACTGTTCCAAGAACCTTTACACCCATCGTATCATCAAGATAAAAATATCCCGGATCAGATAAACCCGTCGTATTCGTTGGGAGGATGCCGGCCCGATACATTAACTGAGATTCCTCAAGACTTCTGTAATTTCCATACTCATACCCGAGCCTTGTCGCATCGCTTTCCACAACCCGATTAAAATTGGGCGTGAAGCCTAGAAATGCGGCCATCACAAGCATCAACGTTGTCAGAAGCACTAAGGCAATTTGTATCATATCGTAATATTAATAAACCAGAACCGGATACCTACCCGATGAACGACATCGTTCGTCGGGCTCGTCATGCCCAAAGGCCGCGTTTTTGTATGCCCCGTGATCGTCGCTACCATAAAATTTGGCGGATCATTCTTCGTATACTCAAATTCGATCTTGGGCGTAAACCGAGCATCCACCAGGATTTCTTCACTTCCAGCCCCTGTTCTGCGAACCAGGCAGCCCTTAGCTGCCCCTGCTATCGGGACAACATAAGTATAATCCACATTATCGCTGATGTCATTAGGCGTGATCGTATACACATCATTCTCGCCCAACGCTTTAAAGCTCGTCTTGATCTCTCCTAGGGGAGAGAATGTTTCGCTCGTACTCGCAGCGCTCATAAAATGAAGCTTAATATCTTCCGCGGCAAAGTTCAACTGGGCTTGACAATCCGCAAGCTCTATCAATCCTTTGGTCTGAACCGAATAAAAAACAGAAACATTCAAAATCCCAAAGATGGCAAAAGCAATAATGACAATGGTAATAATAATTTCTGTTAACGTAAAGGCTTTCATGCGCATCACCTGTTATTCTCCGTTCGCACAATGACCATGTTCACCTTTTTAGATGTTACCTTTCCACCATTACTCGTTTTATGCCAATTGATGGTAACAACATTCTCCACCCCTACGTTTACCTTATCATAAGAAACCCCAATGGCATTTGAAAGAGCCGGCTGTGTCATAATAGGCGTTCCTGTCGCAATTCCCACAGGAACACCATTCAACAAAGCCTGTGTAATTACCAAATCAAACCCGTTAATCGGAATCGTGTTATCTTCAACCTTGATCGCAATATCATAAAAGATCATCAAATCCGAACGCACGATTGGCGTGAATTTATATTCGAATATCTGCGCATCAGCAAGCTGAGCCTCTGCGCCCAAGGCTGCCTGAGTCGCTGTATAAACTTGAAGATAAGGATAAGGAACTATTCCTGAAAGAGAAACCTTCTGCTTAGGCTCCTGCGTACCATACTCACAAACAACCTCAATTGAACAGTAGGGAATACGACTCTTCCCAGCCGGTGGTGCTATCGGCTCAGGAGGCATGGTCTGTTGTGCCACGGTCACCAGACAAGCCGCACCTGAACCAATCCCTGCTTCAGCATGAGTTCCCGCCAATGCCACCATTCCAGAATACGAATTGGTCAAATATTTCTCCAACAAACTCTGCGCATTACTATACGCAACCTTCTTTGCTTGGGCCTCAGCGATCATCTTATGCCCCTGTCGCATAGTTCCCGAAATACCTGCTATCGAGATAGCAAAAATACATACCCCAATCAAAACCTCTGTCAGTGTCAGCCCCTGACGATATGCCGTTCCCCGCAACAACATCCACTTAATAATCATATTTCTTCTCATCAGACCTATTTCCTTATTGATTACCCTGTGGCAACAACGTAACAATCATACTGCGAAACTTCTCCTTGCTCCGAACCGTCATGCAGGTATCGTTATTCCACTGCACACGAAGATTGAGCGGATCCCCTGGGAACTCGCCTCCAAAATCTGCCGGCGTGAGCACAACACTTCCTGTAATTGTAGGATCTACTATAGTCGTTGTCAGGCTTTTACACATACAAGTCATTGTATTACACTTCGGCCCCGGCGATCCATCCGGATAATCAGGACAAAGTTGATTAGCAACACTCGTTAAATCACACTGCTCCCCCGGATCAAGAGCTCCATTTCCACAATTCGTATCCTGAATCGACCGGGCCCCTCCCCCATCTGGAAGCGTTAAACTAGCAGTAAAATCTGTTGGCATTTGAGTCCCATTAACCAAAAGGCGAGTTTGAACCTTACCACCAGGAAACGACTGAATTGATGTCCCATTCCACCAAGAACAAATATATGCTTCTTTTTTAGGATCATAAATCTCTCCCGGCATGATTGTAACAACATCACTCAAACCCTCAACACGAATAGTCCACGTCACCATTAAAGATGCCGTCCTGCGGTATTCAGGTGGCACAGTAATAGACTGAACCAAACCATCCACATGTGCAAAAGCCGTGGGACAAGCAGTATTAGGGGGGCGTGGTGTCAAACTAATGTGCGTACGAAGAAGTTTTTCGCACACGGGATGATCATTCTCCGGTGAATATTCGAATCTGGGATAACGACACCATCCCATAGAGGCCACGGTATCCTGTGGTGATACAGTGGTGACCTGGGGTACTCCCTCGGGCAAGGTTTTTGTTATGATACCCTCTTCAGCCCATAAAACTGTTGTCATAGCCAAGGTCATGGCCCCAACAATCAAAATTATTTTTCTACACATACCGCGCCCCCTATATTAATCTCTTGTTTTTATAAGCGTCAGTTGAGCCCATAATACGTCCGCAGTAAGAATAGCATTGCTTACAGACGGAATATACCAGTACAATTTCACGCGGTAACGATGACCCTGCTCCAAGAAATTTGTTCTTTCGTCATCCTTCTTGTCCACGGCAGTGGCAGCAAAGATCGAAAACGCACCAGAAAATGCCCGCTGAGAAAGCGTCCCCTTGGTCGATGTTCCTGGAAAGATCTCTCTCTCAACGTTATCCGTAATATCAAACACTTTAGCCGTTGTATATAAATAAGATGTCGGGACCGTTCCCACATCTAAAGTATTCGCGGGACAGGTGGTACCCGTTGTCAAACAATAGTGTGGATTCACCTGAAGCTGCCAGATAACAAAAATCTTTTGGTTGCCCCTGGCAACAAAATCATAGTGTAACGACTTATCCTGAGTCCCAAGAGGCTGAAAACAATCCAAGCACCCCCCGCCTTCTCGTCTATCACGGTCAAAACATTTATTATAAGCCTGCTGATACTCCAAGATCTTTGCCGCATCCAAAGCCTGATTATCGCAACACAACTCATGAGTAGAGCTCCCCAAAGGAGGCTTACATTCCGGCCAATCAATCCTTTGCTGACACTGATAAGTAACACAATTTTGCAAGAACCCTGGCCCGCTTTCACTGGCAGGACATACCAAATCCCCAGTCAGAAAACAATTCGTATCCCGCTCATACCGTTCAAATCCCTGCGCCCCATTGATACATTTGTTAATACAGTCTTTATATTCACTCGTAAACTCATAACGCCAAGCATCTTTTTCTCCTACCGCTGGATTAAAAATATACTTCCCTGCTGGCGTTATCGTATAAATAGGATGCCCTCCCGAAGTCTTACATTTATAATCGTCAGAAAGAGGCTCACACCCTTCCCCTGAAAAAACAGATTGTCCTAAACTGTCTCTATTGCATAGCCATTTATCTACACCGCCATCCGGCACGCAAATTTGCCCATACGTACTCGACACCTCAGGTCGTGCATTAATATACAAACTACCATCAACGCCAGGACACCCGCGTTCCTGACAATGAGCAATCGGCTGAGGGCTCGTAGCACAAGCTGTCTTGGGAAACGGCGGTCTCTTACTGGTACACTCCCGAACCGCAGTACACGAACTACTGCTGTCTGAGTTAAACAAAATTGATGTCTGTTTATAATACGGAGGAGCTACCGGCGCACTTGAGGAGACATCCACCGTTGGCATGCTTTGCATCGTAGGCCTTCCATTTGCATCTAAAGGCGTCCAACTCAAACAACAATCCGGACAATCAAGACGAGCGGCCACACAAGCCATAGAACGATCTAATTTGGTTCCGTTTCCACCTGCGGTACACGTTATCTCTGCCAGCTTATAATTTGTATCCTTATAATCTATCGAAACTGTTTGCAACTCCTCATCCCTTGGCAAGAATGTAATATTTCTAGCCTCGGACCAATCCGAGAGAATCATTGAGAGAATAACCAAAGCCGCTATAAAAAAAGCCAAAAAGATTTTCATAAGAATTTCCTCATCTCAATTACCAACCCGCACAGGCCGAAACAACTGGTTCGCTACCAGCCTGCGTCAACGTTATGGTGCTTCCTAAGCAAGGACCATCCGAACGCGTAGCCACAGCACGATACTCCATTGTTTTTGTTCCAGAACATTCCCCTTCAATAGAATAGGAAAAGTAACTATCACGAATAAAAACTCTAAGATCTTTATTAATATCCGCTACCGTTGCGGCTGAACAACTCCCGTCGCCCGGATCTTTAGGCGGAAAAAACTGCCCATTATCTAATTGATAGCGTTTTTCCATGTTATAAATCACTTTCAAGTTTTCCGCAGCATTGCGACGCTTATCAATCTCTACCTTTTTACTAAAAGCCCCAAAAGTAAGCGCAGAAAATATACCCACAATAATTAAAACAACCATAATTTCTGTTATCGTAAATCCCACGCGCAATCTCATTGTGTATGCCTTTCAAAACTCTTCATTGATCACGATCTTAAGCTTGCTGCCAGTAATCGTCTCAAAAAGAACCTTCTTTTCCAAAAAATCATTCTTCTCTAAAAGAAAATTCTCCTTTGTATCAACTTGCAGGGAAATATCATCCGTCTTGCCATTTAAAACCTGTAGAGCTTTGACCTTTTGACGATGCGAATGGTCAAGTGCATTAGCAATCCGAAGAAGAGAAGCCAGCTTCTGCACAACGATCTGCCTGTCTTCCGCAAGACTGTTATAAAGAAGATGCGACTTGGCCGGATCCCCCCGACGATGATAACGCGCCACACAGGCAATGATCTTGATCTCCTCGTCAGTCAAGCGAAAAAGATTAAGCGCGCTAATAATATACTCCGAATGCTTGTGATGTGATCGATTCGATATAAACTTCCCAATATCATGAAGATATGCGGCCAGAATCAAGTATAAAAGCTCGTTCTCCTCAAGACCCAGATGGCCTCCGAGCCCTTCAAAAAGCCCCTTCGACAAATGAGCCACGTGCTTGGCATGGTCCAAATTAACGTTATACTGCTCACAAATCGAATGCGCCACAGAAACAAGCTGATTGCCTTTATTATATCGCTTAGAAAGCTCCAGGCTCAAAACCTTATTCGCCAGAACCGCCTCGGCCAAAGATGTCTCCAAAATATACACATGTGGGTTCTGCGTAAGAGAAAAGAACATCTTGAGGATGATCATATAAGGCAAAAGCGTATCAACATTCTCTGCCGGGAGATCATATTCGGTTGCGATCTCCTCGGGCGCCTTTGTAGAAAGCTCCGCGATCACCTTCTCGACTTCCTGAAGACTGAACTGAAAAAAGTTGGTTGAGACTTTCGTATGCGGAAGAATAGCCTTTAAATATTCCTGGTTCTCATCAATCATGAAAACATCATCGATGTGAGCGCGCGGCAAACGGCTTTTAAAATACGCAAACTCATTTTCAATATATTCCTGAACCGTCTCGGAAAGTTCTTCGCGGCTCCCATCAAGCTTATTTATAATCTGCTTAAAACGCAAAGACCCCAAAGCGAGCCCCATGTTCATCAATGAGAAACCCTTCTTTAAAAGTGAAATATCCAGGCTCCCGGCGCCCATCTCTGCAATCAACAGATTCTTGTTGTGAATCGGATAGGTATCCTTCAATTTGTAGGAAATATACGCATCAATGTAATAAACAATATCGCCAACACTTAAGACCTCAATCTCAAACCCTGTCTTACGACGTACCGTATCAACGAAGATATTGCGATTATTAGCCTCACGCACAGCCGTGGTCGCGATCACAAAGACCTGTTTGATCTGATACTCTACCAAGGACTTTTTATATTTCTCGAGGGTGTTAATGGTAAGATTAATGAGCTCCTGGGTAATGTGCCCCTTAATGAACGTCGCCCGACCAATAGGAACGATGTTCTTCAAGGACTCCAGGATCATGATGTCGCCTTCAACCGGTTCGCCGATCAAAAGCTTGATGGAGTTAGAACCTATATCAATGACGCCTGCGGCCACGCTGTCTTCTCCCCCCTATATAAAAGAATACCACATACCGACGTGGATAACAAACTTGGCATAACAGGAACGTGTCGTACCTAAAAAGGGATTTTGTATCAAAAATGTGCTCTCTCTAAGAGACAATCTGCACCTTTAAAAGCTCTCCTAGCGCCTCGAACGATTTAATCCAGCGACGGGCCACCTCATCCTGGGCTGCGGCTATCTTTTTATCGCGATAACGCGTCTGCCCAATGGCATAATAAATATTCTGGGCCTTCCACACATCAAGCTCCAGGTGTAGCGCACTTAAAAGTCGAAGAAAGTCCGTCATATACTCCAAAAGTTCAATGTCTTCAGGCGTCTTAACAAACCGCGTCATAAGCCCATTAATCTTATGCCCACTGATAAAATCAAGATTCTCCTTATCTCGTTTAAATGGCCACCGGCTAATTTCTCGCACCAAGCGATTCAGCTTTTCAAGGGGAATATGGTCCATCTCGAGAACTCGTTCAATGTCCCGATTCAATACGAATTCCACAACGCCTGATAAGATCTTCGGTAAAGGCATGCGGTTCTCATTGATCATTCGAATCAAAGAAAAATGATCCTCATAAATACGACGGAACGATGTCTCGATCTCAAGCATCGTTGACTCAAAGATCTTCTCCAGAATAACCTGCTGTTCCTGCTGGAACAAATGCCACAAAGAATAATTCTTTGTTCCATAATGACGATTAATCACCTGGATCGCCCTGGGAACATCCCCCTCGGAGAAGACGGCCAGAATCTCCCGCCGAATACGATTAAAATGCTCCTCATCTTTAAAATAATCTACGCCCGTAATAAAATTATGATCTCCCAGATGAACCACCACAAACTGCACATCAAAGGTCGTCCACGTAACCTCAGAAACAATTTCAGCCCGACCAACCACCAGATTCATCTTACCAACCGACTGACGATCATAAATCTTGCGACGAATCGTAAAACAATAAAGATCAATTTCAGGAGCATAATCATGATAAAGCGAACTCATGGCATAATGCGCCCCGACCCGCAGAATATCAACAACCGAAGGCTCAACGTACAGCTTATAAATGCGTGCTCCATTATCAGCCTCAGGAACATTACTCTTGGCTTTTCCCAGAATCTCCATAAACCCTAGTTCCAAATCTTCGCCAGTTATCCGCCGAAGAAGCTGAATCACACGCGCAGCGTACTTAATGATCTGAACCGTCTCAATTCCGGAAATATCATCAAAAAACCATCCGCAACTCGTATACATAAGCTGGGCATTACGCTGTGTCTCAAGACAGCGAAGGATCCTGTTACGCGCCTCTAAAGAAAGATCTGGCCGTATCTTTGTATTCAAAAACACATTAATATTCTCGTGGCTTCGATCAAGAATAATATCAATAAAATCGTTCCTAAGCGACCACGCATCAACGCCATAAGCACGAAGTTCTCGTTCAAAAAGATCGGCAGCTCGATCACGAAGCCAATCCAGGGCATCCCGCAACGGTGCACGCCATTTTTGATGCCAGCCCTGATTCCCGCCGGAATTACATCCACAATTATCCCGCCACCGCTCAATTCCGTGATAACAACTCCACGAACTCTTCTCAATAATCTCTGCTTCATATTCCGGTGGGTTTTTCTCAAGATATTCCCCATAAACCGTAAGCTTAGTCTGACCATCGTGCTCAATATGTTTCAAACAATATGCGAGAGCCATATCGCCAAACTTATGATGATGTCCATAAGACTCACCATCGGTCGCGATATGAACAAGCTGATTTTTAACTGCCTTGCGATCAAAAGCCCCGAGAAGACGACTTGCAAAGCCTTCTCCATTATGCAAAAGCCCCTCAAAAGCCACGGCTAAAGAAATGGGGCCGTCATAAAAGAAAATGGCAATAGTCCGCCCTGATGGCAACCTGCATAAATAAGGACGCCGAGGATCAACAGTCTCCCCTTCTTCCTCATCCCATTCCATCTTTTCTGATATTTTTCTCACACGCTTGGCTTGATGAGGAGCCAAAACAGTAAACTTGATCCCCTGCTCGGCCATGATATCCAGGCTTTCCAAATCAACGGCAGCCTCGGCAAGCCACATCCCTTCAGGCATCCGCTTATATCGACTTTGAAAATCCTTGATCCCCCAAATAATTTGTGTGCGTTTGTCGCGGACATTCGCCAACGGCATAATCATGTGATTATAAACTTGAGCCATGGCCGCCCCATGACCAGAGAATCGCTCACGACTCAAACGATCTGCCTCAAGAATAGATTGATACGCATCCGGGTCCTTCTTTTCCATCCAAGATAGAAGAGTAGGCCCGATATTAAAGCTCATTTTGGAATAATTATTAACGATTTCAACGACATGCCCATGACTATTCAGAATGCGGGATGCCCCATTACGGGCATAACATTCAGCGGAAATCCGTTCATTCCAATCATGATAGGGATTGGCAGATTCCTGAAGCTCGACTTCCTCAAGCCAGGGATTCTCACGCGGCGGCTGATAAAAATGACCGTGAATACAAACAAATCTATTCACAAAAAATCCTTTATAAAAAAGAGGCAACCACAAAACGAAAGAAAGACTTCATCTTTACGATTTGAGCCTGCCTCCTGCTAACTGTTAAAGACCTTCTACGTTCATATCCCGTGGATATTCTACCACGTAGGAAAGAATTATTTCTCTCTTTTCCTTAGATTGTAAATTTAATGTCCACAGGTACACGCCCTCATGATCCTTGTATTTATCTGTGTCTGGCTTCACACTCAGCTCAACCTTAACGACCTTGATCTTATCATCCTGCGCTACCGGAATTTGGTCAAAAAGACTGATCTTGATCGCACGCGGCTTGTAATTCTCAACCGTTAGCTTGTACTTATAGGCTATTTTCTTAGTAGACGACGGGATCGACCCGATCAGCGTATCATCACTCTTTTCCTCAAGAAGCTCACGCTTAACCACAACCCCTTCATCAGCTCCCAAATAAAGATCAAAAGCTTCCCCTGTCGCAATGGTCTTGGCGATATCGGATGCCCCAACATAAGCGCCATCGAGAAATATATTCACCCGCCCGGCCAAGAGCTGATCCTCAGGGCCATTGGTAACCTTACTCCTTAAATACGCATAAGAAGAAAGTTTCGGTGTCGCCGCATACTCAAAGACCGCATCAAGCGTTTGAGACATCAACGGAACTCTTGTTTCGCTCCCATCGGACTTTATCGTCACGGGTCGCGCAACCTTATAAACCAACGACGCGCCGGAAGAAAGACTTTGAGCATACACCATTTGAGCTAGTTCTTCTGCGGGAAGCGTCGATGGCGCATTCACGCTTCGCTCAAGAAGTTCTCCATCCACATCTTCTTTCACCATTTTCTTTTCTCTCCGGCTATCCGCTGACAAATACATCATCATCTTTTGCGGAGCCCTGCGAAGCTCCATGGGGCGTACATACCAAGACGACAATTCA
>JADGCU010000077.1 GCA_015228785.1 Candidatus Omnitrophota bacterium
TTAAAGATGGATGATCAGGGCCCGGGCGTGATGAACGTCCGGGCTTTTTGTTTAACACCGAACTCTTTTTGGCAAAGAAAGCACCTTGTGCTATGATTCTGTTCATTGAGTACTCGAAAAAAGGGGATTATTATGCGCATTGCGTTAGCGCAGATCAACACAACAGTTGGCGATCTTTCCGGGAATTGTGACTGGATATTGGCCTTTTCTGAGCGCGCGCGGCAGCAGGATGCAGATATTGTTGCTTTCCCCGAGATGTGTGTGACAGGGTATCCCCCCGAAGATCTTCTTCTTAAAAGTCATTTTATTTTTAATAATTTAAAGGCCTTAAAAGATGTGGCAGGACGGGTTCATGGCATCGTTGCTGTGGTTGGGTTTGTGGATGCGGGGAAGAATGGGGTTCTTTATAACGCCGCCGCTGTGATTTGTGACGGCAAGATCATAGGGATTTATCATAAACAGGCACTTCCTAATTATAGTGTTTTTGATGAGAAGAGATATTTTACAGCGGGAAAGAATGCGGGGCTCTTTAGTCTTCAGGGGATTCCTTTTGGGGTTAATATTTGTGAAGATATCTGGACTCCTGATGGCGTCTTTACTCAACAGGCCAAGGGGGGCGCTGGGCTTATTTTAAATATTTCTAGCTCTCCGTATGAAGTCGGCAAGAGGCAATATCGGGAAAAGATTGTGACGCAGGTCGCTCGTTCGACCGGGGCTTATGTGGGCTATGTCAATCTGGTGGGCGGTCAGGATGAGCTGGTTTTTGATGGCGCTAGTATGGTTGTAAGCCCTTCGGGTAAGATTCTTGCTGCGGGGGCGCAGTTTAAAGAAGACCTCATCGTTTGCGATGTTCCATTAAAAAAGAAACGGGTTGCCAAAGCGATTATTGTTAAGACAAAGGCAATGGGGAAGAAGGCGGATATTAAGCCACAGATCTCTAAGCGGCTTTCTCTTGTTGAGGAAATTTACGCGGCGATTGTTTGTGGGACGCGCGATTATGTTCAGAAGAATGGATTTCGTAAGGTTGTCATAGGTCTTTCGGGGGGGATCGATTCTTCTTTGGTCGCTGCGGTTGCGTGTGATGCTGTGGGTCGAGGGAACGTGATCGGCATTTCCATGCCGACCCGGTATAACGCTGAGGAAACGAAGAATGACGCGAGGCTCCTTGCGAAGAATTTGAACATTGAATTCTATGAGGTTCCGATCGAAGGAGTTTTTGAGGTTTATTTACAGGCCCTTAAGCCTGAGTTTAAGAATCTACCTTTTGGTCTTGCGGAGGAAAATTTGCAGTCGCGCATTCGTGGGAACATTCTCATGGCGTTTTCAAATAAATTCGGCTGGCTTGTTTTGACAACGGGGAATAAGAGTGAGATGGCAACGGGCTATTGCACTCTTTACGGAGATATGTCCGGTGGTTATGCGGTTATTAAAGATATCTTAAAAACACGGGTTTATGATCTTTGTGAGTTTTATAATAAAAATGAGGGGCGAGATATTATTCCGCGTTCGATCTTTAAACGCCCTCCTTCAGCAGAATTACGCTACAACCAGACGGATCAGGATTCGCTCCCGCCGTATTCGGTTTTAGATAAGCTTCTTGAGCTTTATGTCGAGGCGCATGAGGACCACAAGAGCATGGTCGCTTCCTGTAAAGATGAAAAGCTTGTGAAAAGAGTTGTCGGGCTCGTGGATAAGAGTGAGTACAAAAGACGTCAGGCCCCACCTGGTGTCAAGATCTCGAAACGTGCGTTTGGGAAAGACTGGCGTTTGCCGCTAACGAATCAATACAAGGCTTTTTGATCTGATGAAGCTAACCGTTATTGTCCCCGCTTATAATGAAGAATCAACGATAGCGCAGGTTATTGATGCTGTTCGTGCTGTTGCCTTGCCGCAGAATCTTTCCAGGGAGATCGTTGTGGTGAATGATGGATCTTCAGATGGGACGGCGCATGTGTTGGCAAGATTTTTGAACGATCCTGACATCAAAATCTTTCATCAGTCGCCTAATCAGGGTAAGACGGCGGCGATCAAGCGCGGGATTATGGAGGCGACGGGAGACTTGATTCTGATCCAGGATGCTGACCTGGAGTATAGTCCATCCGAATATCCGGGTCTTTTAAGACCGCTATTGGATGGCCATGCAGACGTGGTATATGGTTCACGGTTTATGGGATGTATTCAGAGGATGGAAGGGATTAATCGTTTGGCAAACGTGATCTCTAATATCACGTTCACTTTTCTTTACGGCAGGCGTTTAACGGATATTAATACATGTTTTAAATTGTTTTATTCGAGAGATATCAAGGCAGTCAAAATTGTTTCCGGTCATTTTGCTTTTGAGACAGAGGTGACAGCGAAGCTTGTTAGGAAAGGTCTTCGGATCCTGGAAGTTCCCATTTCTTATGAGGCCCGTTCTTTAGTTCAGGGCAAGAAGATCAACTGGCTTACGGCCCTGGGAATGTATTGGGCCATCATTAGGTTTCGTTTTACAGATTGATATCTATGCTGCTTTTATTGCCACTTCTTACTCTTATTGCCCTTTGCAGTATTTTAGTTTTATGGGGAGTTGTTAAGGGGTATCGTCATGCCTTCCTTCTTGCCGCAACCCTTTTAGGGGTGGCGGTTATCCTCTACATAGAGATTTTGAGCAGGCTTCACGCTATTTTTCCTGTCTTTATTCAGATTTTCTGGGTTTTTCTTACCCTTCTTTCTTGTGGGGAAGTTGTTCGGTGTTTTTACATGGGGAAACGAATGCCCGGTATTTTCTTATTGGGCGCGAAGGGATTTCGTTGGGAACTTGGGCTTTTGATCGCGAGTCTGGTTCTTGCCGCAGGAACTTTCTTGATCGGGAGTGTATCTGCTCTGAACAATTGGGATTCCATGACATATCATTTGCCCCGGGTGATGCATTGGCTTCAGAATCATTCGTTGGCTTATTATCCGACAAATATCGTGCGGCAGAATTCCTATCTTCCGGGGGCAGAAATCTTGCTGCTTCATTCTTTTATCTTGGGAGGGGGCGATCGCTGGGTTCATTGTGTTCAGTGGCTTTCGTTTATTGGTTGCGCTGTCGGAGGTTCTTTAATTGCTCAACGGTTGGGCGCAGAAATGGGAGGGCAGGTATTAGCAGGGGTTTTCGCGCTAACGCTTCCTGCGGCTATTTTACAATCTATGACCACACAGAATGACCTTGTGCTTTCTTTTTGGGTTATGTGTGTTGTTTTCTTCATTTTCGATTTGAAGGGGCGATGGTCTTTTTGGTCTGTGCTGGGGGCAGGATGTGCGTGTGGATTGGCAGCTGTCACCAAGGGAACATTCTTTATTCTGATTCCGTTCATTATTCTGGGACTTATTCAGAGCGCATGTGTGGAAAAAGTACAACGAGTGGGGCTGCTCATCCTTGTTATGTTTTTATCCGTCTTTCTGGTTTCCGGAGGGCATGCTTATCGGGAAATGATGGCTAATAAAGGGAGTGTTTCGACAGAAAGCACAGGGTTGCTTATGTCCAGAAGAGATTTTGCTGCGATTTTGTCGAATATATCTAGGAATTTAGCTTCAGAATGCGCGCTTCCATCTGCGGAGGTGAATAATGGCATCGGTATGTTAGTTGTAGGTGTTCATCGTTTCTTGGGGATCTCTCCAGTGGACCCCCGGACAACAGCAGGAAGCGAGTTTACATTGCCTAATGCGAAACTGGTGTTCCATGAAGATTATGCGGGTAGTCCTGTTCACGTGCTTTGGGGTATTGTGATGTTCGTCGGCGTCATTTTTGTTTGTTGGAGCGGACGAGTTTCCGGGTTTGTTTTGGCATGGGTTGGGTCAGTTTTCTTGTTTGTATTGATGATCAAGTGGCAGCCCTGGATCAACCGGTTCCATATTCCGTTATTTATATTGGCAGCTCCTTTGATTGGTTTGGTTGCAGGAAAGATGCGCCGGAGCATGGCTTTCTTTGCGTGCGGAGCAATAGTATACGGGATCGTTGTTATTCTGTGCAATGTTCGACATCCTTTTTGGGGTGAGATCAATATTTTTTCTGATCGTCAAGCACAGATCTTTACGGAACGAACACATTTGGCCAGGCCATATTTCTTGGCAGCAGAGGGTCTTCAGAAGATGGGATGTCGGGATGTCGGGCTTATTATGGGGAATGATGATTGGGAATATCCCCTTTGGGCGCTGACGCGTCAAGAGAATGTTGTTTTTCGGCATATGGGTGTTGGCGGAGCGGTAGATATAGGGTCGTCACCTTGTGTGATTATTAATACGCTAGATCCGACGGGAGATAAGGTTAAGATTTGGGGCGGAGCGCCCTTTGTTCGTGTCTTTGGATTCCCTGATTTGGCGGTCTATGTACACGCCAGGCGCGAATGATTTTTTTATTGCAATTACTTAGGTATAATTTTATAATTAGCACCTTTATATAAGTATTAGTAGACGGCTGTTTGCTTTCCGAAAAGAGATGTATCCGGCCTCGAGATTTCAAAATTCGTAACAGTTTTGGAGTGTAATATGATCAGTGGCGGCTTGCCTCAAAAACAGGGTCTGTATGACCCACAGTTTGAACATGATTCTTGTGGTGTAGGATTTGTGGTTAATCTTAATGGCCAGAAGTCTCATGAGATCGTTCAAAACGGCATAAAAATTCTTGAGAATTTGACTCATCGTGGTGCTTGTGGATGTGATCCTAAGACCGGTGATGGTGCCGGGATTATGATGCAGATGCCGGATAAGTTTTTGCGCAAGGTCGCGACAGCGCAAGGGATCGATCTTCCGGTGGAGGGCGATTATGCTTGCGGCATTGTTTTTCTTCCCAATGAACTTCAGTCACGCAATATTGTCGAAGCGTGGGTTGAGCAGATTGTTCGTGAAGAGGGACAGAAGTTCTTGGGATGGCGTGAAGTTCCGTATGATGAGGATCATGTGGGTCGCGTGGCACATGCCGTTCAGCCTGTTTTGAAACAGATGTTCATTGGTCGGGGCATTAACACGCAGCCTCAAGATTTTGAGCGAAAGCTTTATATTTTACGTAAGCGCTGTTGGACAAAGGTTCTTCATTCAACGGTCCATGAACGCAGCTTTTTTTATGTCTGCAGCCTTTCTACCAAGACCATTGTGTATAAAGGCCAGCTTATGGCCGAGCAAGTGGGGCCATTCTTTAAGGATCTAGTTGATCCAGATATGATCTCGGCTCTAGCGTTGGTTCATTCGCGCTACAGTACCAATACGTTTCCGACCTGGTCTTTGGCTCATCCCTATCGGATGTTGGCACATAACGGCGAGATCAATACGCTACGGGGAAACTTGAATTGGATGCGCGCTCGTGAACAGAAGATGCAAAGCGAGCTTTTTGGCAATGATGTGGGAAAGATCGCGCCTATTATCGGTCCGTATGGCAGCGATTCCGCGTCTTTTGATAATGCCCTTGAACTTTTGGTGATGGCGGGCCGTTCTTTGCCTCATGCGATCATGATGATGATTCCAGAGGCATGGGTAGGCGAGGAGGACATGGATCCTGAGAAGCGTGCGTTTTATGAGTATCACGCCTGTTTAATGGAGCCGTGGGATGGGCCAGCTTCGATCGCCTTTACAGATGGTCGTTATATCGGCGCTGTTTTGGATCGCAATGGACTTCGTCCGTCGAGATATCTCGTTACTAAGGATGGATTGATTGTCATGGCCTCAGAGACGGGCGTTCTTGATATTGCGCCAGACCGTGTTCTTAAGAAGGGCCGTTTACAACCGGGGAAGATGTTTTTAATCGACACCCAGGTTGGGCGAATTATTGATGATAAAGAATTAAAGGGCGAATATGCCCGCCGGAAGCCTTATGGAAAATGGCTTCAGGAAAATCTTGTGGATATTAAGAATCTGCCGTCATCGACAAAAGGAAAGGCTTTAAACGAGAAGACGCTCCTTGAGCGCCAACGGGTTTTTGGTTATACACAGGAAGACCTTAAGATTGTTCTTAAGCCGATGGTTGAGAATGCAGAGGAGGCAACGGGTTCCATGGGTGCGGATAATCCTGTTGCGGTTCTCTCCAGTAGGCCACAACTTTTATTTAGTTATTTTAAGCAGTTATTTGCCCAGGTGACCAATCCTCCTGTTGATGCTATTCGGGAAGAGGTGGTGATGGCCGAAAGTGTTTATCTGGGTTCTGAGGGTAATGTTTTGGATGAGACGCCAGCGCATGCGCGGCGCCTTCGTTTGGCAAGACCGATCCTTTCCAATGAGGAACTTCAGAGGGTCGCGCAGGTTAATCTTCCCAGTTTAAAGGCCATTACGCTTCCCATTACATTCAAGCGTGCTAATGGAATGGATGCTCTTGAGAAGGCGATGACCGATCTATTTCAGCGAGTTGATGCTGCCATGGCGCAGGGGCATAATATTTTAATTTTATCTGATCGCGATGTCTCTGAAAAGAATGTTCCCATCCCTTCTCTTTTAGCATGTGCGGGGCTTCATCATCATCTGATCCGTCAGGGAACTCGCACGAACGTATCAATTCTCCTTGAGACAGGGGAGGCGCGAGAGATGCATCATTTTGCGGTCCTTATTGGTTATGGGGCGAATTCGATCAATCCATACCTGGCT
>JADGCU010000078.1 GCA_015228785.1 Candidatus Omnitrophota bacterium
ACAGATGATAATCTTTTGCGCATCAATGATATTGTCGTCGAGGTAAAACGCCAGATCTCCTCCATTGAACGGCAGGCCCAGAAGGCTCAGCGTTACAAAGAAGAATTTGAGAAGCTCAAAGGGATGGAGCAGATTCTTGCGATTTATCAATTGAAGGAATTCTCTCAGGAACGTGAGGGCATCCAGGCATTTTTGGCGTCAGTGAAATCTAAGGAAGAGGATTATTCCAAGGATCTCGAGGAATACCGTCAGGTTGTTGAGCGTGAATCCATGCTTCTTGAGGATCTTGAGACTAAGGTCCATGAGGCGCGTCAGGAAGATCTTAAGATCGACAATCAGATCGAGCTTAATAATCGTCAGATCGGTTTTAATGAGGAGCGCCTTGAGAATCTTGCTCAGAATGAGCTTAAGGTTGCGGAGCAAAAGAAAGTTCTTCTTGAAAAATGCCGGGCTCATCAGGAAAAGATTGACGAGCTTGAGCGTATGCTCATGGCTTTTGTTCAGGAAATGGAGCAGGCCATTGCGGAGCTCAATGGACGTAAAGGATCTCTTGCGTCGATCGCGGCCTTGATTGAAGAATATCAGGCGGGCATGCGACAGGATGAAGAGAAAATTTTGAGCTTGTCTTCGCGCAGTGTTGAGATTCGCAATCAGCAGACCGAGAGCATGAAAGAAAGCCAGGGTTGTATTGCCCGCCGGCGCCGTCTTGAGATCGAACAGGGCAAGGCCTTGGCCGAGAAGGATGCGGTCGATCGCAGGCTTCATGGGATTTCACAGGGGATGATGGAGATTTTGGCTCGGCGTGAGCGGCTCGGTGCTGATCTCTCTTCGGAGAAGGATTCTTTGCTTCGCCATAATGAGGAATTAAATGGCCTTATGGCGCAGATCGATGGTCTGGAGAAAAAGAAGTTATTCTTGATCTCTCAGAAAGATTTCATCGAAAAGATGCAGGTTCAATATCAGGATATGCCGGATCCGGTTATTAGCGGGCGGTTTCTTTCAACTATGCCGCCGACGAACGGTCAGAGCGGGTTTATTGGTAAGATCAAAGAGGTTATTGCGGTTGATCCTTCGCGTTTTGAAGCGATTCGTGCTCAGTTTGGCAATATTGAGGCCCAAGCGTTCTATGAGATCGTCTGTGAGACGAAATATGTGGAGCTTGATCCGCTGACCTTGGCCGCCCAGATCGAGGCGATCGAGGGAGAAATCCGCAATTTGATTGTGCTGAAGGAAGCCAAGCTCGGTGAAATCAGTGAGCGCTCGAAGCTCGTTGAGCGCATCCAGATCGATATTCACGGCGAGGAGAAGCGTCTTTCGGTATGTGAGGCACAGCAGAGTGATGTGGGGGCTGAGGCGCGTAAGATTTTCGAAGAACTTCAAACCGTTGAGATGGAGATCCGTGAGGCTGATGAAAGTTTGACGAGGTCTCAGCAGGCTGAGGAATGCCTAAAGAATGAAATGAAGACGGTGGAGGCGGAAATTCTTTTCGCCCAGGAAGGAATTAAGGGGCGTGAGGTGCTTTTGGCTGATAAAAGGCGTGAGCGTGAGGAGATGGCTGTTTCTGTGGCCCAGGCTGATGCTGAGATCAGTTCTATGCGTGAGCGTGAGCAGTCTTGGAAGGATAATCTGGCTATGTTCCAGGGGGACATGAACGGTTATCTGGAAGAGGTTTCTCGTCTCGACGCTGAGGCGGCTTCTTTTAATACCAAGCGTGATCATTTTAATGTCGAGATCGGGCGTTTGGAAACTTCGATTGAGGAATTTAAGGCATCGAAGGAAGATTTGAAAGAAACGCTTAGTCGTTATGAGGCTGAAGAGCAGGATGTGTCGCAAAGATTGAATAGTGTTCGCGCGCAGATCGCGATGATGGAAAAAGAGATTGCTAGTAATCGTGATACTCTCCATGACCGTGCCATGCGGGTTCAGCAGCTTGAATTCCAGGAGCAGTCGGTCAGAGAAAGGATGTTGCAGCGTTATAGTATGGATATGACGCAGGTTCTTTCTGTTGAGTCAGCGCCAGTTGTTGTGGAAGGAACATCGGGTCTTGAAGATGTGGTGCAGCCTGAGCTTAATGTTGAGGCGTTGAAAGAGGAGATTGCTCGTTTGACCAAGCGCTGTGAATCTTATGGTGGCGTTAATCTCATGGCCATTGATGAATTTGAAGAGCTGAAGAATCGTTTTCAGTTCTTGACCAAGCAGCAGAGTGACCTGTTGACAGCCAAGGATTCTCTCGAGCAGACGATCCGCAAGATCAATCGCACGACTCGGGAACTCTTTATGAATACCTTTGTCAAGGTCAATGAGCAGTTCCGTGTTTATTTCCGTATGCTTTTTAATGGCGGCGAAGCTCAGTTGATTTTGATCGATCCAGAGAATGCGCTTGAGTCTGGGATCGAGATCGTGGCGCGTCCGCCAGGAAAGAAATTACAGACCATCAGTCTTTTGTCGGGTGGGGAAAAGACCATGACCGCGATCGCGCTTATTTTCTCGGTTTTCAAAGTAAATCCCAGCCCCTTCTGCGTGCTGGATGAGATTGACGCAGCGCTGGATGAGGCGAATGTGGACCGTTTTGCCCGTGTCCTTAAGGAATTTGCCAAGATCGCTCAGTTTATCGTGATCACCCACAACAAAAAGACGATCGCGAATGCAAATGTTATGTATGGGGTCACTATGCAGCAGACAGGGGTTTCACGTGTGGTTTCTGTTAAGTTGTCTGAGCATAAAGTGGATGAGGTGGTGTTAGATTCTGGCCGAGCGGTTCCAGCCCCTGAGAACGACTCGGAACCTCAGGTTTTGGCTATTCCTAAGGTGGAGCAAGCGAGTTCTGAGGCTGAGGCTTTGGCTACGGTTTAGAAAAGAATGGTGGCTTTCTTTTCTAAGGGGAAATAAAACCCGAATACTTTTTAGGACGATCGCAAGCCTATTAACGCCAGAGACTTACCATCTCTGGCGTCTTCATTTTAGGTGGAACCGTTTTCTTGACACTGTCTAAGTCGAGTGTTATACTTTAGCACCAAAAAATCCAAAATAATTCAATCTTAGAATATATTTTATGGTTATTGATATCATTAAGAGCATTAATTGGGCGGATCTTCTTATTTTGGCGCTTTCTATCAGGATTATGTATATGGCGGCGAATGAAGGTTTCATTGTGGAAATCTTTAAATGTTTTTCCATGATTATTGCGCTATTTCTTTCTTTTCATTATTACTTCTTTTTTGCTAAATTGTTAACGGGCATCTCATTTTTGTCCAGGCAAATTGAGAATCCAGAGGACATGGTTTTTACCCAGTCCGCTTGTTTTATTGTGATTTGGATTCTGCCCTTGATTGCGTTTAAGTATATTCGTGAAGGACTTCTTCTGCTGTTTTCGATCAAAACAAAACCAGTTTGGGACAGGTGGGCAGGATCTATTTTGGGGATCGGTCGTTGTTTGGTCGTTGCGAGTATGCTTATGTTTGTTTTGTTAATATCAGGGATTCCTTACCTGGAAGCGAAGACGGTTGAGTCGTTCTTGGGTAAGCGTGTGGTGAAGATCGCACCGGGAATGTATAAGAATGTGTGTGATGGTTTTGTTTCGCGCCTTTTCTCGGGGCAGAAATATAATCAGGCTGTGCGGGAAGCGCTGGATAAAATATCTCTTAAATAGCCGGGAATACGTGAGCGTTGGATCAAGGGGAGTGCGGTGTGGGTCTTATACCGGATGATGTTATTGGTCAGGTCATCGACCGGACTGATATCGCAGAGTTGATAGCAGGATATATTCCGCTAAAAAAAGCGGGGCGGAATTTCAAGGCTCTTTGTCCTTTTCATCATGAGAAAACGCCGTCGTTCGTTGTCACGCCGGATAAGCAGATCTTTCATTGCTTTGGCTGTGGGGTTGGCGGCAATGCGTTGTCTTTCGTGATGAAGCATGAGCGGATCGAGTTTGTCGAGGCGGTTAAACTTTTAGCCGCGAAAGCCGGCATTGTGATCCACGAGGATCGTCCGGTCGATAAGGCCAAAGAGGATCTGCGGCAGGCTGTGGCCCGGGCCAATGCGATCGCGGTCGAATATTTCCACGAGAATCTTATTTCGGGGAAAGAGGATGAGGTCAGGGCCGCACGAGAGTATTTAAAGGGCCGAAAGATCGGTTCGGAATTTGCAAAACAGTTTTTTATAGGGTATGCTTACGATTCCTGGGATGGGCTCACAGATCTTCTTAGGAAAAAGGGTTTGAGCGATCTGTTCATTGAAAAGTCGGGTTTGGCTGTTAGAAAAGAAGGAAATAATACGTTCTATGATCGGTTTCGTGGGCGCGTGATCTTCCCGATCTTTGACCAGCGTGGTCGTCCGGTTGCTTTTGGGGCGCGAGCGCTCAAGAAGGAAGATAAGGCCAAGTACATTAATTCTTCCGAGACTCCGTTGTACGTGAAGGGCCAACACCTTTACGGATTTAATTGGGCTAAAGATGCGGTGACGGCTCAGGATTGCGTTATTATCGTCGAGGGATATTTAGATTTTTTAAGACCTTTTCATGCGGGTGTTCATAATATTGTCGCTTCTTTGGGGACGGCGCTCACGCATGATCAGGTTCGGTTGATTCGGCGTTACACCAAGAATGTTGTGATGCTCTTTGATATGGATACAGCAGGACAGATGGCAACCTTGCGTAGTCTCGATCTCCTGTTGGAGGAGGATATGAACGTTCGCGTTGCGATGCTTGCCGAGGATGAAGACCCGGATTCATTTATTTTGAAATATGGTGTGGCGCTTTTTAAAAAAAGCATTGATGAGGCACAAGGTCTTTTTGATTTCAAGCTGAAGCGTTTGATGACACAGTACAATGCGAAAACGATCGAAGGGCGCGGAAAAATTTGTCAGGAGATCATCCCCACGATCGACAAAATTCCAAGTGAGGTTGTACGCGACGGGTATACCCGGGAGCTGGCCGGCAGACTTAATGTCAAGGAGGATGTCATCCTCAAAGAACGGCAGCGTATTTTGGGCAAAATCACGTCGAGAGGTGTTGGTGTGCAGGAAAACAGTCAGAGGGCGGGCAAGAAGGCAGTCCATACGGACGAAAATTGTCTTCTCAAGCTCATGCTCCTCGATCCGAAGTGGGTCGCCGCAGCAAGACAGACACTTGCTCCTGAAGAACTCAAGGACCCTATGGTCCGCCTGATCATTGAGAAGGCATATGAGCTTCTGTCAACGGGAAAAGAGGTCGATGCGGCAAGTTTAGTAACATGTTTTGATGATGAAGGAATGAGGTCATTTGTCACCGCCTCTGCTCAGGAGGACGGGACGGTCAAGGGGGACCGGGAGCGTATTTTTAAGGATTGTCTGGGACGTATTCGAAGTTCACGTCAAAAGACCGAACGGCAACGGATTCTCGAAGAAATTCAGGTGGCGGAAAAATCAGGCGATTCAGATAAGGTGCGGCAGTTTCAGAATGAATTTAACACGCTTATCAAACAACGGTAGGAGTGACGGCATGAAAGACAGTGAAAAAGAAAAAGATTTTCAGCAGGACTTAGAGAAGCTGATCGAGTCTGGCAAGAAGAAGGGGTTTTTGACCTATGATGAGGTCAATGACACGCTTTCCTCGACCATCGAATCTTCCGAGGATATTGATCAGGTCTTCGAGATTTTGGATGGAAAAGGGATCCGCGTCGTTGATACTTCTGAAGAGGAGGCTGTTGAGGGTGATAAGCCGGAGACAACTGCAGAGCCTGAGGAGACTCGTGAGCAGCAGGTTCGTCGTGTTCGTGAGGAGAACCGTGAGGATGATACGTATTCTGAGAAATTCATTCCGCTCGACGATCCGGTCAAGATGTATTTGAAGCAGATGGGGTCGATTCCTCTTTTGACGCGTGATGAGGAGATCTCACTCGCCAAGCGTATTGAGGAAGCTGAGAAGAAATTCTCGGAGTCGCTTTTCATTAACGCCTATGCCCGTAGAGAGGCTATTGCGATCATTGAGAAGGCGTTGAGGCAGGAGATCAGCGTTGAGGATGTTGTCAAAGATGAGCTTGAGCGCCGGCCGACGCTTCTTAAGGATCTTAAGCGTATCGTTGAGAGATTAAAGCGCGCTAAGCCCAACACGTCCGTTGCGGCCATGTCGGTCTCCGAGTTTAAGCTGACGGCGTCCGTTAACGAGCAGATCATTTCGCGGATCAATGAGCTGATGGATTCGCTGCACCGGATCGACAAGCAGTTGGCGATGAAAAAGCCTTCGGTGCCGCATAAGCAGCTTCAGGAGAACCGCAAGAAGATCCTTAAGGATTTGTGCGAGCCGCTCCCGAAGATCCGCGAGCAGCTGCGCGTTATCAAGATCCGTCAGTCGCAGTTCAATAAGGCCAAGAAGCTTTTGGTCGAGGCGAATTTGCGTCTTGTGGTTTCGATCGCTAAGAAATATATCAATCGTGGGCTGTCATTCCTGGATCTGATCCAGGAAGGGAATATGGGCCTGATTCGTGCGGTCGAGAAGTTTGAATATCAGCGTGGATATAAGTTCTCAACGTATGCGACGTGGTGGATCCGTCAGGCGATCACGCGTTCTATCGCTGATCAGGCGCGCACGA